>JBHHUY010000146.1:0-7538 GCA_046753965.1 Phycisphaerae bacterium
TGACAACTGACAACTGACAACGGACAACGGATAACGGATAACTGATAACTGACAACTAGCAGCGCGTGCTCCGACCGTCCCGAGCCCCCCTTTTCCGAACCCCGACCGTGAGGGAGGGGCTTTGCCGACGCACGCGACGCGCTGAGAGGTTTGGCCCCCGCGCGGAGTATGTCCCCATGCGTAAAGAGATCGAAGCGTTATTCCCTGAACTCAAGGATATCCACGACGACTCGCTGCGCGAGAAAGTCATCGACGTCTGGGAGGACGCGATCAAAACCGGCGGCTGGCAGCCCAAGGAGCTGCTCGACATCCCGTTTACCCTCCTCGCCGGCGACATCGAGATGAAGTTCATCGAGCACGTCCGCAGCTGCGCGCGGATGTGTCTCGCCGTTGAACGCGTCCTCAACGACATTTGGGGCGATCGCATGCCCATAAGTCATGACCATTTGCTCGCCGGTTCGCTGCTCGCGGATGTCGGCAAGCCGATCGAATACGAGAAGAAGGACGGCCGCATCGTGAAGGGCCGGCGCGGCGAGCACCTGAGGCATCCCTTCAGCGGCGTCGGCCTCTGCTGGAAGCACGGCCTGCCCGACGAGGTCATGCATATCGTCGCCACGCATTCCAAAGAAGGCGACCACGTGCAACGCACGATAGAATCCATTATCTTTCACCATGCGGATTTCATTGATTTCGACGCCGCGTGTGCGTTGGGCAAGAGGGCGTAGTTTTCCGTTATCAGTTATCGATTATCATTTGTCCGTTATCAGGTAACAGTTGTCAGTTATCAGTTATCAGTTATCAGTTGTCAGTTATCAGTTGTCAGTTATCAGTTGTCAGTGTTGGGGCTGTCGTCTCGGAGCGGGCGCGACGTTCGGTTTGCCCTTTGGCGGATGCGTCCGCGGGGCGTCCAACGTGACGAACCGAACGAGAGTGAGAGACTCGGGCGGTCGCTCGACGTCCGCCACGGGAGGCGCCCACCGCGGATTCGGGTGGCCCCCAGACTGAATCGCGGCCGGCCCCGGTCCGAAACAGACGCGCGCCGCTTCTTGTCGGGCCGGTCTCGACGGCCTAGAATCGCGGTTTCGTTCCGAGCGACCCGGCTTCGGGTGTCCGGAAGATCACACTGACCTCGACCCCCTGTCTCGCCGATGCACTGCCATGAGAATCGCTTCGTTTCGAGAGAAGCGGCCGGAAAACGGCGAGCCACTTGATCGTGAAGTCCTGGACCGATGATGGCAAACACGCAGACCGACGCATCTCAAGAGGCTGAGCCCGGCCGACGCCGTGGGCGCTATCCGCTCTGGCAGGTGCTGCTCGGCGTCGGGCTGATCCTGGCCGCGGTCGGGCGCTATGTCTGGACCAACTATCGTCCGCGGCCGGCGATCCGGCTCGACGCCAATCCGACGCCGGTGAAGGTCGCAGCGGACTTCGCCGAGGCCGACGCGGTGCCGGCCAAGGCTGGAGACCTGCGCGGCTTCAATGTCCTGCTCATCACGATGGACACGACCCGAGCGGACCGGCTCGGCTGCTATGGCAACGAGACCATCCGGACGCCGGTGCTCGATCGGCTGGCCCGCGAGGGGGTGATCTTCTCTCGCGCGGAGGCGACCGCGCCGTCGACGGTGCCTTCTCATGCGTCGATCCTGACGGGTCTCTACCCCGCGCATCACGGGGCGCGGGTGAACGGGATGTATCGTCTCGACGGGCGGCACACGACTCTGGCGGAAGCGCTGGCCGCGCAAGGTTATGACACGGGGGCCGTGGTCTCGGCGTTCGTGCTGGATTCGCGTTTCGGTCTCGATCAGGGGTTTCAGAGCTACGACGACGATCTGCGCGACGCCGAGCAGCCGGCCTTGTACCGCTATCAGGAGCGGAAGGCCGACGCGACGACCGACCGGGCGGTCCGGTGGCTGCGCCAGGGCCGGGACCAGCCGTTTTTCCTCTGGGTTCACTACTTCGACCCGCACGCCGTGTACGACCCGCCGAGTCCTTACCGGGAGCAGTCGGTGAATCCCTACGATGGGGAGATCGCGTTTGTTGACGCGCAGGTCGGCCGGCTCCTGGAGGCGCTCGACGAGGCGAAGGTTTCGGATCGGACCCTGGTGGTCGTGGTCGGCGACCACGCCGAGAGCCTCGGCCAGCACGGGGAGTCGACGCACGCTTTTCTGACCTACGAGGCGACGCTGAAGGTTCCGCTCATCATGCGATGCGGGGCCCGGCTGGGGGGCAAGGTGCACATCGACCGCCGCGTGTCACAGGTGGACCTGATGCCGACGGTGCTTTCGCTGCTCGGCGCGGCCGTCCCGGGGGGGCTGGATGGTGTCGACCTGACGCAGCCGATTCCTGAAGACCGCCCGATCTTCGCGGAGTCCCTGCACGGGATGCTGGTTTTCGGCTGGGCGGCGCTCGAGGCGGTCTATGTCGGCCCGTTGAAGTATATCCACGGGCCGGAGCCGGAGCTTTACGATCTGGCCAAGGATCCGAACGAGTTGAACGATCTGATCGGCTCCCGGCCCGATCGGGTCGCGGCGATGCGGCAGGCGCTGGCGGCGGTCTTCGGAGACGACCTCGACATGGCACAAGTGGCTCCGCCGACGATGTCGCTCAGTGCATCCGATCTCCAGAAGCTTCAGGGGCTCGGGTACGTGGCATCGGCCGCCCGGCTTCCCGATCCGTCGGCGCGACCGAATCCGAAGCGGATGATGCCCGCGTTGAATGAGGTTGAAAGGATCGTCTACGAGGATCAGGCCGGCGCGCCGGTGACGCCTGCCGGGCGGATCGCCAAGCTGGAGGCGATCGCGGAGCGGTACCCGAACTTCCACCCGGCGTTTCGATTCCTCGGGGATCAATACCGATTGAATGGCGAGGCGGAGAAGGCGAGAGTGGCCTATCTCCGGTGTCTGGACCTGTGTCCCGACGCAATCAGCCTGATGAACATCGCCGTGACGGAACTGCACTTAGGCAACAATCAGGCGGCCGAGAAGTATCTTGCGCAGATTGTCTCTCGTTACCCCGATCACCTGCATGCCCGTTGCTACCTCGGGCTGATCGCCGGGCAACAGAAGCGCTATGACGAGGCCGTGGAGCATTTTCGCAGTGTGTTCGAGGCTGATCCGGAGTATCGACTGTCGGGCTCGCAGCCGATCGGTGTGCTCCTGTCCCAGGCCTGCACCGCGCAGGGGCAAGCCGACGATCTGGGCCCTTACCTCGAGGCGCAGTTGAAGGCCCGGCCGGATTCGGCGGGCGTCCGCGGCACGCTCGCGACGTACTACGCGAGCCGGAAGGAATACGCGCGGGCGGAGCAGTTGCTTCGTGAAGGCATCGAGCGGCATCCAGATGATCGCGTGGCGATCAGCGACCTGGCGATGTTCCTGGTGGGCTGCCCGGATGCGAAGTACCGCAATCCGTTCGAGGGCGTTCGGATGATGGAGCAACTCTGCGAACAGACCCATTACCGCGATCCGCACATCCTGAGTCAGTTGTCGGTTCTATATGCGATGATGACGCGTTTCGACGAGGCCATCGCGCTGACCGAGAAGGCCCGCAAGATTGCCGAAGATCGGGGAGACCTGGAACTGGTCAAGGCATTCGATCAGCTATTGGCCCAGCAGAAACAGGCGAAAGCCGCCGGCCCGCCGCAACAGCCGCCGGGGATTCCCCCGGGTCAAGAGAAACCGAACCCACAAGGATAAAGCTGCCGTGTCTCGCCGGGTGCGAAGGGATGAAGGATGGATGCGGCGCGGCGTGCCGCCGATTGCCCGGGGCGAGGCATGGCGCGCGCTTCACCGGATCGGCCCTCGCGCGTGTCCGCTGGTGTTGATCGGCCTGCTCGCGGTCGGCTGCAAGCCTTCCGGCCAGCGCGCGGCGAAGGGCCCCTCGGCCGCCGCCGAGATCAAAGGCGAGGCGGGGATGAACGTTCTGTTCGTGTCGGTCGACACGACACGGGCGGATTCCATCGGCTGCTACGGACACCCGGTCGTGAAGACGCCGAACGTCGACCGGCTGGCGGCCGAAGGGACGCGGTTTACTCAGTGCATATCCTCGATTCCAATCACCCTGCCGTCTCATTCGTGCATGATGACGGGGTCGTATCAGTACGTGCACGGCGCGCGGGACAACGGGGGGTTCGTCCTCGACGACGCGAACGAAACACTGGCCGAACAGCTTCGAGCGGCCGGTTATGCCACCCATGCGGAACTGGGGTCAGTGATTCTGAATCGCCAATACGGTCTGAACCAGGGCTTTGATACGTACGGAGATCTGCACCGGCGCTCGGACGAACCCGACCACCGCGAACCGGACGGGGCGGCCTCGGGTGAAGAGGAGGAAGGTGCGTCGAAGGCCGAATCGTCGGAACCGTTGAAAGCCCCGGAAGCCGCCGTCCCGTGGGACCTGATGTCCCGCAAGGCGAAGTCGATCGCGGACGCGGGGATTCAATTGCTTCGGCAGAACGCGGACCGGCCGTTCTTCATCTTTCTTCACTTTTACGATCCGCACCAGCCGAACACGGCGCCGAAACGGTTCGCGGATCAATACAAGGACGGCTACCTGGCGGAGATTGCCTATTTCGACGAACAGTTCGGCCGGATCATGGATGAGCTGCGGCGGCTGAAGCTGGCGAAGAAGACGCTGGTGGTTTTCACTTCGGACCACGGCGAAGGCCGCGGACAGCATGGAGAGGGCACACACTCTTACTTTCTGTACGACACGACGCTGCACGTTCCGCTGATCCTCTGGAATCCCGGCCGGATTCCGGCGGGCCGGGTTGTGACCACGCAGGTCCGATTGATCGACCTGGCGCCGACCGTGCTGGCGTTTCTCGGATTGCCCGGCACATCGCAGATGCAGGGGGTGAGCCTGTTGCCGGTATTGGCGAATCCGGAGTCGGACCTTCATCTAGCGGCCTACGGTGATACGCTGGCTCCGCAGCTTGTCTTCGGTTACTCCGCGCTGCGGAGTCTTCGCATGGACGGCTGGAAGTACATCCACGCGCCGACCCCCGAGTTGTATCACGTCGCCGAAGATCCGCTGGAGATGTTCAATCTGGCGGCGTCGAATCCGGAGCGCGTCGGTCTATTGCGCGATCGGCTCAAGGAAGTTCTGATCGATTCGCCCGATCCGCCGGGCAGCCGCCTGGCGCGCACGAAGGTCGATGAAAAGGAGCTGAAGAAGCTCCTGGCCCTGGGTTATGTGGTGGGCAACACCGCGGAGTCGGAGGAGGATGAAGGGAGCGAGTTGGACCATTTCGAGCCGACCGGCGACAACCCGAGAAACCGGCAGGATCGGATCGAACTTCAAAACGCCGCGCTGGGGGCGCTGTTGGGTGGCCAAGCCGAGCGCGCGGAGCAGCTTTATCGCTCGCTGCTGGAGAAGGAGCCGGACAATGTACAGGCGTTGAAACTGCTCGGCACCGCACAGGCGGAGCAGGGCCGCTACGAGGCTGCCGAGGAGACATTTCGGCGCTGTCTGAAGCTCAATCCGGCGGATGTCCATGTCCGGCTCGATCTGGGCAAGATCATCGCGCTTCGCGGCGATCTGAAGGAGGCGGAGGCCCAGTTCCGACGCGCGGCCGATCTCGCTCCCACAAATCACCTTTGCCACCTGCACCTGGCCGAAGCACTCAGCGACCAGAAGAAGTTCGAGCGGGCCGCCGTGGAGTTCGAAGCCGCCGCCGCCCTGGCGCCGGACGTTTCCCTGATCCGTCTCAAGTGGGGTGTCGCGCTCTGGGGGTTGGGCCGCAAGGAAGACGCCGAAACGAAACTGCGAGAGGCCCGAAAGCTGGCGCCCGACGGGGCCGCGGAGTGCATCGTCCTGGCGCGGCTGCTCAGGCAGTCGGGGCGAGCCGAAGAAGGCCTTGCTGAACTGGAAGGCTTTCTCGAAGACCACCCGAAGCGTGTCGGTGTCCTGAAGGCCCTCGGCACCTGGTACACCGACCGCGGTGACTACCCGACCGCCGGCGACTACTTCCGGCGTGCCGCCGAGGCGGCGCCCGACAGCGCCGAGGGGCATTTCGATCTTGGCCGCAGCCTCGCGCTGGCGGGGGACATGGCGGGGGCGGAGACGGAATACCGAAAGGCGCTCGAAGTGAAGCCCGATCACGTGGGCGCCCTGATCGAGATGGCGCGGAATCTCGAAAAGTCGGGGCGGATCGACGAAGCGATCGAGATGAACCGGCGGTTGATCGATGCGGCGCCGAGCCCGTCGCGTGCCTACCGGACGGTCGCGAACCTCCTCGACCAGCGGGGAGACGCGGCGGAGGCCGTCAAGCTTCTTCTCGAGGCAAACGAGAACCTGCCCGCAGACGCGCGGATCGCGAACGATCTCGCCTGGCGCCTGGCGACCTCGCCCTCTGACGCGCTGCGCGATGGGCCGAAGGCGGTGAAGCTCGCCGAGATGGCCAACGGGGCCGCGGCCGGACGCAACGCCGACATTCTGGCGACGCTGGCGGCGGCCTATGCCGAGGTCGGTCGGTTTGACGATGCGATCGACGCCACGAAGCGCGCGATGGCCGTCGCGCGAGACAGGAAGGATGCTGAAACAACTGCGCGGCTCGAAGACCGGTTGAAGTTGTTCGAGAATCGTCAACCCTACCGGGATCGCTGAGCGGGCTCGAATCGCCTCGGTGCGATCAGCGCGACGCGTGCGGCTCTACGGCAGTCGGTCTCCGTGATCCCACTGGGCTTGTGTCGGGCCGTCCGGGCCGGGCTCGATCCAGGGGCCGTCCTTTCGTCCGTCGACGTAGACGCCGCTCTGTGTGACGACACCGTTTTCGTCCCATTCGGTCCACTTGCCGTTCAGGACATCGTGGGCGTAGGTCACTTCGCGCCGCTTTCGGCCCGCGTCGTCCCAGTGTTGCCAGACGCCTTCCTTGAGTCCGTCCTTCATGGCGCCTTCGCCTCGCTTGATGCCGTTGAGGTGCCACGAAAGCCAGAGCCCGCTCCGCCGGCCCTCGACGAACTCTCCGGACAGGTAAAGTTGCCCGTTCTCATGCCAGGCGTTGAAGGGTCCGTGGCGGATTTCCTTGCCGTTCGGGAGGACCTTGACGGTCCATTCGCGGCGGAGGTTGCCGCCGGGCCAGAAGGTCTGGCGCGTGGCGAGGGTGAAGGCGGCCTTGCCGTCGGCCCGATCCGGCGCCTTGGCGGGCGGCGCGGCTTGGGTCGGTGCGGACGTCGCCCTTGCCGACACGGTCGGGCTGGCAGGCGCATCGGCGGGCGCCGCTTTCGCGACGTTCGCAGGACGCGTGGCGGGTTTGCCGGGCGGGCTCCGTTTCGCGTCGCACGCAACGATGAGGCCGGCGAGGCCGAGACTCAGGCGGAGGATTCGATGGAGCATGGGGAGCGCGTCGTGTCCTTTCAGACTCAATACGGAACCAGGGGTGCGCTCCGTCGGCTCGCCGATCGCATTCGCGGGACGGACGCGGCGTTTTCATTCTACCCGATCGGCTCCGCATCCGCCAAACGGCAAGCCGAACGCCGAGCAGGCTCGGCCTCAGCGGCGGAGGATCGGCGGCTTTCGGTCTTCTGTCGTAAGGAACTGGT
>JBHHUY010000147.1:0-7533 GCA_046753965.1 Phycisphaerae bacterium
GTGATAGCCGCCTGAACTGTCATGGACCCCGCACCTTTTCGCCCAGCCGCCGCTCCCGTTGCGGGCTCGGGCAGGCCGGGGTATAGTGTTCCGCCATGCGCAGGAGAGTCTGGGACAGTCTGGCGGTCCTCTTGCCGGTGACGGCGGTGTTGTGCCTGGTCACCGGACCGGGACCCTCGGCCGTCAATGCCGGCTATCGAGCCCGCCTCACACGCGCACACTTGGCGGCCCGACGGCATCTTGCCCAATCGAGGGCCGATCGATGTCCTGCGTCGCCTGCTTCGTCGCAGCGCCCCGACCGTCGGGACGACGATACGCGCCGCGGCAGGCCGCACGCCGCGCCGTCGTTCGTCGCGCCGACCTCGGCCAAACCCGCCGATCACGAGAACGCCGGCGGCCATCCGGTCCTGGCCGCGTCCGACGAGGCCGCCTTTGCTGATCGTGGTCCTTCGCGGCCGCGGCGCCGCTGCCGCGCAATTCCGCCGCGGCTGCGCCACCGGCCGGTTTATCGCGCACACGCACCTCCCCTCTGCTGATGTAAGCGTCCGCCGCGCTCGCGCGCGCCTTTCGCGCCCGCGCCGGCCCGGTCGGCTCCTTTCGAACATAGCGATTGATTGCCCGTTTTCTCTTGCCGACACACGTGATCCGAACCGATTGAAACACAACACATCCAAGAACGAGAACTGTCATGAACGAACGAGATCTCTGGTGGAAAACCACCATCGTCGGTGCCCTGGTGGCCTTGGCCTTCGCCAGTGTCTGGCCGCTTGACCAGAAACTGAAGTTCGGCATCGACCTGTACGGCGGCTACACCCTGCTTTATGAGATCGACGACACCGGCCTTGATCCTCGCGCGCGCGCAGACCTTTCCAAGAACGTCATGGCCGTCTTGAAGGAGCGCGTCGACCCCAAGGGCGTCTTCAACCTCGTCTGGCGGCCGGTCGGGCACAACCGCCTGGAAATCCAGATGCCGCGGCCCAGCAAGGACGTGGCCCTCGCGCGGAGCGGGTACGAGCAACTCCAGGAGGAAATCCGCTCGACCATCATTCGTCGCAGCGATGTGGTCGCCAAAGTGTCCGCCCCGCCCGAGCAGCGCAAGGCGGTCTTTGCCTCGCTGGCCGACGGCATCCAATCCCGTGTGCCCCTTCTCGATGCGGCCGCCAAGGCCTACGACGACCTTCAGGCCATGAGAAAGGCATACGAGGAGCGCGTCGCACAGATTCAACGCGACAACCTCACCGAGGATGAGATCCGGCAGGCCGTCCAGCTTCCTCCCGACCAACGCCCGGCGGCCTTTCAGGCCATGCTCCGGGGCATTCCCGCGCGAAAGGAACTCCTCGAAGCCGCGGCCCGCGCGTGGGATGCCTATCGCGCCGCGCCTGCCGCGAGCCAACCGGTGACGGCACCGGCCTCACAGCCCGCCTCGCAACCGGCGGATGCCGCGGCGCTGAAGGCCGCCTTCGAATCGGCGATACGCAAGGTTCTCGCCGCCAACGTCAACCCGGACGATCTCACGGAAGGAGCGACCCTGGACGAGGTCATTCGGCTGGAGGAGGTCTTCGAGGAAGCCGTCGGCAAGGTTGTCGACACGAACATCGACATCGGCCGGCTCCAGTCGCTCCTGGACATGAAGCCCAAGGACAAGAAGCGCAAGGAAGGCTTGGCCGAACTTTACAAGCAATACCCCGGCCTGACGGACCTCTTCGACCGCCTGGTCCAGGTCACAGCGGAACTTCAGAAGCGTCGCAAAGGCGAAGGCCGCCTGGAAGACCCGGCCGACCTCCAGCGCCTTCTCAAGGGCGCCGGCGTGCTCGAGTTCCGCATCCTTCCCGAGAACGACCGGACGAACCCGATCTTCGAGACCTACCGCGAGACACTGAAGAAGCGGGGCCCCCGTCCGCAGCCCGGGGAGGAGAACTACCAGTGGTTTGAAATCGAAGACCCCGCCGAGTTCACGCGATTGAAGGACAAGCTCGAGACCGAGTTCGACCAGCGCAAGAACAACCTCGGTGTCGTCGTCGAGCGCTACGGCGACAAGTATTACGTCCTCGCCCACATCGCCGAGGGCTATACCATGACCCACACCTCGGCGCCGGGCGAGAAGGACTGGTCCCTCAAGGCCGCCCGCTTCCAGCGCGACCAGAACGGCCTGCCTGCCATCGGTTTTACGCTCGACCAGGTGGGCGGCTCCAAGTTCGGCGTCCTGACGCGCCGGCACAAGGGCAAGCAGCTCTGCATTTTTCTTGACGACAAGGCGATCTCGAACGCCACGATTCAGAGCGTCATCACGACCAATGGCCAGATCACCGGGACCTTCACCCCCCAGGAGGTCCGCGATACGGTCAAGAAACTCAACGCCGGCAGCCTCCCCCGAAAGGTCAAGGATCCCCCCATCAGCATCCGCTCGATCGGCCCGAGTCTGGGGGCCGCCAATCGCGCCGCCGGCCTCGCCGCCGCGAAATACGCCGCCATCTGCGTCGGCATCTTCATGCTGATCTACTACTTCTACGCCGGCACCATCGCGGTCATCGCCGTCGGTTTCAACATCCTCTTCATCGGCGCCATGATGTCGACCCTGGGCGCGACCCTCACCCTGCCCGGCATCGCCGGCCTGGTGCTTGCCGTCGGCATGGCCGTCGATGCGAACGTCCTCATCAACGAGCGCATTCGCGAGGAACTCGCCCGCGGCACCGCCATGCGCATGGCGATCAAGCTCGGATACGAACGCGCCTTCAGCGCCATCCTCGACTCAAACGTCACCACCGTGCTGACCTGCGTCATCCTCTATATGGTCGGCAGCGAAGAGGTCAAGGGATTCGGCCTCACCCTCGGCATCGGTGTCTTCATCAACATCTTCACCGCCTACTTCGTCACCCGCATGTTCTTCGACCTGATGGTCATGCGATCCGTCCCGACCGAAGTCAAGCGCTACCCCGTCTACACGGCCGTCTCCGTCGCCGCGTTCGGCGCCCTGCTCTACGGCCTGGGCTACTGGATCAACGACGCCGAAGCCCGGGAGACCGCCGTCTCCATGGCCTTTGGAAGATCAATCATGGACATCGGCCCCGCGATCCTCGGCCTGATGGTTCTCATGTTTCTCGCCCGGGCCGTCCATCACGGCCGGACGACCCTGCCGATGCTGCACCTCATCGGGTCTCCGAAGATCAACTGGGTGGGTAAACGCTATGTCTTCTTCGGCCTCTCGGGCGTCCTCATCGTCTTGAGCATCATCGGCTTCGTCTCGTTGGACCGAAGCAAGCTCTACGACATCGAGTTCCTCGGCGGCGTCAACGCCCAGATCGACCTGAAACATCCCGGCGAGCTGGATCAGACCGACATCTCCGAACGGCTGGAGAAATCCGCCGAGACCCTGGAACGCTTCGCCGACGCCGTGGCCGGCGCCGAGATTGTCGGAAGGGAAGGCCTCTACACCATCGAGACTCCGGGCGTTACGGCCGCGCGGCTCGAACCCTTCCTTAAGGTGGTCTTGGGCAAAGAGTTGAGCCAGGTCAGCGGCATCAGCTACGAAGACCCGGGCTCCCAGCGCGTCACCATCCAACTCAGAGAAAGAACGCCCCAGGGCGAGGAAGCCGAAGAGCGGCCGGCCTTCGATCCCGTCGAAGCCAAGACAAGGCTGGCTCGGCGGATGCGGGAAGCCGCCGCCTCGATTCGGGACGCCAACGTTCAGGCCATCTCGGGCCTGGATGCCGGCGGCGAGGAGGGCGCCTCCTTCGCGATCGTCACGCGCGAGCCCTCGAAGGAGATCGTCGTGGACGCGATCATGGAGAACCTGAAGAGCGACCTCGACATCAAGCCCGCCCTGACGTTCAAGTTGCTCGACAACCAGGACCTCGGCGGCGTTCCCTACTTTCCCATTCGAGACGAGAACCCCAAGGCATTGGGTTTCGAGTTGACCGAAAGCCAGGCGGCCGCCATCGACCTGAAAGACTGGCAGGGCGGCGTCGCCATCGTGCTCGATGAGGTCAAGCCCGCGCAGAGGATCGAAGTCCTCCAGGAACGCCTCAGGCAAATGCGGCTCCAGCCCGGCTTCGAGAAATACGGTTGGCGACAATCCAAGGTCTTCGGCCTCGTGCCCGCTCCCGGTGAACACGACCTTTACACCCGGCTTGTCGTCCTCGTGACCGATGAAAACTACCCGATCGAAGACGATCAAGGCAGCCTTTCGGCGACATGGCAATCCAACCTCGCCGAACCCGAAGTGGAACTGCTGCGTTCGGCGCTTCAACGGCAGACCTCGCTCAAGCAGGTCACGCAGTTCGACAAGCAGGTGTCCGGCGAGGCCCAGGTTCAGGCCTACCTGGCCCTGGCGCTGAGCTGGTTCCTCATCATCGGTTATGTCTGGTTCCGATTCGGCAACATCCGCTGGGGCCTCGCCGCCGTCATCGCCCTGATCCACGATGTCACCATCGCGATCGGCTGCGTTGCCGGGACATACTACCTTGCGACCCACATCCCCTGGCTCGGCAGCCTCCTGATGATCGACCAGGGATTCCGGATCGATCTGGCAATGGTCGCGGCCCTGTTGACGGTGATCGGCTATTCCGTTAACGATACGATCGTTGTGTTCGACCGCATCCGAGAAAACCGGGGCCGTCAGACCGAAGTCACGCCCGACATCGTGAACACGTCGATCAGCCAGACCCTCTCCCGAACCCTGTTGACATTCTTGACCTCGCTCATCAGCGTACTTATCATGTACATCTTCGGTGGACGAGGCATACACAGTTTCAGTTTTGTCCTGATCATCGGGCTGTCCATCGGTACCTACAGCTCGATCGGTATTGCCAGCCAGTTCTTGTTGAGGCGCAGTCAACTGAAACCGGCCTGAGTCGCGCAGTGAGGTGAATGATCTGGGGCCCTCACCCCGTTCCGGGGCGGGGGGGTGCCCCAGCGACCGTCCGCTCATCGCCGGAATCGGCCTGGCCCAAGCGGCGTGCCGCCGAGTACGTCACGGAGGATGTCATGGGCACGGAGACCAGAATCGGCATCGCCACCGGCCTGCTCATTGTCGTGGTCGCAAGCGTCTATTTCTTCTACGGCAGCGATCGCGCCGATGAGGACCTCCTCATCGCGATCGGCCCGAAGGCTGAGCCGGCCCTGATTCCGCCGGTTGCCGACGCGCCGGACGCCAAACAGGCGTCGAACCTGCCGGCGACGCCCGGTCGGCGGAAGAAGCCGGCCGTACCGCTGGTCCGCTCCGCCGCGCGACCGGCGGCGAAGCCGATCGTCTCGCGGACACCTCCCGCCCGGCCGAAGCCGGCGCCCTCGCATCGAACGCGGCCCGCGGTTGCCGCGCCAAGGGGGCGACCGCCGGCACCCGCCGTCACCACCACCCTCAGGTCCGGGGCTTCTTCCGAGTTGATCACCGCAGTTCGCGACAACCTGCGTCCCGGCGCCGGCGCCCGAGGGGGTCGCCAGGTGAATGCCACGCCGCCGGCCCGCTCCACTCCGACCGCAGGCCCCGTCAAGACCGCGCCGGTTCCGTCCACGCGCAAACCCGTCGCCGCGCCGTCGCGACTCTCGCCCGCGGTCGCCGCTCAACCTCGGTCTCCGGCCCGCGACAAGCCCGCGGCCGTCGTGACACGGTCTGACCCGAAAGCACGTACGGATCGAGCGCCAACCCGGTCGGCGGCGCCGGCGGAGCCTGCGCGCGTCGCCTCCCGCCCGCCGCCCGAAGTCTGGCCGAAACGCCACAAGATCGGCAACGGCGACACGTTGTCCGACATCTCCAAACGTTATTACGCGACGAGTCTCGAAGTTCGGCGGATTCTGAAGGCGAATCCGACCGTCAAGGATCCGCGCCGGCTGAAGATCGGCGACATCCTCGTGATTCCCGCACCCCCGGCAGCGCCGAAGTCACGGCCCGGCGCAACATCAACGGCCCGGCCGGGCACGCGGGCGGCCGGCACCGTCCCCGCCGCGAAGCCGCCGGCCTCGGCCTCGGGCCGAACCTATCGCGTTCGAGAGGGCGACACCTTCTACAGCATCGCCCGAAGACTGCTCGGGAGCGGGGCCCGCTGGGAAGAGGTCTACAAGCACAATCGGTCGGTCGTGAAGAATGACCCGAAGCGACTACGCCCCGGCATGGTGCTCGACATCCCCGGCTGATTGCAGTTGATTCGCGACGGCTGCGCAACGCGTGGCGCAGGCGCCTCCATCCGCACGCTTGTTCTGTGAGAAATGGCGCCCCGGCTATCGACGCTTGGCGGGCATTGGCCCGGCGCGCAGCTTCTGGGTGAGGGTCGGCAGGTTCTCCAGGCGGCGTTTCAACTCGTGGAAGATGGAATCGATCGGCCGGTTCAGGGTGGCGAGGCGCAGGGTGCGGGCCTGCTTGTCCTGGATTTGCTCGGCGTCGTTGAAGAGCGAGACTCGGCCCAGGCGGTATTGTTGAGCCCGGTGCCTGAGGCTCTTCAAGATAAAGTGGGCCTTCGCGGTCTGGGCCTCGGTGAAGGCATAGTGCTCCGCGACACGGGCCACGTACCGTTCCCATTCATCCAACGGCGGGGCGGCGGCGAGCAGGACGGCCGCCCCGGCGCGCGCGCGATCGGGCGGCGCGGTTTCGGCGGTCCGGGCGCCTGAGGCCGTGTGGGACGAGCTACTTGAAAGCCGGACCGTGCGCGGGGGCCGGCCGGATGTCGTTTCGGTCTGGTCGAATCGCCGGTCGATCTCGGCCGACTGCTCGGCGCTGAGCGGCTTGGTCTGTGTCCGGCCCGCTTGTGCGGAGGACTGGGCAGCCGCGCCGCTGGCGGCGCGGACCGGTCGGCGGCGCTGCGGGCGCTGAACCGCGAACATGGAGCGACCGGCGGCGCCGCTGCGAATGCGCGTCGAGGTGCCGACGGCCCCGGTCGCGGATGAACCCGCACCGCCGGCGTGTCGCGGTGTGAGCCGCCTCGGGCGACTGCGGACAATGGGCCGGCCGTTGGCATCGAGCCGTTTGTGGACATCCACCTTCTGGGCTTCGGACAGGCGAAGCTTCGACCCCGGGCGGCGGGGCCGCGGGCGGGTGGAGGACTCTTTCGCGGCGAGCGGCGAGGTGAGCAGGGCGGTGCCGGTCAGCGCCGCGACGACGAGGATGCAGATCCGCTTCATGTCCCTTCTCCGATGCGCTTCTTCCATGTGACGGCGCAGTGGTGCGCCCGCCTCGCTGCACGGCTTCCCCGGCCCGTCCGACGGACGGACCCGTTCGCCGCAGCGACAGATTCTCTCTGGGTGCCATTGTCCCGGTTTCCAGGTCGATTTGCAAGGGAATCCCGGGCAACGGTCCGAGAGTGGGGATCGGGTTTTCCGATGCGCCGGGTCCGACCAATCGGGCTTTATTGCATCCCGCACCCCCGCGGACGAGCGGGATGATTCCCGGACGTCGCGGGGGGGCGGCGGACGAGCGGCGGTGCGCCATGGTGCGGTGTGATGGGGCTGACTCAAACTGTGCGGTTTGTACTCGATTTGCAGTACAACACCGGCGAGCCGCGAGCTTCAGCTCGCGCGGCCGTTTGATGCAGAGGAACGCCGACC
>JBHHUY010000148.1:0-7390 GCA_046753965.1 Phycisphaerae bacterium
ACCGGCTGCTCGATAGCCGATCAGGTCGTCATCGAATCGATCGCCTCGACGCTGGTTCTGCCGGTCAACACCGACGGCCGCGTGTTCATGGACCTGCGGATGGACGATCGGCCGCATCGCGCCGCGACGATCCGCCTGGCGCTGGGCGAGCCGGGCGTCGAGGTGTCGGCCGAGTTGTTCGACGACGGGGCGTCGGCCAACTTCACCGGGCTCGTGCCGACCCCGGACATGACTCGTCGGGTGATCCTGAACTCGGCGTTGGCGCCGGGAAGCTACGCCGTCGTCGTGGCCCTTCGATACGACGACGCGGAACTGGCCGGCGTTCGCGAATCCGAGCTGAAGCTGCAATGGTGGAACGGCGGCGACGGTCGGTGGCGCCCCGCGACGGCCGGCGCGAGCGAGGCGGCGTCGTTTCCGATTCGCCCGCACGTCGGCGATGTCGGTCGCTGCGGCGTCGATCGAGATGTGAACATCGTCTGGGCGGTCGTGGACCACATGGGGGAGTTCTCGATCGGCGTCTCGACCGGGGATGAACCGGTCTCCGATGCATCCACACCCGGTCCCGCGCCCACTCCGGGTGCCGACGGCTTCATGGTTCCATCGGCGCCGTTGTGCGGTCTCTTCGGCGCGCCGCTGTTGTCGTTGATGCTGGCGTGTCTTTGCGCGGCGCGGTCGCGCCGGCGCCACGGCTTGACTTGAGGTTCGGCAGAAACGCCACGGCGCGGCTTGCTTCTTGGAACACGCCTGCGCGCGGCTTGCCGTTTGGCGGCCCTTCGTGACCCGAGATCACCTGCGGCCTTCAAGCGATGCCGATGGTCCGTGAATCGCCGGACTACGTTCCGCTCGCGTCGCCGGAGGCCACTTCAACGAAACGCGAGACGCTGCGAAGGTCGTTGAGCAGGGCCGAGGTGGCGAAGAGCCGGCAGGCGTCGCCCTTCTTCGGCTGGAATCGACGCGGGGCCTTCGGCCGCACCATCCAGATGCGACCGCCGCGCTGGCGACCTTCCATCTTTCGCTCGCGCAGTCGCTTCCTGGCCGGGCGCGTCCGGCGATTGGCGGGGTCACTGGCGAAGACGCGGGACAGGGTCTTGGCCGCTGCCGCGTTTGTGGGATCCTGAACGACGGTGACCGTCAGTTGGCTGCCGGGTTGGAGATCAATCGACATCAGGTCGCTCCGCGAAAAAGGGTCGAAAACACCGTAGTATAGCGGATTCTCACGGGCGTGCAAACGCGGCCGATTCACGCCGATGTTTCGGGGATGCATGACAGAATCGGCGGGCACGGAGGATACGCGTAGCGGCCGCCCCCCCGTGGCGGCCGACGACCGCGGGCGGATGAGCCTTTCTTGCGTCGATGTCCGGCACGGGGGTCGGACGCTACGGCGATACCGTGTCGGGCCGCGAAACCTGTCATGCCCCCGTGTTTTTCGACGCTCCGTTTCCTCCGGGGGCGGTGGGAACGGCGGGTGGCGGATTCGCCGGGCCTGATCGAGTCGGTGGGGGGAGGGAGAGAGACCGGTTCCGGGGGCCGGCGGGCGCGGGCGGGCTCAGCGGGAACCCGGGTTCTCGTAGGCGCCGTGGCCGGCGTGGAACCGGCCCTGTGCGGCGCGGTCGATCGCGGCAAACCGAGGGCCCAGGTGCACGATCGCGTCGTTGAAGGCCTCGATGTGTTTCTGGGTGACCCGCTCCGGCGGGATGGGCAGCAGCATCGACCACCGCGTGGGGGGCACCAGCACGAGCGAGGTTCGCAGCGTCAGCAGCTTTCCAATGCCGCGCTGGTAGCCCGACCAGGATCGACCGATCTGTTCGCGTTTCCAGTAATACTCCAGATGCGACCGCCGTCCGGTGCGGTACAGGGGGTTCCAATCCTGGGGTCCGCCCAAGACGCCGAGCAGCACCTGCTGAGACACCTCGGCGTGCGCGCTCTCGTGGCTGATGCGGCCGGCGGTCAGATCCTTCCGAAGCGGTGTGACACGAACCACGATGGATTGATCCAGGCTCCAGACGACCGGCGTCAACAACGTCGCCTCGATGCGCGAGCCCGAGCGGCCGTGAACACCACCCGGCGCGCCGGCGCCGCCGTCAGGGCCGTCGGGTGGAACCTTGTGGACGGTGTAGAGGATTCGGGCGACGTCGTCGGTGACGAGCTCGTGAAAGTGGATGCCGACGACGTCCTGGAGATCGGCGCTCATCCGCTGCTTCCACACGATGTCGGGCAGTTCAATGACCGGGACCGTGTCGGCCTTCTGCGGCCGGCCGTTCGTGACCGGGACGGCGTTCGCCATGGGAATGGGGCCGCGGCCCGGGCCCCGAGTCCAGATTTCCGCGTTTTTTCCAGCCGGCGTAACGATGAGCTTCCAGGGGACGCCGTCCCTGGCCGGTGAAGCCTTTGTGGCACGGTAGGTCCATCCGCCGAGGCGGAGGGTCGGCTCGGTCGGAAGGGGTTGTCGCTCCTGCGGGATCGGCCAGATTTGGATCGGTCGCCGGCCCGACCGGGACTTCAGCCCGGCCGTATCTTCCGCCGCTGCCGAGGGGACGCAAACGATCAGGAATGCGGCGGCGAGGATATGACTCAGCGGTGTGCGTCCTGCAACCTTTGTGGCGCGGGCGTGCCGCCCGTGTCCGCACCACCGAGACGGCGGTGCCACAGGACTCTTTAGACGCACTCTAAACCCCGTCGCGCGGCTGGAGCGAAAGAATGCGTCCATGTCGTTGTCTCCGGCGGAGAAAGAGGCGTGCGGTCACGCGATCGCCCCGCCTGCATTGTATGCCGCGCCCGGTGTCGAGACCACTCAATCCCGAGAAGAATCCACGGAGGTCGGGCTCGATTCCGACTTCCGCAGCCCGCGGACGGGAAGTCCGAGGACGTGGACACACGCGGGTCGATGTTCTATACAGGGCCTCATGTTGTGCGAGGACCTGCTAGAGGGACTGACGACACCGCAGCGTGAAGCCGTCGGCCACGCCGGCGGCCCGTTGCTCGTGCTTGCGGGGGCGGGTTCAGGCAAGACGCGGGTCATCACGCGGCGCGCGGCCCGCCTGGCCCGGACCGTGGCGAGGCCGAGCGAGGTGCTGGCCATCACCTTTACCAACAAGGCGGCCGGCGAGATGCGCGAGCGGATCTACGCGCTGGGCGTCGGCGGAGGGATGTGGGTCTGCACGTTTCATTCGCTCTGCGCGCGGCTGTTGCGTCAATACGGCTCTCGGCTGGGCATCGATCGAAACTTCTCCATCTTCGACCAGTCCGACAGCCGCGCGCTGGTCCGCCGGGCGATTGTCGATTGTGATCTCCACACCGACAACTGGCAGCCGCGCGGCGTGTTGGCCGACATCAGCAAGGCGAAGTCCTCCCTGCAATCACCTGAGGAGTATGAGTCAGAAGCGGCCGACTACCGGAGCCGGACCGTCGCGAGAATCTATGCGCAGTATCAACGTCTGCTGCGGGAGCAGAACGCCTGCGATTTCGACGACCTACTGATGCGGGTCGCTCTCATGTTGGGCGACCATGGGGACATTCGGGCCGAGTTGAGCGATCGGTTTCGGCATCTGTTGATTGATGAGTACCAGGATACGAACCGTGCGCAGTATCTGATTGCCGCGCGATTGGCCGAGGCGCACCGCAACATCTGCGCGACGGGCGACCCGGACCAGTCGATCTACGCCTGGCGCGGCGCCGACATTCGGAACATCCTCGACTTCGAGCGGGACTATCCCGAGGCGCGGGTCGTGCGGCTCGAGCGGAACTACCGCAGCACCGGCGCGATTCTCGCGGCCGCCTCGTCGCTGATCTCGAAGAACACACGCCGAAAGCGGAAGAAACTCTTTACGGAGGATGAATGGGGAACGGCCGTGCGGGTGTGGACCTGCGAGGACGAACACATCGAGGCGGAGAAGATCGCCGAGGACATTCAAGCCCATTGCGAGGGCGGCGGCGCGCCGGGTGACGCGGCGGTGTTCTACCGGATCAACGCCCTGACCCGCGTGATCGAAGACGCCCTCCGAAAGGCACGGATTCCGTATCAAATCGCGCGGGGCGTGGAGTTCTACGCGCGGAAGGAGATCAAGGACGTTCTCGCCTACCTTCGGATCATCACGAATCCCGCCGACGAGACCGCGATGCTCCGCGCGGTCAACACGCCGGCCCGGGGGATCGGCAAGATCACGCTCCAGCGGCTTCAGCGCCATGCGCGGGGTCATGACATCACGCTGGACGCGGCGATTTCGGCCGCCGGTGAGATTGCCGCCGTGAAGACGGCCCACAGGAAGCTGCGGGCCTTCGGCGATCTGATTCGCGGGCTGCGAGCGCTGCCCGAGCGGCCCGTGTGGCGCGTGGTCGAGGCGGTGCTGGAGCGATCGGGTCTCGAGGAATCGCTGGCCGCGGCGGGCGAGATCGACAACGAGCCGCTGGAAAACGTCTACGAGTTGGTGACCGCCGCGCGCGAGTACGACCAGGAGAACCCCGAAGGATCGCTGGGCGAGTGGCTTCACCAGATCAGCCTGGTGAGCGACGTGGACGCGATCGAGCTGAGCGGCGGCGCCGTGACCCTCATGACGCTCCATGCGGCGAAGGGGCTCGAGTTCCCGAGGGTCTACATGATCGGCCTGGAGGAGGACCTGTTGCCGCATCGCCGGAGCATCTCCGAGAACCCCGCCGATGTTGAAGAAGAGCGCCGGTTGTGCTTCGTCGGGATGACGCGGGCTCAGCGATGCCTGACGCTCTCCCGCGCGAAGTATCGGATGGTCCGCGGCGTGACGGAACGGACGGCGCCGTCCCGCTTTCTGTCCGAGCTTCCCGCCGATGAGATCGAGCGCACGACGTTTGAAGCGGAGCGCGACCGAAGCCGCGCCCATCTCCGCCGCGCCAACGACGCCGACTTCGCGGTCGAAGATGCGCTGTATTTCCCGGGCCAGCGCGTTCGCCATGAGGATTACGGTGTCGGCCGGGTGATGGGGCTTGAACGGCGGGGTCGCTCAACCTTCATCCGCATCGACTTTTCCGAAGACGGCCCGCGTTCTTTTGCCCTCGAACACGTTTCATTGTATATCATGGATGCATAGTGCTTCGCGGTGGCGGCGGACAGGTGCGGTGTTTGAGACCGTCGCCGGCGATTGGGGCACGATCGGAGCGCGAAACATGCGAAACGTCGCCGTCATCATGGCCGGCGGATCGGGGACGCGATTGTGGCCCCTCAGTCGCCGGACGCGACCCAAGCAGTTGCTTCGTATTGTCGAGGGGCAGAGCCTGATCTACAAAGCTTTCGAGCGGCTGCACGGCGCGTTCAAGCCCGAGGACATCTACGTCATCGCCCTGGCCGATCACCTGCCGGCGATTTCGAAAGAACTGCCGGCCCTGCCATCGGAAAACCTGATCGGCGAGCCGATCGGGCGGGACACGGCGAACGCCGTCGCACTGGCGGCCGCCATCCTGCACGAACGGTCGCCCGAAACCGTGATGGGCGTTTTCACCGCGGACCATCTGATCCGCCCGGCCGACCGTTTTGTCGAGATCGTTCGGCGCGGCTTCCTCGCGGCGACCGAGCGCCCCGACGCCCTCGTGACATTCGGGATCAAGCCGACCGAGCCGCACACCGGCCTGGGTTATATCGAGCGCGGCGAACCCGTGGCGCCGGGGCTGTGGGAGGTTCGATCCTTCCGGGAGAAACCCGATCTGGAGACGGCCCGGCAGTATGTCGCCTCGGGCCGCTACTATTGGAACAGCGGCATGTTTGTCTGGCGGACGGCGACCATCCTCGATCAGCTTCGGCAGCACCTGCCCGCTTCGCATGACACGGTCCGCCGGTTGGCGGGCGCGTGGTCGTCTTCCGAGGGAGAGGCGTTGGCCCGCGAGTGCTACCCGAGTCTCGAACGGATCAGCATCGATTACGCCGTGATGGAGAAGGCGCCGAAGGTCCTCGTCGTCGAGATGGCGTTGGACTGGCTCGACCTCGGGAATTGGACCGCGCTGCCGGGCGTCCTCGGGAGGGATGATTCCGGGAACACGACGGCGTTGCGGCAGGTCGCGATGCGCTCGAGCCGGGACAACATCCTTGTCACCGAGGACGACCACCTGATCGCGACGATCGGCGTGAAAGACCTGGTCATCGTTCACAGCGCCGATGCGACGTTGGTCTGCCACAAGGACCAGGTGCAGCGCATCAAGGACCTGGTCGCCGAGCTCGATCAGGCGCACGACGGGTTCTATTCCTGATCGGCGTGAAGGCGGCGGTTGCCATGCGTTGCCTTGTCGGCATCGACTACGGAGAAAAGCGCATCGGCGTCGCAATCGGCGACATGGAAACGCGGATTGCCACGCCGAAGGCGGTCGTCGAGGGGCGCAACGACCCCACGCGCGACGCACGCCGGCTGGCCGACTGGGGCCGCGAGGCGGAGGCGGCGGCCTTCGTCGTCGGTCTGCCGCTCAACATGGACGGCAGCGAGGGCCCGCAGGCCGCGCTGACGCGCCGATTCGCCTCCGAGCTCGGGCGACTCAGCGGCCTGCCGGTCTACCTGCGGGACGAGCGACTCACCTCCTTCGCCGCCGGCGACGCGCTTGAATCGGCCGGGGTTCCGAGCCGGAAGCGGAAGAACCTGATGGACGCGGTCTCCGCCCAGAAGATCCTCCAGGCCTACTTCGACCAGGGCCTTGCGAACGAGGCGCAGAGGGATTGATCGGGTCCATGACAGTTCAGGCGGCTCTCACGTAGCGTCCGCCCCCCGTGGCGGCCGTTGCGCGGCGGAGCACATGTGCGTTCCGACGTCCGCCACGGGGGGCGGCCGCTACGCGTATCCTCCGTCCCGCCGACTCTGTCATGGACCCGTCGATAGGGTGCGTCCCGGACGCACCTTCCACCTGTTGATCGCGTTCGTTATGATCGCCGGCGTGAACCCGCTGGTCGGCATCATCATGGGATCGCGCAGCGACTGGGAGACCATGTCCCATGCGGCCGATCTGCTGGACGAACTGGGCGTGCCGAACGAGGTTCGCGTGCTCTCCGCGCATCGCGCGCCGGACCTGTTGTCGGAGTATGCCGAAGCCGCAGAGGCCCGCGGTCTTGAAGTGATTCTCGCGGCCGCCGGCATGGCCGCTCACCTGCCCGGTGTCATCGCGGCGAAGACCGCGCTTCCCGTGCTTGGTGTGCCCCTGGCCGGCGGAACGCTGGGCGGCCTCGATGCGCTGCTGTCGATCGTGCAGATGCCTGCGGGCGTTCCGGTCGCCACGTTCGCCGTCGGCAAGGCCGGCGCCGTCAACGCGGCGATCTTTGCCGTCACCATCCTCGCCAAGACACACGCGAGCCATGCCGAGGCGCTGAAGGCCTTTCGCCGGCGACAGCGGGACCAGTGCGCGGAACAGGTCGATCCGCGATCGAAACCATGACGCCGCGCGATTCGGG
>JBHHUY010000149.1:0-7313 GCA_046753965.1 Phycisphaerae bacterium
TCGTTCATCCGCGCGCATCCTGAGGATGCACTCTCGATGTCCTCGCCGTGAAACCAGGACAACCAGCGCGACGGGCGTGAGGAGCAGGATCGGGAGCGGCCCACAGGGCAGGGACGGCGGCACGACGGTGCAGTCGCCTTGCACGAAGCTGTCGAACGCCTCGGTCACAACACGGCCGTCGCTCGCCATCGTCGTGGGCAGACCGAGAATGGCCAGGATCGTCGGCGCCGTGTCCATGATGCGGATCGGTTCACACAGCGTGCGGCCGGGAGCGATGCCGGGCCCGTTCACAATGAATGGAATGAGCTGATCCTCGAGCACGCCGACCCCATGATGCGTATGCGCATGCCCGCCGTGATCGGATGTCACGATGACGACCGTCTGGTCGCGCAGGCCCTGGGTTTCGAGGGCGTCGAGGATTCTCCCCAGCGCGGCATCCGCTCGGGCGACCTGGGTGAGATACGGCTCGCTCATCCAGCCGGCCGTGTGGCCGCTGCCGTCGGGTTCACCGAAGTGCACGAAGATCAGCGGCAGGTCGTCCGTCGCAAGAGCCGCGATGACTTCGTCGGCGAGGCTGTCTACGTCACCGACGATGCGCCAGGCATCGACGGCGCCCTCTTCACAAAGAAACGCGAGCTTCTGCTTGTTCGCGAAGAAACCGACGCCCAGGCCGGCGGACTTCGCAACATCGAAAACGGTCTGAGCCGAGACGCGCCCCGGCAGGCCCGTGTTGAGCCACACGCCGTGGCTCACGATTCGAAGGCCGGTCACCATCGAAACATGATTCGGCAGCGTGACCGATGGCACCTCGTCCAGCGCGGTCGCTTGGTAGCTGCCGGTCGCGATGAGCTGCCGCATCACCGGTGTCTCGGCCAGCGGGATCGCATCCGGCCTCAACCCATCGAAACTGACGAGCAACACGCGGCGCCCCGGCCCGGTGTTTGCCGCGGCCGCGGTCCGGGGGATCGGCAGGCAACACATGAGCCCGAACAGGGCGATCACACATCCGCGTCGCATGGCCGGCCCTCCGGTGCGTTTCCTTCCGCGCCCTTCAGCAGCGAGGCGAGCAGGCGGGCGTGCATCGTCGGCGTTCCCGCAAGGATCGGGATGTCTTCCTCGTGGTAGCGCGCCGGGTCGCGCGGCCAGAGCGGGCCGCCCGAGTGGTCGGTCACGAGGCCGCCGGCCTCCCGGATAATCAGCGCGGCGGCAGCGATGTCCCAGAGCTTGCATTCGAGGGCGTAGGCGGCATCCGCAAGCCCCGCCGCGACCCAGACGAGGTGCAGGCACAGCGATCCCTGATTCCGAAAGAGGTAACGGTCCAGCCAGCACCGGACCGTCTTCGGAATCCTTCTGCGGCGAAACGACGAGATCATGACGGTGGTGTCGGCGTCGAGCGGCCGGTCGTCGAGTCGCATGGGCTGGTCATCGCAAAAGGCGCCGCCGCCGAGCGCGGCGGAGTAGACCCTGCCCGTCGTGGCGTCATGGACGGCACCGGCAACCGGTTCGTTGTTCAGCAACAGGGCGACGGACGTCGCATAGACGGCAACCCCGCGGACGAAGTTGCGTGTGCCGTCCAGCGGGTCGATGACCCAGCAGTAATCGGTCGATCCGGGCGGGGCGTGGTGCTCGGGTCGATCGAGTGTTTCTTCGGCCAGCACACCGTGCGATGGAAAGCGGTCGGCCAGGACCTCCAGAATGGCGCGTTGCGCGGCGCGGTCGGCCTCGGTGACGGGGGTGTCGTCTGCCTTGCGGTCAGCGGCCACCTTTCCAAAACAGGGTTGCGCGGCTTCGGCCCCTCGCCGGGCGAGTTCGCAGGCGACCTCGCGGTAATCGGTGCGATCCGGAGAGTGACGCATACGACTGCCATCTTCTCAGCGCCGGTTGCGTAACGCAAGCAAGCGGGCCGATCTCGATAGCTGTTGGGTCCATGACAGTTCAGGCGGATGCCGGCGCAGTCCTTCCTCGTAGCGTCCGCCCCCCGTGGCGGACGTCGGGACGCACATGTGCTCCGCCGCGCAACGGCCGCCACGGGGGGCGGACGCTACATAAGAGCCGCCTGAACTGTCATGGACCCATCGCTGTTCACGTTGGGGAGCATCGGCGTCCCGCCGGGGCAAGACCCCGCTGTTACTTGCGTACCGGCCGGAGGTCCATGCTCCACAAGCCGCCGTGAACCGCCCGCCCAATCTCGGCCGGGACGATCAGATCTGGACCGGTTGGACGACTGTGATGCGATTCTTCCCCCCGGCCTTGGCCAGATACAGCGCCTCGTCTGCGAGTTGCACCAAGCGTTCGGCGTCGGCGGGAATGTCTTCCTGTCGGCTGGCGAGTCCGATGCTCAGCGAGGCGATGTCCGCCTGGGGCAGCTTTGCCGAGAGCTCATTGCGAAACCGATCGAGGATGCGTTCGGCGGAGGCGCGAGCTTCTTCGGGCGACGTGCGCGGCAGGAGCACGGTAAACTCATCTCCGCCGTAGCGCACGGGAATGTCGGATTCGCGGATGGAATCCTGAATCGCCCCGGCCGTCAGACGCAACAGGTCGTCGCCGACCTGGTGGCCCAGCGTGTCGTTGACCCACTTCAAGTTGTCGAGGTCGAGCATCATGCAGGTCAGGTCGGTCTTGTACCGGGTGGACTCCGCGAACAGTTGGGGCAGCACGTCGTTGAAGTGTCGGCGGTTGTAGAGGCCCGTCATCGAATCGCGCGTGGCCATCTCCTGCAGTCGGCGATTGGCATACTCCAGCGCGGTCGTCCGTTCCGTGACGCGGTCTTCCAGCTCCGTGTTCAGCTTTACCAGCTTGTTGTGGGACTCCGCGAGCTTGTCCGCCATCGTGTTGAACGTTTCGGTCAGTTCTCCGATCTCGTCGCGTCGATCCACCTTGACGCGAGCGTCCATCTTGCCCTGTGCGAAACCGCGGGCCGCTTCCCCCAGCCGATTGAGAGGACCGATGATGTTTCGGACCACTTCGTAGCCGACCGGCACCATGAGGAGCGTGATCCCGATGGCGAGCCCGATCACGCTTCGCACCATGGTGGTCAGACGGACCTGCGAGTTCGCCAGGCTGACACCGAGCCGAACGTAGCCCACCGTCGGCGGGGTGAAGTGCTTCCCAATCCTCACACGGGCGGACCGGACGGGGTAAACGAGATCGATCCGCGGGCCCGTTTCTCCGTAGAACGAAAGCTGCGGCTGGTTGATCGGTTCCACGGAGACCTGACGCGTGTCGTCGAGCATCAGATGGGTGACATTGCCTGTCCCCTGTTGGTAGCTCACCAGGAGTTCGCCCGCGGCGTCGGTGAACAGGATGTAGCAGATCTCGCTGCCGGGGACCGTGCCCTCGGCCGTGGCCAACAACGATTCTCGATCCTCCTGCTCGACGGCGTCCGCGTTGGCGATCGCAAACGCTTTCGCGAGATCGGTGGCGTGCTTCTTGGTTTGCTCCAGGGCCAGGCGGGATGAGATTCGCAGGTAGGTGGCGCCCGTCAACCCCGTTGCGGCGAGCACAACGAAGGTCAACAGCACCGTCGTTCGGAATTGAAGACCGAACAGGCCGCGGTAGAATTGCTTTGTCAGTGCCCGCACGATCGCCCCCGGCGCGGAGACCCCCACCCGTCGGCGTCCTCGCAACGCCGGCCCCAGGTGTGAGTGTAGTCGCCTTTCTTAATCGTCCACTTGCGACGGAGGCTCCAGGAAGCCGCCGCGGCCGGGCCTGATAAGAACGGCCGCGCGGGCCCGTGGTGGGCGATAAGTGGAGGACGTTGGTCGGGGAGACCTTGTCGGACGGGTTCGGTGGCGATAATCTTGAGAGACCCGAGGCCCCGGCGCCGGAAGCGCGATCGTCCGAGAAACGGGGCGCCCTGCGGGGATGGTGAGCGTAGCTCAGCTGGTTAGAGCACTAGGTTGTGGTCCTAGGGGTCGCGGGTTCGAATCCCGTCGCTCACCCGTTAGACAAATGTCTGTTTTTGACGCCGAAACCCCTGATTTCATTGACTTTTCTTCACTCGACGATCCGTCATTCTGAAGTAGACCCACGTCTTTATCTGTGCAACAGAATGACTCGGAATGACGGTTGACGCCGCCCTATTGGTGCCAGTTTTGGACCCAAGGTTTCCCTGCCTCGGAATCGGCGGTCAGGCCCGGCGCTGCTCCTGGATCAGGCCCGGCGCTGCTCGGGCGCAGATCGCGACATGGCCGAATCGACACGCCGCGAAAGAAGCCACCCGGGTTCCTCCATCCTGAGGAGGCGGCTCGCCAGCAGATAGACTCCGGCAGCCGTTGCGAGGGGCACAAACACGGGCAACGCCGCGTTGCCCACGGAGCCGATCGAGGTGAGTTCGATGCCCTGTGCCCAGCGAAGCGCGGCCCACGTCGCGAGCGAAGCCGCGATGGTTGCGACGGCTGTCTTGCCTGCCGAGGCGAGAATCGCGGTCGCCCCCATGGTCCCACCGAGCCTCCGGCGAAGCAGCCACACGGAGATGCAAACGTGCAGCGTGGCCGTGATGCTCGTGCTGATCCCGAAGATCGGTTCGCGAACCGTCCAGATCAGCGCCAGGTTGAGCAGCAGATTCAGCCCCACCAGCCAGCAACTGATCTTCATCGGTGTGATCGTATCTTTCAGACTGTAGAACCCGCGCAGCAGGATGTGCTGGCAGCAGAACGCGGTCATGCCCAGGCCGTACCAGCGGAGGACCTCGGCGGCGCGGACCGTCTGTTCGGGGCCAAATCGACCGTGCTGAAAGAGCAGGGCGATGATCGATTCCCCGAGCAGAATCAGCATCAACCCGGACGGCAGGCCGACATAGATCGCCAGTCGCAGCGATTGCGCCAGCGCCGACCGCAGCCCGGCCGTGTCGCGGTGTGTGGCGTATCGGCTGAACGTTGGGAACGCGGCCGTGGCCAGCGAGATCGCCAGCACGCCGAGTGGAAACTGGTAGAGCCGCTGCGCATTGTTCACGGCCGACAGCGCGCCGTGGGTCAGTGGATAGGCGATCGACCGGCCGAGGAACGAGAACGTCGCCGCTTCTCCGGGGCCGCGCGTGAGCATGGTGCAGATTTGCGCGTCGAAGAAGACGTTGAACAACAACAGCCCCTGGCCGAGCAGAATCGGGATGAACATCCGCACGATGCGGCGCAGGTCCGGGTCGCTCCGGTCCAGCGAGAGCCTGAAATGAACGCCGTGGCCCCGCAGAACCGGCAACAGGATGGCCAGTTGAATCATCGCCGCGATGATGACACAGAGCCCGACGCCGTAGACCTGTCGTTGGAGTTCTTCGCCGAACCAGGGGCCGACGAGTGTCGCTCCGACGATGATCATGACATTGAGGACGATGGGCAGCAGGGCGGGAACCGTGAAATGATTCAGACAGTTGAGGATGCTGCTGAACAGCGCGACGACACAAACGCCGAACATGAACGGCGCCATGACGGCCGTGAGCCCGATCTGCAAGCTGCGCATCTCGCCGCCGCTCCACAGCGAGCCGATTGTCAGGGTTCCGAGTTCGAGCAGGAGCAGCAGAATCGTCAGGGCCAGGCCCATCAGCCCGGCGACGCGACCGAGCAGTCTCCAGGCGGCGGGGCGGCCCCGTTTCGTCAGGACGTCGGTGAACACCGGCACGAACACCGCGGAGAGCGCGCCCTCGCCGAAGAGTCGCCGAAACAGATTGGGAATCAGGAACCCGTAGTTGAAGGCGTCCTGCACCCAGTTCTGGCCGAAAATGTGGTTCAACGTGATGTCGCGGGCCAGACCGGTCACCCGCGAGGCGAGGGTGCAGACGGCGATGATCCTCGCGGAGCCCAGGAATCGCGACGGCGGCGCTGCCATGGGGCGGCCACTATAGTGCGGGCGGCTCAGGCAAACAACGCGATCGCGGACGGACGCATCACGATTCGGGCGCGCGGTCGCGCAGGTGTTCGAGGGCGGTGCGCATCGCCTTGGAAATCGGCAAACGCATGATCTCGCCCAGCCGGAGCCAGCGGGCCGCCGTGCCGGTGACGCGACCGGCCTCCGTTCCCTTCGAAAGTCGTCCGGAAGCGATCCGGCAGCGATGGCCGACGAAGGTGATCGTCCGATGCGTGAGCTGATGCTTGAATCGGCAGAAGGGCTCGCGTTCGACGGAGGCGGTTCGCCCCGCGGCGCTGTTCGCGAGTCGTCGGGCGAGGGAGGCGGTCGTTCCGCCGTCAAGCACCGCGCTCGGCAACTCCCAGAGTCCGCCCCACAGGCCGCCCGGCTCGCGCCGAACCGCGAGCCAGCGGCCACCGCGAGCGATCGCCGCGACGACGTGCGTCTCCCAGCGAACGGCCGTCGGCCGAGTTCCGATGGGAAGGCGCGCGACGCGGTCCGACGCCAGAGCCCGGCACTCGGTGCGCAGTGGACAGACCGGACAGCGGGCGGATGCCTTCGGCAGACAGATCGTCGCGCCGAGTTCCATCAGCGCCTGGTTGAAGTTTCCACATCCTCGCCGCGGCAGCAACCGTTCGGCGAGCCTCCAGACGAGTGCGCGACCGGCGCCCGTGCGAACGTCCATCTCGAGTCCGAACAGGCGGGCGAAGACGCGGCAGACGTTGCCGTCGACGACCGGCGCGCGCCGGTCGAACGCGATGGAGGCCACGGCGCCGGCGGTGTAGTCGCCGACGCCGGGCAGCGTCCTCAGCAGCTCGACGCTCGATGGAATGTGCCCGTCGAAGTCGGCAACGATCCGCCGCGCGGCTGCGTGCAGGTGCCGTCCGCGTGCGTAATACCCCAGTCCCGCCCAGCTTCCCAGCACGTCGTGCAGATCGGCCGCCGCCAGGTCTCTCACCGTGGGGAATCGCTTGAGGAATCGTCCGTAGTAACCCCGGACCGTCGCCACCTGCGTCTGTTGGAGCATGGTCTCGCTCAACCAGATCGCGTAGGGATCCTCGGTCCGGCGCCAGGGGAGGTCGCGGCGGTGGCGTTTGAACCAGGCCGACAACTTTCGGCGGATGCGCGCGGCCCGTTCCGGTGCGATAACGGGATCGGTCAGGCGGGCTGCGGGCGTCGGCACGGCCATGCTCGTCGATTCTACAACACCGGCCATGCCGCGCGACAAGACTTGTGCCCGTCGTTGGTCGGAATCCGGCGTGGGCTGACGTGACGCTGTGGGCCTGCGCCGCGGGATTCTCCCGTGGGAGATCGTCAGGCATCGTCCAACAGCCTGCGGCCGGCCGTGGGCCGGCTCATCCGCTCCCACGAAGGCTGGAACTCCCCGCGCCGGACCCCGTCCTGGGGTCCATGGCAGAATCGGCGGGCACGGAGGACACACATAGCGGCCGCCCCCCGTGGCGGCCGACGACCGC
>JBHHUY010000150.1:0-7223 GCA_046753965.1 Phycisphaerae bacterium
GGTGACCAAAAGCTATCGGATGGGCTGCGCGCGGTCAAAGGCGTTTGAGCCCGGTGTGAGGGATCATGCGCTGACGCTACGGTAGAATTCGAGAAGCGGCTGAACGGTTTGCTGCCAGTTGTATCGATCCTCGACGGCCCGGCGACCATTCTCGCCGAGGCGACGGCGTAGACCGTCATCTTGGAGTTGAATCACGGCCGCAGCAAGCGATTCGGCATTGCGATCCTCGAAGATCACCCCACACTGGGCGTCGTTGACTACGCGCATGGTCGGGCGCGTATCACTGGCGACGATCGGCTTTCCCATGATCATGAACTGAAAGAGCTTGTTCGGCGCTCCGGTTTCGATGTTGGCGTTGGAGACGTGTGGAATAAGGCACACGTCGCTGCACTCGATGTAGGTTGGCAAGAGTTCAAACCGCTGGTAGCCGGCGAAGGTCACGTGAGCAGTCAACCCCAACTCGCCGATAAGCCGTTGCCAATCGGCCTTGGCGTAACCGTCACCGACCAGCAGCAACCTCGCATTGGGGATCTTCTCCAGGATGAGCGGCAAAGATTGAATGGCCGTCTCCATGCCTCTGGATGGCGTGAAGATGCCGACGTACAAGAGGATGAAGTCGTCCCGATACTTTTCAAGGACCGACTCATCGATGGAATACCCCCCAAAAACAACTGCATCCTCCGTGTTGGCGACGACAAAGACTTTCTCCCGCGATGCGCCCAACTGCGTGATTCTTGATATGTGCTCGACGCCGACAACGATCACACTCGTTGCCCATCGACAGGCGATTCGCTCTTCGATGCGTAGCGGTGTGAGTTGCAGGAATCCGAACGGCTTCAGCCAGCGATAGGCTCCCGACTCGTAGCTGATCTTCAGGATGAACGTATAGTGATCATGCATATCAAAGACGACGGGGATTCCGAGGATCTTCCCCGCCAGGACCGTGGCGAATGCGTAGGGCAGATCGTGGACGTGCAGGGCGTCGATGCGGTGGCGCCGACACGCCGAGAGGATGCGAAACAGGATGAAGTAGCGATGGACGAAGTAGTACCAGAGGCCGCCGATCGGCCCGGCACGCTGAAAGAGCAGCGGCACGCGGAGGACATGGACGCCGTCCACCTCCTCCGCGGCGGCCTGGCCGGCGCAGCGCCGCGCCATGAGAAAAACGGTGTGACCGTCGCGGATCAGGTCGCGGGCCTCGCGTTCGACGCGGCGGTCGGGCGGATAGCCGTGGCTGGAGAGCACCATGAGGATGTTCACGGCCGGCGCCCCCGTGTCTGCTCCGGGATCGAAAGGCCGCGGCGCGCGCCCTGTTGCATCCGCGGGCGCATATCGAGGCCGGTTTGCCAACGATTCGACATGGTGGAAGGCGAGCGTAATGGGAGGCCGAAGACGGGTCAACGGACCGCCGGAATCGGTCGCGTGCGCCGGCGCGGCGTAGTACGCCTTGAATGATGAACCTCACTCCTGACCGACTGGAATCGATCTGGCCATCATCGGCGGGCACGGATATCGTGGACGGTACAAGCGACAGGGGTGGCGGTGCTGCGTCGGGTTTCAGCTTTCGTGAACGCCGTCGGACGACCGATGAACAGCCAATGGGTTTGCGTGCGTTGAGGAGAAGCGGACGGCATGTCAGGTCAGCGTTCCTCAATCCTTGGTAAGCTGAAAGGGCTGCCCGCCGTCCTGGCGAGAGAGTTGCTGCTGTGGATCGAGTGGCTGCTTCGCGACTGGCCGGGCGAGTCTGGCTACAGGATTCGGTGGCTGTACTATCGGTGTCGGTTCAAGCATCTTGGGCGTAAGGTGCTCATCAGTCCCGGCGTTCGGTTCGTCGGTCATCGGTGTATCAGCATCGGGGCGGGATCGCACATCGACATCGAGTGCATGATCAGTGCGGGCCCGGCCGCCTTGGCCAGGCACGAGGTTCGCAGGATCGCCAATTCTTCTTTTCAAGGCTGCGAAGGAGAGGTCCGCATCGGCGAGGCCGTACACATTGCGCCGCGCTGCCTGATCATCGGACATGGCGGCGTGCAGATCGGGGATTGCTCCGGCTGTACGTCGGGCACAGCGATTCTGTCGCTCACGAATCATTATGCAAGTTTCGGCGATCGCTCCCGGCGGGACTTGTTGTTCACAACCCGCGCCGAGCCGCGGAGTTACATCGTGGGTCCGGTTGTGTTGGGTCGCAACGTAGGCGTCGCCCTGAACTGCGTAGTGCTGCCGGGGACGACGCTGAGTGACGAGAGTTTCCTGGCCATCGGTTCGGTCGCGCGAGGAACGATTCCGCCCAATTCGATCGCCGCCGGGAACCCCGCCGTGCGCGTTCGTGATCGATTCGCCGCGCCGTCATCTTGCCCAGGGCAGGATGAGCAACCATGACGATGCGAGCGCAGCCGGGAAGTGGCCGGCTCCTGCGGGTCTTCGGGAGAACCGCCTCGGATGGCGGAGGTCACCTTGACTGCTGAGGCGCTTGACTGACAGAGCGGCAGCACCGGACGACGAGGAGGAGACCGATGGTCGGCTTCGTTCGTGGAATCGCGCGCCTTTTCGACGCTCGCCGGCGCGCCAAAGCGTCGCGGAAGTTGCTCTCCGAGATGGAGATCGGCCACGGCACGCGCATCCGCGTGGGCCATCTCGACGGCATGTTTCCCCACCTCATCCGCTGCGGCAAAAACTGCGTCTTCGCGCCGGGCGCCATGGTCCTGACCCATGATGCGAGCTACTACCTCTTCACCGGCGAGTATCGGGTCAGCCCCGTCGTCATCGGTGACAACGTGTTCGTCGGATACGGTGCGATCATCATGCCGGGCGTGACGATCGGCAACGATGTGGTCATCGGCGCCGGCAGCGTCGTCACGCGGGACGTGCCCTCGGAACGCGTCGTGGCCGGCGTGCCCGCGCGCGTTCTGGCGTCGATCGCCGAGTACAAGGATCGGCGCCCTGTCAGTGAGATGTTTGTTCCGCCGTACGAAGGCAAACTGCCGTGCGAGGTGACCGACGCGGACGTCCTCAGTTTTCGGAGGCGCGTCTACGCACGGCTAAGAGAGGCGCGAGAGGGTTGATCTCCGCCGAATCCGATTCCACCGGGACGAAGGCCGGCGCCGGGCCGCCCGCCGACGCGGCCTTGCTGCGTGACCGCGCAGTCCGCGGCGGCGTCATGTCCCTGATTAACCAGACGGTTCGAATGGCGACCAGCCTCGGCACCACGCTGATCGTCGCCGTCTACCTCGGACCGGAAGAGTTCGGCCTGTTCGCGGTGGCCGTCTCGATTCAGGTATTCGCCGACATTCTGCGGGACAGCGGGCTGGCCAACTCGCTCATCCAGAAGAAAGACATCACCGACGCACACCTGAACTCCGTCCTGTGGGTCGGTGTGGCGCTCAGCACGGCCCTCGCCGGCGCGCTGGCCCTCTTCGCCGGGTCCGTCGCGGCCTTCTACGAGAGGCCCCAACTTCAGCCCATCCTGTGGGTGATGACCGTTCCGATCATCGCCCAGGCCTTCGCCAGCGTGCAGGAGGCGCAACTTCGCAAGCAGTTGAGCTTCGGTCGTCTCATGCTCGCCGAGTCCGGCAGCGCGGTGATCGCGTCGGTCGCGGCGATCGTCGCCGTCGTGATGGGAGCGGGCGTCTGGGCGCTCGTTCTTCGAATGGTTGTTTTCTCACTGCTGCTCGCGGTGTTCTGTTGGTCGTTGTCCTCCTGGCGACCGCGATGGACATTCAGCCTCGCCGCGCTGCGTTCGCTCTGGGTGTTCGGCGGGTTCCTCTTTCTGACGGCGCTGATGATGTACGGCATCTCCCGGCTCGACAGCCTCATCATCGGAAAGATGATCGGCGTGGCCGCGGCGGGGACCTTCTTCATGGCACGGCATCTGACCCTCGGCACGATGCAGCAGATCGTCGGCGCCGTCGCACGTGTGATGTTCCCGGTCTTCAGCCTCATCCAGAACGATGATGCACTGCTCCGATCCGCCTTCATGACGGGAACCCGCTGTCTCGCGACCCTGGTCTTTCCGATCATCGCGGGGATGGTCGCCCTCGCGCCGGAGGCCGTGGCCGTCGTGCTCCCCGCCAAGTGGGAACCGGCAATCGTGCTGATCCAGATCATCGCGCTGCACGGCATCCTCCAGTGCGTTAACAGTCCGGCCGGGCAGCTTCTCTACGCGCGCGGCCGGAGCCGGCTGCAATTCGTCTATTCGCTGGTGATCGGAAGCGCCATCATCGCGTCGTTCGTCGTGGGGGCCTATTGGGGTGTGATCGGTGTGGCCGTCTCCTGGACGATCGTCGCGTTCACAATGGGACCGGCCGTGCTCTGGTACGCGGCTCGCGAGATTCGCCTGAGCATCCCGAGATTCGTCGTCCATCTTCTGCCGCCGACTGCCGCGGCCCTCGGGGCGGCCGGGGTCGCACGGCTCGCAGTTTGGGGATGGATGCGGTCGGGCCAGCCGCTCGGATACGGATTGCTCATCGGCGCGACCCTCGCCGGCGCCGTCGGCTACCTGGGACTGTGCAGGTGGCTGTTGCCGGATACACTCGCGCAGCTGCGTCGCGACCTGTCGCCCGCCAGACTCTGGGGTCGTTCGCGGGCCGATCCTCCTTCGCCGGGTTGACGGCGCGCGGACGATCGGAAACAGGCGGACCGATTGACATGGACCATCCCGACCCGTCGCCATCCATCACCCTTGTCGGCACGCCCTATTGGCTGGGCGTGGCCGAAGCCCTGTTTCGTCGCGCGGGCATCCGCGTCGCGCAGGTGTCCGATACACCGCGATGGCTGGGCCTGTCGTGGGTCTTGTCGCGGGCGTTCCGCCGGGCGCGGGTGATCCACATGGTGTGGGGCGGTCACGTGGTTGCTTCGATCGCGGCCCGACTGCTGGGCAAGACACTGGTCTGGCACTGGATCGGCACGGATGTCCTGGGCCTTCGACAGCGCAAGGGGTGGGTCGCGCGGCTCCGTCGTTGGATCGCGCGCCGCTGTGTCCGAGCGCATCTGGCCGACTCTCCCGAGTTGGCGCGGGAGTTGGAAGTGTCGGGGATTCACGCCGAGGTGTGTCGGTTGCTGCCCGCGTCGATCGAGTCGGAAGCCATGCCATTGCCCGAGGCTTTCCGCGTGCTCTCCTACTGGAACGACGAGCGAATGGCCTTCTACGGCGGACGGACGATCCTCGAGGTCGCCCGACGGATGCCGGACGTGGAGTTCCTGATCGTCGGTGCGACCGGCGCGGGCGTGACGGCTCCTGGAAACGTGCGGTTTCTCGGGCAGGTCTCGAATCTCGATCCGATCTACGAGAAGACCAGTGTCTTCCTCAGGTTGCCGGAGCACGACAGCCTGTCGGCGATGGTGTTGGAGGCATTGGCGCGCGGTCGATTCGTCGTGTGCAACCGGGACTTTCCCCATTGCCTGCGGGCCGAGACGGTCGATCAGGTCTGGACGGCGCTTCGCCGCCTCGCCGATGCGAAGGCGCCGAATCACGACGGGGCCGTCTTCGTCCAGGAGCGGTTTTCGCTCGATCGCGAAGCCGATGGCCTGCGGCGGCTCTATGCTCGACTGGGCCTGGATCGGTGACGGCGCCGGCGGAGCGAGCAATCCGGTTTGACTCAAAGCCCGCGGCTCTCCGATGTGTCGGAACAGCCTCTCATTCCTCTGTGACGAGCCGGGCGATGACGAGCGTGTTGCCGTTGCCGAGGGGTTGTCTCGTGATCCTGCCGGTTCGCCAGTTGGACCAATCCGGAGGCTCGGCCTGTTGGGTGAAGACGCAGTAGTGAATGTCATACTTGTTGAGCAGTTGCCGTCGCATCGACCAGGGCAGGCCCGGATTCAACATGTGGGCGAGGTCGCGATGGCGCTGGCTCAAATCAGGAACCCCGAGGCTGCTGCTGATCGATGCGACGATGTAGGCGTCGTGAAGCATCACCAGGTTGATCGCGAGATTGCCTTGAACCAGCACCGTCTGGCCGTCCGGCAGGTGGCGGTCGAAGACCTCGCGAAGCCGTTCCCAAGAGTTGATCGCGCCCCGCCGGAGCGACTCCGGGGCCCTGGCCGTCGTGTAGTAGATCTTCCATGTGTATGGCGGGGCTTTCCGAACGAACATCGCCGCGACAAACACCGCGATGCTGAGGACCGCACGGACTTGCCAGACCTTGGTCCTGCCTTCGATGAGAGACGCGATCGCGCCCGGCGCGAAGACGATGAACAAGAGGCCGACCATGAAGGTGCAGCGTGAAAGAATCCACTCGCGCCCGAGGATCCGCAGCGCCAGCGCGCAGAGCGGCGGGACGTAGAAAACCGCCAGGGCGATCCCGCCGATGGCCAGCGCGATCACCGCGTCTTTGCGGCGCCGGCCAAGCAACGCCGCGACCACCCCGGCCGCCAGCGCCGCCGTCGTCCACAACCCCGCCGGCCCAAGGCCGAGCTTCGGGTTGAGCATCAGCCAGCCGTTGTCGAAGCGCAGGTAGGGACTGTTCTGGGCACCGTCCTGCGCCGGCGCCGCAGGCTGACTGGCGGCGGACCGCGCTTGGGCGGCCTTGCGACCGGTCGTCCGTTTGAGTTGCGAGATGCCCGGGAAAACGAGCGCCAGGCCGATGGCAGCCGTGCACAGGCCCATCGGCCAGGCGCTGGTTCGGCGCCGCAGCAGGCGGCCGAGGAATACGCCTCCCAGAACGGGCAGGATGCAGGCCGCGCTGAACAGGGCATAGAGACCGTGGATTTGCCCGATAATCAGCGCCCCGGCGGCGAGCTTGACGACGGCTCGCCGCGGAGCGTCCGGGCGACAGGCCTGCACGGCGAACGCGAACAGGTAGGGTGCCGCCCAGAACGGCGCGAGCTTGTTCGGATAGATCAGAAACGTCACCGGGCCCTGGACCGCGACGACGTAGACTGCTGACAACCAAGCCGGCCATCGCCGGTTGAAGACGGTCCAGACGAGGTAGAACGGGCCGGCCGCGATCAGCAGCTTGCCCCAGGGCAGGGCGGCGTGCCAGACACGGATGTGATTGCCGTCGGTGAGTTGCGCCGCCGCGGCATGGAGCGGATAGAGGATGTTCGTGTGATAGATCGGATAGAAATAGGGCACGGCGGAGTAGTGGTCGAGATTGCTGATGCCGTGATCGAGGAAGAAGCGGATGCGGCCGAGATGCACGCGCGCGTCGCCGGCGAAGGTCGTTCCGACGCGCGCGCCGAGGACCAGGTCGATGCCGATGATGAGCATCTCGATGGTGGCCCCGGTC
>JBHHUY010000151.1:0-7222 GCA_046753965.1 Phycisphaerae bacterium
GATTCCATCGGCCCGCCCCCCCCACAAAGACACGGCCCTGGTCAGCGAACCCCATCATCGCCTGGCCATGGCGCGGCTCGCCGTCGCGGATGACCCGATGTTCGATGTCTCCGACATCGAGTGCCACCGTGACGGCCCGAGCTATACCTTCGACACCGTCCAATCCTTCCGGAAGCGACTGGGGGATTCGGCCTCGCTCTTCTGGATCATCGGTGCCGATTCGCTCCCCGAGTTGCCGACCTGGCACAGAATCTCGGATCTCGTCGGGTGCGTCACAATCATCACCGCGACCCGTCCCGGCTGGAGGCCGGCGGACGCAGCCCTCCTCGCCCGCGCGGTCGGAAACGAGGCCGCCGAAACGCTGTTGAGCCAGTGCTATCCGACGCCCGCGATCGAGATCAGCGCGACCGACATCCGAGAGCGGGTCAGCCGCGGGCGTCCGATCCGGTATCTGACGCCGGAGCCGGTCAGGTCCTATATCGAGCAGGAGGGGCTTTACCGGAACTGACGAATCGCAATCCGGCCCATGAAACATAAGCCTATGGTGCATAAGCCTTTAAGGACGAGAATCGTCGCGAGATGTCGCCGAACCGGGGCGAATACCGGGTGGCGCATTGACCTTCGAGCCGATCGATGTTAATAATACACATGGAGGCTGTATCGTGAGGGGCGGTCCGATCATCCACTGGCGGACGCCCTCGCGGCCACGGCGCGGGGCAAACAGCGCCTCCTGGGCAGGTTGAAACCGACCTGCCAGCATTGGCAAGCTTGATCTCGGTCTCTGGCGGGATCAAGTTGCCTCACGCTCCACGCCCGGTGGACCGATGAATCTGGGCGGACGATCCGCTACTGCGGGTGACTGATCGTGTGCACCTTTGACTTCCTGCGGTGTACAAAGGAACGGCGCACCACAACCACCCACCGGTCATCGTCCGACCGAAAACGAGGTTCCCTCCCGAATGCCACGTGACTCGAGAAGACTGACGCAACGCAAAGTCCAGATCCTGATGGGCCTTTTTCTGGCCGGCATTCTCTATGCCGAGTTCGGATTCAGCGAGGACTACGAGCCCATCCTCCGAAAAGGATCGCCGGTCGTCCTTGCCGCCGAGAGCGTGGAGGCCGATGGGTTCGAGCTGTTGGTCCGCCACAAACCGCTGGACGCCCTCAAGGAGGCGCTCAAGCGGATTGACCGGGAGAACCGCGACTATACGTGTACCTTCGTAAAGCAGGAGCGCCTCAGCCGGGGCATGGCCGCCGAGCAAGAGGTCCAGGTCAAGTTCCGCCCGCAGCCTTACAGCCTGATGATGAAGTGGACCCGGAACCCGGGCCTCGCCGAGCAAGTGATCTATGTCAAGGGCAGATGGATCGACGAAGACGCGGACGATCCGAACCTGCGAGACCTGGCGGTGGCGCGGCCCAACAAGATGGCCCGCATGATCGTCGGCAAGAGCATCAAGCAGCCGATCCGCGGCTTCTTCGCGAAGAGAAGTTCCCGGCGTTCGCTCGATGAGTTCGGATTCAAGCGCGCGCTCGACCTGCTCATCAAGTATTGCGACCTCGCCGAATCGCGCGGCGAGCTCAAGCTGGAATTCAAGGGCGAAACCTACTTCGACGGCCGGCCAGTCTGGCTCATCCGGCGCAGCCTGCCGTACCGAGGTGAGGGCGGTCGGTATCCCGATCGGGTCGCCGACATCTACATCGACAAGGAATACCAGGTACCCGTCGCCGTGTATTGCTTCTCAGGCGATGAGCGGATCCCCGAGAATCTCCTCGGCAAATACGAGTACCGCGAGGTCCGATTTGACGTCGAGTTGGACGACGCCGTCTTTGAGCCCGCCACCTACGGCATGTAGCCCCGCGCCCCGGCGCGTTCGCGCCGCGGCCGTCAAGGTTCTTCTTCCCACCGCCCGTTGTTCCACCGGATAACGCGCAGACGGACTCACGGCCCGCCGACTTCGATCGTCGGAGTCATATCCGCGAATGGATTGCCATTGAGCAGGGCGGGCAGCACCCAGGATGCCGCGCCGGTGAGAAGCGTCGCCAGCGCCAGGTAGCCAATGACGCGTTTCGCGGCAGGGGAAACCCACGTAAACGGCGTGTCGAAGAGAATCGCCAGTCGGCCCACCGTTCTGAAGGCGAAACGTGGAACGCCCACGCCCGCGCGCAGGGCGGATCGCATCACGGCCGCAACGGAACGTCGGGCGGGCGGCGCCGGGGCCGGCTCCGCCTCGTCTTCGGAAGCAGGCGCCGACTCCTCGGCCGCTTCTCCCTCCTCCTCCTCCCGGGGGGGCGTCCCATCCGACGGTTCCTCCGCCGCCCGATCGGCCGAATCCGAAGCCTCTTCAGAATCCACTGCATCAGCGGCCCGCGTTTCCGCGGAGACCGCGGGATCGGCCGCAGCGTCCTCGACGGTTTCGCCCGGCTCATCAGCCTCCAGCGGCGCCTCGTCGTCGATATCGTCAGCCTCGGCTTGGGTGTCGGGGCTGTCGGCCGCTCGATCCGAATCGGGATCGTGGAGCAGATCATTCAGTTGCCGAACATCTTCCTCGACTCGCGCCGTGGCCTCGATCGGGTCGACTGCGGATTCGCCGACGGGCGGCACCGCCTCCGAGTCCTGTACCGGCGAGGTCGCCCCGATGTCGGCGGTGATCTCCTTCGACAGCGAATCGGCCTCGTCGAGCAGACGTGAAACGTCGGAATCGCTCGCATCAGCCGGGGCGTCGCTTGCTTCCGGGATTCCGACGGATTCCTCCATGCGATCCTGACCTCCGAACGTGCTCTTTTATCGGCCCCGACGCGTTTCGGCTTGAACCCACACGGGCCCGCCCGCCGGTCCCGGCTTGTCTCGAGCGCGAAACCGACGGAACATGAAGACATGCGAGAACGGCGTTTCAGGGTGGAGGCGGTCACCGGAGAGACGATCGCCGTCGCGGGGGCCGAGGCGCGCCATGCCCTACGGGTCCTCCGTCTCGGGATCGGCGACCGGGTCGTGTTGTTCGATGGCGACGGGCGAGAGGTCACCGGGAACATTCGGTCTGTTTCCCAGGGGCGATTCGAGGTCGAGCGAATCGGCCCGATCCGCGTGCCGGGCCGAAGCCGGGCGACGCTGACCCTCGCGGCCGCGGCGCCGAAAGGCGCGCGCGCCGACTGGCTCGTCGAGAAGTGCGCCGAGCTTGGCGTGCAGGCGTTGTGGTTCCTCATCACGGATCGCGGCGCGGTGATTCCGGGCGACGGCAAGCTGGCGCGATGGCGCCGCAAGGCTTCGGAAGCGGCGAAGCAAGCGGGCCATGCACGGATCATGGCCATCAAGGAACCGGCTTGCATTGACACTGTCTTCGACGCTTTCGCCGGGGTGGCGCGTACCTTCTACGGCAACCCCGAGGCGGATTCCGAATCCCTGATCGACGCGATGATGCAGGCGGCCTCGGCAGACCGAGGCGCAGAATCGCACGATCTGATCCTGGTCGGTCCGGAAGGCGGATTCACGAAAGAAGAGACGAAAGCAATCGAGCGCCGCGGCGGAAAGCCCGTCCGGCTCGGCGCGGCAACCCTTCGCGTTGAGACGGCGGCCGTGGCGGCGGCGGCGATCTGGTCGTGCGTCGCCGGAGCCGCACGATAGCGACGAATCGCCGACGCCCTCCATCTCGCGGGCGAGACCGCGGAGTCACGCCGGGTTCACCGTCGCGGCGCCACTCAGGCGTCGAGCAAGCGAACGGTGAGATTCGCCGGAAACGCGAGCGCGTGACGCTTGCCTGATTCCTGACGGCCCTTTGGGGGCGCTGAGTTCCGTCAGAGCAGCTTTTCCTCGTCTCGGAGGATCCGAACAAGTTCACTCACCTGCGCTTCGGGCTCTCCCTCCAGCTTTCGGCCAGGGGGTCGGGGCGGCGGCGGCTCGAACCGGCCCGCGCTCGTTCCCATGGCTTCCGGCGACAGGGCAGCGGCGTCCAAACCGAGGGCGGCGGCATCGAGCGTCTCGATCGGCCGTTTCTTCGCCTTCATCAGGCCCGGCAGCGACGGATAGCGCGGTTCGACGTAGCCCTTGTCGATGCAGAAGACGGCGGGCAGGCGGACCTCGACGACTTCCTCGGCCCCTTCGATCCGGCGCCGGGCCGTGGCGGTTTTGAAACCGTCGCCCCATTCGATGCCGGTGACCGTGCCGACGTGCGGCCAGCCCAGGCACTCGGCGAGGGCCGGGCCCACCTGGCCGCGGTCGTAGTCAATCGCATACTTGCCGGCGAACACGATTTCGAAGCCGCGGTCCTTGATCGCCGCGGCCAGAACGCGGCCGATCGTGAGATCATCGAGGCCCTGAAACTGATCGTCGCAGAGATGGATCGCGTGATCCGCGCCCATCGCAAAGGCGGTGCGCAACACTTCGACCGACGCGGCCGAGCCCAGGGTCATGGCGGTGATCTCGGCCGACGCGGTGGGGTTCTTCTCGTTGAACTGGAGCGCGGCCTCGATCGCAAACTCGCAGAACGGATTCGTCACGAACTTCACGCCCGCCGTCTCGATGCCGCTGCCGTCTTCTCGAACCTTGATGGTCGCGGTGGAATCGGGCACATGTTTGAGCAATGCGAGGATCTTCATGTCTCACCTTCCCGGTTGTCGTTGACGTGATGGTCGTTTGATTCGATTCCAGAATCGGAGTCAGCCGCCGGTCTTGCCCGCGTGAATCGGCGTCGAGCCGCCCGGCACCGCGTTTGCGCCGTGGGACAGGATGGCCGTCGCCAGGGCGTCGATGCCCTCACCATGCGAGGCGACCGTCTGCACGACGGGCCTGCGCGACCCGAGGGTATCCTTGATCTGAGCCTCCAACGTGTCCGCCCCCGACAGATCGGCCTTGTTGATCACGAAGATGTCGGCGACCTCGGTGATGCCGGCCTTGTCCAGTTGCAGCGCGTCGCCGGCACCGGGCATGAACGTCAGAACCAGCGGCGACGCCCAGTTTCTCACCGTGACGTCGTTCTGGCCGGCGCCGACGGTCTCGATGATCAGCACATCGACGCCGAACCGCCGCAGGACTTCAACCATCGCGCCGGTCGTCGGCGCGAGGCCGCCCAATTCTCCACGACTGGCGGCCGATCTCAAGAAGACGCCGGGATCTCCGGCCGCGAAGACCATGCGTACGCGGTCGCCCAGCAAGGCCCCGCCGGTGATTGGGCTGGCGGGATCGACCGCCACGACCCCAACGCTCTTGTCGCGACGGCGGAGTTCCTCCAGCAGGCGGCCGATGAGGGTGCTCTTGCCCACGCCCGGCGCCCCGGTCAGCCCGACGACGACCGTTTGTCCGTCCGTGGGCGGAAGACGGCGGGCGAGGTCTTCGGCCGAGGCGTCGTTTTCGACCCAGGTCAGGACGCGACCAAGGGCGGCGCGATCGCCCGACCGAAGGCCGGCCATCCAGTGATCCAATTCGCCGCCTCTCAAGGAGGCCTTGCGCCGGTCCTTCACGTCCGCTGCGATCGCGTTGATCCGCGCGACAATCGTCTCGAGCGCGCATTCCGTCTCGAAGACCAGTGCCACGCCGGCGTCTTTCATGGGTTGCACGTCGTCGGGCGGGATGATGCCGCCGATCGCCACGGGGATGTCCGGCCGACCCGCATCCTTCAGCGCCTGCAGCAGGACCGGCACGAGGGTCAGGTGCGCGGCGCTGTGAAAGCTTGCGCCGAGAACGTCGGCATCCTCCTCGACCGCGGCCTTGGCCGCGGCCGCGGGCGTCTGCCAGAGGCCGGTGTAGATCACTTCCATTCCCGCGTCGCGCAGGCCGCGCGCGAGAACCTTGATGCCGCGGTCGTGGCCGTCCAATCCGATCTTGGTCAGGAGAATCCGTGTGGGTGTCATCGAAGGCTTATTCTAAGAGATCAGGATCGAGGCGTCCAAACCACCCGAGCGACTCATGCGCCGGCGCTGGATTCAACCGCGGAGTCGGGTATGAACAAGGCGGCGGGTTGATCCGCCTGACGGCAAAGCCCCCCGGCCGATTCAACCGGACCATCGACCGTGGCGCCGTTGTTCGATCTCTAGCTGATCTGTCCCGGATCAAACCGCCCCAGTGCGGTTTGCAGCGCCCCCATCATCTCGCCGACCGAGGCGTAGGCCTTCGCTCCCTCGATGAGCGCAGGCATGATGTTCCGGTCGGCTCGGGCATCGTCGGTCACGCGTTTCAGCACATCGGCGACCGCGGCGCCGTCGCGACCGGCCTTGACGGCCTTCAGCTTCGCGGCGACCCCCTCTTCCACCTCCGGGCCGATCTTCAACAGCTCGATCGGCTCCTCGTGGTCCTGCGTAAAATCGGTCACGCCGACGAGCTTCTTGTCGCCCCGCTCGACGGCCCGGCTGTAGCGATAGGCGGCGTCGGCGATCTGCTTCCGGACATAGCCGCTCTCGATGGCCGCGATCATGCCGCCGGTCGACTCGATGTGGTCGATGTACTCGCGCGCCTCGGCCTCGATTCGATCGGTCAGAGACTCGATGAAGTAACTTCCGCCCAGCGGATCGACGGTACTCGTCACGCCCGTCTCAAATGCCAACACCTGCTGCGTGCGCAGGGCCAGGGTGACGGCCTGCTCGGTGGGCAGACAGATCGTCTCGTCCATGCTGTTGGTGTGCAACGACTGGCATCCGCCCAGGACGGCCGCCATCGCCTGATAGGCGACGCGCATCAGGTTGACCTGCGGTTGTTTGGAATAGAGGCTGCACCCGGCCGTCTGGGCGTGGAACCGGAGCCACATCGACCGCTCGGCGGCGGCGCCGAAACGATCTCGCATGTAGGTCGCCCACATGCGCCGCGCTGCGCGGAACTTGGCGATTTCCTCGAAGAAATCGTTGTGGCTGTTGAAGAAGAAGCTCAGCCGCGGCGCGAATCCGTCGACCGCCATGCCGCGATCGAGGCAGGCCTGGACATAGTGCAGCCCGTCGCCCAGCGTGAAGGCCAGCTCCTGGCCGGCCGTCGAGCCGGCCTCGCGGATGTGATAGCCGCTGATGCTGACGGGGTTGTATTGCGGCAGCTCCTTGGCGCAGAACTCGATCGTATCGACCACGAGCCGCACACTCTCGGCGGGCGGAAAGACGATCTCGTTTTGAGCGTGGAACTCCTTGAGGATGTCGTTCTGACAGGTGCCGCGGAGCCGATCGCGCGGGACGCCCTGCTTGTCGGCCGTGGCGATGTAGAAGGCAAGAAGAATCGCGGCCGGCGCGTTGATCGTCATGGAGACACTGACAT
>JBHHUY010000152.1:0-7059 GCA_046753965.1 Phycisphaerae bacterium
GGCCGTGGACGGCCTGGGGGTTGATCGGCGTGCCGCAGTCGTGGTAGTCGGTGAATCGCTCGATCTTTACCCTGCCGGTTTCCATATCCACCGAGACCTCGCACACCGCGCTGCCGAAGGAGTAGGCCGGGCTGGTGCCGACCGTGGCACCCTTGTAATCACCGCCGAGGCCGTCGGGGGGTTTGTAGCAGCCGGTGCCGACGAGCGGACCGTTGTCGTTGAAGTAGCGCCGAGCGACTTCCTCCCAGGGGACGGATTTCGGATTGTCGGCGACGGGCGCCGGACGCTGCCGCGCGTCAGGGGCGCGGTCACACCGGCCGGAAGCCGGTGCCACAGGGGATGTCGCCGCGAAGAACCTGGCATCGCGTGCAACAACCGCCGATTCCTCGCAGCCGAGCATGGCGGCGGCGTAGGGACGGAGCTTGTCGACGACGGCGCGGCCGGCGCGCGACACGGCGTGGCCGCCCATCAAGGTGACGCGCGACGAGTAGGCGCCGAGGTCGATCGGCGAGATGTCGCTGTCTTCGCTCCGCATACGGAGGCGCGACGAGGGGATGCCGAGGGCCTCGGCGCACATCTGTACGAGGATCGTGTCGCTGCCCTGGCCGATCTCGGCAGCACCGATCATGAGGATCGCGGCCATGCCGTCTTCGCTGATCTTCACGATGGCGTTCGCGTGCGGGAAGATCGACTTCTTCTGGAAATGCTCGCGCGGCTTCTCGTGCGAGAGTTGAACCTGCCCGCGATAGATGCAGTAACCGGCGCCGGAGACAAAGCCGCCCGCGCCGACGCCGATGCCTCTGGACCATTGCTCCATCGATGGACGGGCCGCGGGCTTCAGGCCGCGCGGCGTCTCATCTGTCGACGCCTTATCCGCATTCGCAGCACCGCGCGGGCTGAAGCCCGCGGCTCGTCGCAGACTGGCGCGTGGATTCGAGCCGGCGGCCGGCCGGTACTTCTCGTTCCATCCGCTCTTTTCGCAAACGGCATCGAGGGTGGCGAGGAACTCGCAACTGCCGACGTCCATGTCGTTGACCGTGCGGGTGTTGGATGTCATGGCGTTTCGGCGGCGGATTTCGATGGGGTCGATGCCGAGATCGTCCGCGACCATGTTGAGCAGACACTCGAAGGCGAAGCGCGGCTGGGGCACGCCGTGGCCGCGCATCGCGCCGCAGGCGGGCTTGTTGGTCATGACGCGGTAGCCGTCGTACTTGTAGTTGGGGATGTGATAGAGCGTCGGCATCATGCTGCCGGCGTAATAGGCCGTGGCGACGCCGAAGGAGGAGTAGGCTCCGCCGTCCAGGTAGATCTCGCTCTGAAAGGCCTTGATTCGGCCCTCGCGATCGACGCCGAGCTTGAACTTCATGTGTTGCTTGTGGCGGCCCCGGCCGTGGTGGAACATCTCCTCGCGGGAATAGACCATCTTGACCGGTCGGCCGGTCTGCCTGCTGAGGAGCGCCGCGCAGATATCGAGCGGTGTGGTCTCGGCCTTGCCGCCGAAACCGCCGCCCACGGCCGGGCGGATCACCCGAATCCGGCCGAGCGGGATGTGCAACACGTGGGCCATCATGTATTGCACGTAATGCGGTACCTGTGTGGAGGTGTAGAGCACCAGCGTGCCGTCGTGGTCCCACGTGGCGATGGCCGCGTGGGGTTCGAGCGGCGACTGGTAGATGTGGTTCCCCGTGAAGGTCTCCTCGCGGACGCGGTGCGACTCGGCGAAGGCGCGCTCGATGTCGCCGAACGACTGCTCGACATGGGTATTGATGTTCCGCTTGTATCGCTCGTGTAGTTGCGGCGCACCCTCTGCGACGGCTTCGACGGGATCGAGAACGGCGGGCAACTCGTCGTACTCGACCTCGATCAACGCGACGGCCCGTTCGGCGGTCTGCTCGTCTACGGCCGCGACCGCGGCCACCTCGTCTCCGACATGGCGGACCTTGTCTTTGGCGAGAATGTGCTCGTCGTAGCGGGCGGGCGAGACGCCGTACATCGTGTCCGGCACGTCCCGGCCGGTGAGGACCGCCAGGACGCCGGGGAGCGCCTCGGCCTTCGACGTGTCGATCCGCCGGATGCGGCCGTGTGCCACCGTCGAACCGAGAATCTTGCCGTGGATCATGTTGGGCAGGTGGATGTCGGCGGTATAGACGGCGCTGCCGGTCGCTTTGTCGGCCGCGTCGATGCGGGGGATACTGACACCGACCGTGCCGTATTTCGATTGAGGAGTCGCGGGCTTGAGCCCTTGCGGTGCTTCGCATTGCGCGGCGTTCTCGCCCGTTGTCAGGCCGCGCGGGCTGAAGCCTGCGGTTCGTCCGGTGCTACCTGGGGACGTCTTTGTCCTCGCACAGGTTCCATTGCTTCGGTAGTTCTCGCAGCGCCCCACGGCGCGGAGGATCCCGGTGTAGCCGGTGCATCGACAGAGATTCCCCGCGAGCGCCTCCTTGACCTCGGCCGTGTCGGGCTTGGGATTCCGGTTCAGCAATGCGGTCGCGGAGAGGATCATCCCCGGCGTGCAGAATCCGCACTGGATCGCGCCTTCATGGATGAAGGCCCGCTGGAGCGGCGTCAATTCCCCGTTTGCGGCGAGACCCTCGATGGTGGTGACGGCCTTGCCCTCGACCTCGGAGGCGAGCAGCAGGCAACTGTTCATCGGTTCGCCGTCGACCAGGACGGTGCACGCCCCGCAGTCGCCGACGTTGCAGCCCTTCTTGGTGCCGGTCAGATGCAGCTTTTCGCGCAAGACGTCGAGGAGGGTTTCGCCGGGGCGAACGGCGACAGGAAAGGCCTGTCGGTTCACCGTCAGTGTGCATGTGGTCGTCATTGCTCGGCTCTCCAAGAGCCACAATCGGACAGCTTTGCCCCCGGCGCCGTCCGCCGCCGTGGCTCGCCGTCGCACTGTCTGCGATGATGTCTCGCGAGCGTTCGCGCTTGCGGGCCGATTCTCATGCGGTTCTCGTCTTGCCAACCCGCCGGGCCGCGAGCCGAAGCGCCCGGCCCGCCAGCACGCCGACGATCTCTCGCCGGAACTCGGCCGAACCGCGGACATCCGAGATCGGTTCGGCTGCTTCCATCGCTGCCGTCGCCGCCGCAGTGATGTTGTCGTCGTTGAGCGGTTTGCCGACCAGGGCCCCGGCCGCCGCGGGGACGAGCTTCGGGATCGGCGAGACCGCGCCGAGGGCGATGCGCGCCGCGCGCACCGTGTCGTCCGCGTCGAGGCGCAGGCTCGCCGCCACGGCCGCGACCGCGATCGCGTTGCCTTCTCGAAGCGCGAAACGCGCATAGGCGGCACCGGAACCGCGCGGCGGATCGGGCACGAGGACGACGGTCAGGACCTCATCGTCGCGCCGAACCGTACGGCGCGGTCCGATGAAGAACGAGTCGAGCGAGACGGTTCGCTCGTCGTCCGGCGACCACAAAACCACCGAGGCGCTCATGACCATCAGGATGGGCGGCAGATCGGCGCAAGGGACCGCGCTCGAGAGGTTGCCGCCCACCGTCGCCATATTGCGTATCTGCTCCGCCGCCATCCGGCCCGTCGCGTCGCGAATCGGGCCGAAGCAATCGCCGAGGGCTTCGGAGCGGTGCAGTTGGGTGATCGTGGTCAGGGCGCCGATCCGAAGCTGCCCGTCGGTTCTCGTGACTCCGCGCAACGATTCGATTCGACCGATGGAAACGAGGTGATCCGACCGGAGTCGCCCCGTCTTGAGATCGACGAGCAGGTCGGTCCCGCCTGCGAGGAGTCGGGCGTTCGGTGCATGGTGGGCCAGGAGGGAAGACGCCTCTTTCAGGCTGTGGGCTTCGTGCACTTCGACGTCAGGTAGATACACGCTCGCGGCTCCCGTGTCGGTTCGTCAGTTGATTGCGCCCCGCGGGGCGATTCTCAGTCGCCGGTCTTGCCGCCGGCGAGTGGTTCGACCGTCCTCATTGAGGCATCATCCGGTTCGCTGCGTTCAAGGCCGAGCGCGCCGTGAAGGAACTGTTCCGCGATCTGGTTCGCCAGGACGTTCGGCGAACGGTCTCGTTTGGGATCATACCACCGGTAGAGCCAGTTCAGCATGCCGAACAGGCACATCGTCGACACGTGCGCGTCCAGGCCGCCGTTGGCAGCGCTTGACTGGAGAATGCCGTCGATCATGGCACGCGTCATCTCATAGTATCCCCGCCGAATTCGGTGGGTTTCCTCGTAGGCTTCGCCGGTGAGCGAGTCGAGTTCGTGCGAGCAGACTTTCAGGGCAGCCATGTGAGCGGCGAAATAGCCGACATGGGCGCGGATCATGACGCGAAGCTGCTCGATGGGATCGGTCACGCCATGGACCTTCTCACGGAGGTTGCTCATCAGTGAGTTGAAGGTGCGAAACTGGATGAGAAAAAGCATCTTCTCCTTGCTGTCAAAGTAGTGGTAGAGGCCGGCCAGGCTGGTTCCGGCGGCCTTGGCCACGGCCCGCATGGAGGCCTTCTCGTAGCCGGTGCGGGCGATCACCTCGGTCGCGGCCTCGAGGATGTGGTTGAGGCGATCGTCGTAAGTCTCGCGGAGGTCAGGAGTTCGCGTACGACGCCGCTCGAAATCCGTACCGAACGGTTGTTCTGGTTTGTCTGGCAACACGAGGTCTCACGCCCCTTGTTTCGGACGAATGTACGTTCTGACTATGCCACGCATCATGGCCTGTGTCAAGCAGAATTGCCAAGAAAACGGGCTTGACAAGCTCAGAGAACGTGTCATAATCAATGCGCGAAGAGGTTTTGCGGGGGTGAGCGGCGTCTCAACCCCGGTCGAGCCATCTGGCGGCCGATCGAACGTCCGTTCGGCTAGTCGGTTTCCTAAAGACCCCTCTCCCTTGGTCTGTCAGGAGGCGCCACCGTGAGTCTGTTTCCGCTCCGAGATGCCGGGTCGTTTCAATTCCAGGATGTCGGGTATGAGAAGGCCGATTGGGTCGCGCGGATCACGATCCAGCGGCCGGAGCATTACAACGCCTACAGCACCCCGGCCTTGCAGGAGCTGGCTGCGGCGTTTCAGGATGCCTCCTGGGACGACCGGGTGGCCGTGGTGGTCTTCACGGCCGCGGGCGACAAGGCGTTCTGCACCGGCGGCGACGTCAAGGAATACCAGAAGAACTACACCCGCAAGCCGCGCGATTACTGGAAGTACATGTGTCGCTTCAAGGACTACATCGAAGCGATTACCAACTGCGCCAAGCCGGTGATCGCCCGCATTAACGGCATGGCCGTCGGTGGGGGCAACGAAAGCCAGCTTGCCTGTGATCTTGCGGTCATGGCCGAGCACGCGTTTATCGCGCAGGTCGGCACGAACGTGGGCTCCGTCGCCTGCGGGGGTTCGACCCAGTGGCTGCCGATTCACGTGGGCGATCGGCGGGCCCGGGGCATCCTCTTCCTCAATCAACGCTACCAGTCCTACGCCTCATTGGCGATGGGGCTGGTGAACGTCGTCGTGCCGACCGTGAAGGGGCCCGACGGCGCGTTCTGCACCCGGTTCACAGGCGACCGGACCTATCTCGCCGATTGGAACACCGACCCGTGGGAGAATCCGTTTGAGCGGCGCGTCACCGCCGACGAGATTCGCAAGGCGCAGAAGTCGCAGGACGGCTATTCGATCGACTTCTCGCGGATGGACGAAGTCGTCGCCGATCTGTGCCGGCAGATTGTCAACAAGTTCCCCGAGTGCACGCGGTATACCAAGGCCCAGGTGAACTATTGGAAGGACGCCTCCTGGCACGCCACGACACCGCATGCGCGAGACTGGCTGGCTCTCCACTACACAAGCCTGGAGCCCTACGAGGGCATGACCGCCTTCGTTGAGAAGCGCAAGGCCGACTATGTCGGCGTCCGCCGCCGGGCGGCCGACCCGAACGGGTCCAGCGAGTTTCTCTGGGGCCCCTATGCGAAGCAGTGCCCCTCCTGCGGAGCCAAGGGGCTGCCGTCGCAGTTTGAGCATTGCGGCCAGTGCGGGGCGGCGCTCTCGAAAGTAACCACGTAGTGCGTGCGCTCGGAACGGGCTGGACGGTACCGCGGCAGCGTGGGGCGCACGCTCACGGCCGCGTCATGCCGAGCCGAGCGCCACGTCCGATGGGATCAGGACGATGACACATTCCGCATCGCGACGAGCCTTGGTGACCGGGGGCAGCAGCGGCATCGGCCGCTGCATCGCCGAAACCCTGGCTCGCGACGGGTGTGATGTCGGCATCTTCTACCTCGGTTCGCCGGAAGACGGCCGCGCCGTGGTCGAGCGGATCGAATCGTCGGGCCGGCGGGCGTGGTCGCGTCAGGGTGACGTTCGGGACCCCGTTCAGGCGAATGACGCCGTGGAAGCGTTCGTGTCTCACTTCGGCGGCCTCGAGATTCTCGTCAACAACGCGGGCATCGTCCGGGACCAGGTCGTCTGGAAGATGACCGATTCCCAGTGGCGGGATGTCCTCGACGTGAACCTGACCGGCATGTTTCATTTCGCCCGGGCCGCCGCGCCCGTGATGCGGAAGGGCGGCTGGGGGGCGATGGTGAACATCGCCAGCATCAACGGGATGCGCGGCAAGTTCGGTCAGACGAACTACGCGGCTGCCAAGGCCGGTGTCATCGGTTTGACAAAATCCCTGGCAAAGGAACTGGCCCGGTTCAACGTGACCGTCAACGCCGTGGCGCCCGGCCTTGTCGAGACACCGATCATCGAAACGATGCCGCCCGAGGCGCGGCAGGAGGCGCTGAGTGAAATCCTGCTGGGCCGGCTCGGCCGCGTCGAAGATGTGGCGGAGGCCGTGGCCTTTCTTTGCGGCGAACGGGCGCGGTTCATTACGGGCGAAGTGATTCGCGTGGATGGGGGGCAATATGTTTGAGAGTTGTCAGTTATCAGTTATCAGTTATCAGTTGTCAGTTATCAGTTGTCAGTCGTCAGTTGTCAGGTGTCAGTTGTCGGGGGAGTGCTGGTTTGCGGTTATTCGGAGTGAGGGGCAGGTTCGCGCGAGTGGGGGGCTTCGAGGTGATGCGTGATGCGTGATTACGAGTACTTCGAGCTGGATGTCAGCGAGGGGATCGCCACAATCACTTTGAACC
>JBHHUY010000153.1:0-6997 GCA_046753965.1 Phycisphaerae bacterium
ATCCGCTCGAGGCATGAGAGAAACAATGATGGAAGAAAGCCGCAGCGAGATGGCCGGGCTGCATATCCTCATCGTTCCGGCCTGGTGGCCGTCGCCGCGGCAGCCTGACAGCGGGGTTTTCTTCCGGGACTATGCCGGGGCCTTTGCGGCGGCCGGCGCGCGGGTGGGCGTGGTCTATCCCGATCTCGTCAGCCTGCGCGGGTGGCGGCCGGGATCGGGCATTCCGTGGATGCCGGCCGTGACGGCGGAGCGCGTCGAGAACATCGCCGTGCTGCGTATTCAAGGTTGGCACACGGCGGGCGGCTTGCCGGGCATCCGCTTCAGTCGATTCCGGGCCTGGTTGCGGCGGGGCCTGGCGGCCTATCGTGCGAGACATGGAGACCCCGACCTGCTCCACGCGATGTGTGCGATTCCTTCCGGCTGGGCGTGCACGCATCTGCCGGACGAGTTGGCGAAGCCCGTCGTCGTGACCGAGCATACCGGGCCGTTCTCGCTGGTCATGACGCGGAAGGCCGGTCGGGCCTATGTGCGGGCGGCCCTTGACCGCGCGGCCGCGGTGGTCGCGGTCAGCGGACGGACGCGCGACGAGATGCGTGCGGCAGGCATTACGCGGGAGATCGACGTCTGCGGCAACATGGTGGCGCCCGAGTTTCTGTCGGCGGAGGTGCCCGCGGCCCATCCCGGCGCCGCCCGCCGCGGCGTGTTCGTCGGGCGATTGACCCCGGCGAAGGGCGCAGGTGATCTTCTCATCGCGATCGAGGCGATGGCCGACCGCCGCGATGTCGAATGGCACCTCGTCGGCGACGGGTCGTTGGCGTCGGACGCGCGGGCGTTGGCATCGCGCCCGGCGATGGGCGGCCGGCTGCACGTCTGTGGCGTTTGTGATCGCACCGAGGTCGTGGCGCGGATGTCGCGGTCCGATTTCCTGGTCCTGCCGACGCATGGCGAGTCGTTCGGCTTGGTCGTGGCCGAGGCGCTTTGTCTGGGCCTGCCGGTGCTGACCACCGAAGACACCGCCTGCGCCGAGTTCGTCCATCCGCGCAACGGTATTCTGGTTCGTATGCGCGATCCGGAATCCTTGAGGGCGGGTCTATCGCGGATGGTGGACACCTGTCTGGAATATGATCGACACGCCATCGCCCGCGAAGCGCGGGACAGGTTTTCGGGCCGTCGAGTCGCGGGCTGGTATGCGAGGCTGTTCCGCCGCGTCCTCGACGTTCGCTCCGAGGGTCGGTAATCATGTGCGGCATTGCCGGCATCCTGCTCGACGAGATCGATCCCGCCGCGGCCGATTGGCTCACGGCGATGACGCAACGCCTCTACCATCGTGGTCCCGACGACGGCGGCGCGGTCCTCTTCGGAATGAACGGCCGCCCGACTGTCGAGCGGCGGTTCGGCCCGCCCGGCGAAGCGGTCGATTGGAGCTTTGTTCCCGTCAAGCTCGGCCTCGGCGCGCGGCGGCTCGCCGTCGTCGACCGAACCGAAGCCGGTCACCAGCCCTTGGCGGGCCCGGACGGCCGGGTCTGGCTCGTGTTCAATGGCGAGATCTACAACCACAACGCATTGCGCTCGGAGCTGAGCAGTCGGGGGATGCGATTCCGCGGACACGGCGACACGGAGGTGTTGCACGCCGCCTACCGTTCCTGGGGCTGCGGATGCTTCGAGCGGCTCGACGGCATGTGGGCGGCCGCGATCGTCGACTGGGTGGCCGGCCGGATGGTTCTCACCCGCGATCGACTGGGCATCAAGCCGCTCTATCTGGCCCGATTCGAAGGCGGCATGGCCTTCGCCTCGGAGATCAAGTCGTTGCTGGTCCTGCCCGGCATCACCCGAAGTGCAAACGAGGCCCGACTCGGCGATTTCCTCTGCGACGGGCTCGTCGATCACACGAATGAGACCCTTTTTGAGAACATCTGGGCCCTGCCGCCCGGCTGCTGGATCGAGCTCGATCTGCGCGGCAAGGGCACGATGCACGCGGGCGGCGCGGTGAGACGCTACTGGCGGCCGAGGTTCGACTGGTCCAATCCTCCGGCCGACGCGCCGCGGGAGGTCGCGCGCGTCCTGGCCGATTCGGTCGCCGCGCAGCTCCGGGCCGACGTGCCGATCGGCTCCTGTCTCTCGGGCGGCGTGGACAGCGCCGCGATCGTCTCCCTCGCCCACGATCTCCGCGGGGAGACCGTGGCCGCGCACGGTCAATGGACCCAGCACACCTTTACTGCCGCGCTGCCCGGCAACGAACTGGACGAAACACGCCATGCCCGGGCGGTCGTCGAGGCCTGTCCGGGGCTCGTCTCGCACCAGGTCGCGCCGACCGCCGAGCGGTTCCTGGATGAGATTGACGCGTTGATGTGGCATCAGGAGCAACCCTTCGGGTCGCCCTCGATCTACATGCAGTGGGAGGTCATGCGCCTGGCCCGCGCGTCCGGCGTGACGGTGGTTCTCGACGGCCAGGGCGCGGACGAACTCCTTTGCGGATATGAGGGATTCATCCCGTCTTATCTGGCGCACCTGTTGCGACATGGGAGGAGCCTGACGTTTCGGCGGGAGTATTCCGTGGCGAAGCGAACGCACTTCAAGCGCGGCGGGCTCGCGGGACACGTTGTTGCGGCACTCCTGCCGGAGGCGACGCGCAACCGCCTGCGTCGCAGCAGGTCGCTCGCGGAGCGGCCCTGGCTCGTCCGAGATCTGGCTTCGGTCGAGCCCGCGCCCGATTTCCATCAGTGCCTCGATCTCCGGCCGCCTGATCCGGACGCCGACCTGCGGCATGAATCCGCCTTGGCCCGCCGTCTCCGCGCCGTCCTCTCGGCGGAGAGCCTCCCCTCGTTGCTTCGATTCGAGGACCGCAACTCGATGGCCTTTTCGATCGAGGCCCGCGTTCCGTTCCTGTCGCGATCCTTCGTCGATCTTGCACTTCGCCTGCCGCCGGAGACGAGGATTCGAACAGGTCGATTGAAGTGGGTGTTGCGAGAGGCGATGCGCGGTCGGGTGCCCGATGTGATTCTCGATCGCAGGGACAAGATCGGCTTCGCCGCCCCGACGACGGCCTGGATGCGCGGCGGCCTGGACGATTGGTGGCGGGAACGACTCACCTCGAAGAGCTTCCTGGACCGCGGCTGCTTCGAGCCCAAGGGCATCCTGGGGCTCATCCGCCGTTTCGACGCGGGCGATGGCTCGATGACCGGTGAAGTCTGGCGACTGGCGATCGTCGAACAGTGGGCCCGGCAGTTTCTCGACGGTTGAGGGGGATCAGGCGTGCGGCGGGCCCCGAACGAGTCGAGTCATTCTTCCTGATTCGGCAGCCCCTCGCTGCGGATGTGTCGGCGCAGTCGGATCAATTCGCGGAAGGCGCGGAGAATGACCCGCAGGTTGGCGCCGGTCTGTTTTCCGGCGACGCGGGGATAGTGATTTACACCGACCTCTGCGATTCGCAGTCTGCGATACTTCGCCTTGGCCAGCAATTCGGTGCTGATGAGCGCCCCCGTGCTTCGCAGCTCGACCTTGTCGATCAGCGACTTGGGGAGCAGTTTGAAGGCGCAGTCGATGTCCCGCACCTTCAGGCCGAACAGCGTGCGAACCAGGACTCCCCAGCACCAGGCGTTGACCCGGCGCAGAACGGGGTCGGCACGCCGGAGCCGGTAGCCGACCGCGAAGTCGCAACGATCGAGCAATTCGATGAGCTTGTCCATTTCGCGGATGTCGAACTGCCCGTCGCCGTCCGTGAAGAAGATCCACTCCATCTTCGCCTCGGACAGGCCGCGCTGAACCGCGCCGCCGTACCCTTGATTGGGGTCGTTGTGAACGGCGCGAATCTCCGGTACCTCTTCCGCGAGGCGCTCGGCGATCTCCCGTGTGTTGTCCGTGCTGCCGTCGTTGACGAGGATGATCTCGAAGCGTTCCGCGAATCTTGGCGCTGCTTCGAGTGCGGCCCGCGCGACGCGCTCGATGTTGCCTTCTTCGTTGTAGCAGGGGAAGAAGATCGTGAGTGAAGAGAGCTTGTCCATGATGCCGCAGGTGGGGGGGCCGGGCGATGGCCCGAACTTCTGTTTCTCAGCCTGAGTTCTTGATGCGTTCGATGATTCGGCTCGTTCCCAGTCCTTCAACCAGCGGGGCCAGCAGGACCCGGCCGCCGCAACCCTCGACGATCTCCCGGCCCACGATCGGCCGGCCTTCCCAGTCCTGCCCCTTGACGAGCACGTCCGGCCGGATCGCCTCGATCAGCGCCCGGGGTGTCTCGTCGTCGAACAGCACGATGTAGTCCACGTCGGCCATGGCGGCCAGCACGGCCGCCCGGCCGTCCTGATCGACGACGGGGCGATCGTCCCCTTTTCCCAGCCGCCGCACCGAGGCGTCCGAGTTCAACCCGACGACGAGGATGTCGGCGTGCTCCTTGCAGAACGCGAAGGTCGCGACATGTCCCGCGTGGATCAGATCAAAGCAGCCATTTGTGAAGGCGACCTTCTCGCCGCTCGTCCGCCGCCGGGTCAGTTCGGGAAGCAGTTGGTCCATCGACCGGACCTTGCCGAGTGATCGGGCGTGCTCGAGCAGCAGTTCTCCCAGCACCTCCTCCCGGCTGATCGGCACACAGCCGAACTTCTCGACCTCCAGACCGCCGGCCACGTTCGCCAACTGGACGGCCTCGCGCAGCTCGCCGCCCGCCGCCACCGCGACGGCCAGGGCTGCCAACACTTCGTCCCCGGCGCCGGTTACGTCGTAGACGTCACGACGCTTCGTCGGGATGTGCTCAAACGCGCCGCCCGGCCCGATCAGGACCGCGCCATCCGCGTCCAGGGTCACACAGGCGTGCTCCGTGTGGCAGGCCGCGAGGATGGGCCCCTTCGCCTGCCGGACCGCGTCGAGGCTCCGGAGCTTCAGGCCGGTCAGCTTCTCCGTCTCCGTTCGGTTTGGCGTCAGGATCGTGCCGCCCGCGTAATGAACGCAGTCGGTCGAGCCCGCCGGATCGATGAGTACGGGCACGTTTCGCTTCCGGGCGGACGCGATGGCCGATCGGGCCGCCTTCTCGGTGACGACGCCCTTGGCGTAGTCCTCGATACAAAGCACGTTGCAACGGTCGAGAAGCAGCTCAACGTGGTCCAGCAGGCGACCCTCGGTCGCCGCGTCGATCGGGTCGGCCGTCTCGTCGTCCACACGAATCAACTGTTGGCGGTGGCGATGCTGAGCCAGCCCGACGAGTCGCGTTTTCAGTGTTGTTCGGCGGCTTTCCACGCGGAGGAGGCCGTCCGTGTCCGCCCCGGTCTCCCGCAAGAGCCGGATGAGCCGGTCGGCGTCCTCACCCGCGCCCGTGACGCCGACACAGTGCGGCACGGCACCCAGGGCGGCGATATCCGCCGCGACCGAGCCGGCCCCGCCGAGGGCGTCCTCCTCGCGGACGACCCGCAGCACGGGCACCGGTGCCTCGGGACTGATCCGCTCGGCATCGCCGTAGAGATACCGGTCGATCATGAAGTCGCCGAGGACGAGGATGTGGAGGTCCCCGGTCCCTTCGAGCAGCTCACAGAGGCGTTGCCACATGGATCATCCCTAATCAAACTGACCGATTTCCGCGAAAAAGGGCCGCGGACTTCAGTCCGCGCGGCTTTTCGAGCCCTGGTCGGCGTTCCTCTGCATCAAACGTCCGCGCGAGCTAAAGCTCGCGGATCGCGATTGTTAGACTGCATATTGAGCACAAGCCGCTCAGTTTGAGATCCTTAGAGTGCGTCCCAAGACCTCTGTGGCACGGGCGTCCCGCCCGTGTCCGCACCGCCGAGCATCGTAGCCAGCTCGTCGGAGGCCAGCAATCGCGGCGGCGAGTGCTGCCTTCTTGTCGTGCTCGGCCCCTGGCGTCGGAGGGCGGAGGACGACTCGACGTGACGTCGGGGGAGGGGGGAGGGCGCAACCGATACAAGGTTGCCGATCGCCCGCTGTCCGGCGATCGGCGGCTCCCAGTTCTGCCACGGCGACGGGTCCCATAAAAACTCAAGCCGGCAGCGCTGAGAGGCCGAACTATCTGTTATCGGAATGTAGCATCTGGTAGGTCGGGTCCGGCGCAGGCACGACCCGGGCGGATTCCGCGTTCGCCTCCCCATGCTCAAGGATCTTCTGAGATGAGAATCATTGCCGTCGCGAACCAGAAAGGTGGCTGCGGAAAGACCACGGTGACCATCAATCTGGCCGCGTGCCTCTCGCGCGAGGGTCAGCGGACGCTGGTGATCGACCTGGACCCGCAAGGACATTGCGCCCTCGGGCTGGCGGTGCCGGAGGAGCAGATCGAGACCAGCATCGCGAGCGTTCTCGCGCAGGGTTTGGATCAGGGGCCGCCCGATCTGTCACGGGTCATCTGGCAAATATCGAGCAATTTCGACCTGATCCCCTCGAAGACGGACCTGGCCGGCTTGGAGCAGGATCTCGCGGGCGTGGAGGGTCGCGAGCGGCGCCTCGCCCGATCCCTCGATACCCTGCGGGACAAGTACGACTTTGTCATCATCGATACGCCCCCCAACATCGGCTTCCTCACCGAGAGCGCCCTGTTCGCCGCCGACGAAGTTCTCGTTCCGGTGGACACGGGCTACTTCTCTCTGCACGGGCTCTCGAAGCAGATGGCGACGCTCCGCCAGAAGCGGGATGCCTGGAAGAAGGCGATCACCCTGCGCATCCTGGCGAATCACTACGATGTCCGCACCAAGCTGGGCCGCGAGATTCTCGCCGAGCTCCGCAAGCGGCACGGCGACGCGATGCTCACCGCCTTCGTCAATTTCAACACCAAGCTCAAAGAGAGCGCCAGCCTGGGCCAACCCATCACGGAATACGACCCCGGCAGCAGCGGATGCCGCGATTTTGTGCGTCTGGCCCGCGAGATCATTGCGCTCGACGCAGCCCCGCAGACCGTCGCGCCGCCGGTTCTCGTCGAATCTTCCGCGCCCTCAACAGTTGCTCAATCGCCTCGGGAGCAGAGCCTGCTCAGCCGCGCCGACGCCCTGGCCGCCGATGCCAAGAAACTGCT
>JBHHUY010000154.1:0-6917 GCA_046753965.1 Phycisphaerae bacterium
GGGCGCACTGGCAAACGCCGGGCAGGATGCCGAAGCCCTGACGCACCTGCTGGCGTACCTCGAGTCCGCGCCGGACGAAACGGCAACCCTCAACATGACCGCCGTGATCTATCATCGATTGGGCAACGACGAAGAGGCGGTTCGATACTTCACCCGCGCGATGAAGTCCGCCCCGCAGTCTCGCCAGCCGCACCTGGCCCTGGCGGAGATGCTCCGCAGCCACGGAGACCCGGACGGCGCCGCGCGGCAGGAGGCGGCCGAAAACGACCTGCCCCCCGAAGCCAACGCCGAGTACGTCGTCGGCGTCATCCTCATGGGTGAAGAGAAGTATGACCGGGCGATCGAGGCCTTTCAAAAGGTGCTGAAGCTTGCGCCGGAAGACCCGCTCACGCACCATGTGCTGGCCAAGTCCCTCGAGCTGAGCGGCGATTTCGACGCTGCCGCTCGGCATTATGCCAAAGCGCTCGAACTCGATCCCGACGATCCCAATCGCTCACTCCGGCTGGGCACCCTTCTCGGCAAGCAGAAGAAATACGCCGAGTCGATCAAGTACCTCCGCCAGTGTCTGGAACTCGATCCCGCCAACGCTTCGGCCAGAAACAACCTCGCGATCGCCATGGCCAAACTCAACAACCCGAAAGAGGCGATCGAGCAGTTGACCGAACTCCTGGAGGATAATCCGGAGGACGCCCTGGCCCACCGAAACCTGGCCGACCTGCTCATGGACAGCGGCGACGTGCCCGGTGCCGCCCGCCATTATGCCGAGGCGGTCCGCCTGAAGTCGGAGGATCAACTGGCGCTCAAGGGTCTGGGCATGACCTTGGCACGGCAGGGCAAGTTTCAGGAGGCCTACGACACGTTCACCCGCGTCACCGAGCTCGACCCCACGGACGGGCGGGCCTGGTTCGGCAAGGGCAGCATGCTCGAGGCGCAGAAGAAACCGAAAGAGGCCGCCGCCGTCTATCGGAAGGGTCTGCAATCGAGCCCGGACGATCCTCTCTTGCTCAATGCCGTGGCCTGGCATCTCGCGACCTTCTACGAGGCCGAGGCCCGAAACGGCGCCGAGGCGGTCAGGCTCGCATCTGCGGCCTGCAAGGTGACGGAGAACAAGGACCCGGCCCTGCTCGACACCCTCGCGGCCGCCCAGGCCGAGGCGGGCCTCTTTGATCAGGCCGTAGAGACCGCCCGCAAGGCCGCCGAATTGGCGTCGGCCGCCGAGAATGAGCCATTCGCCAAGGCCATCCGCGAGCGGCTCGAACTCTACGAGTCACACAAACCCTATCACCAGGCCGGCCCGAAACCCGAGAAGTGAATCGCTACGGCTTCGGGTAGGCCGCCACGCTGCAGTGCACCGCGCCCAACTCTCGCTGGCTCTCGCCCGACAGCACCGGCAGAATCCGCACGTCGGGCCCGAGTTCCGCCCGGAAGGCCGCCGCCGCCGCCCGGTCCAGCGGCTCGTAGAAGCCGCCATAGACCGGCAGGATGTAGTGCCTCCGGTCGTGGATACCGTTGAGATAGTTGATCCCGCGGTCGGCGCTCGACAGGCTGGGCACACCGACGGTTCGCCAACCGAGTCGTCGAAGCGCCGCTTGCAGCGCGGCGCGGTCCGCGGCCTGCCGCCGGAGGGCCCCCGCGAAAGCGCGGAGGTTCCGGTCGCCGGGCATGTCTTCGGGCTTCACAACGGTGCTCGCCAGAATGTCGAGTGCCAGGAGAAACCGCTGGAAGTTGGCGATCGGCGCGTCCGTCTCGCCGCGCCCGAAGAACTTCGCCAGCGAAGCGGGATACCGCCTCCGTGCGTCGATCTGCTTCGCGACAGCGCCCCCGACGCGCTGCAGAACGTCTCCATCTCGCCCGGTCTTGAGGGCTTCTCGGGCTCCTCGGGCCGCTTCGGCCGAAAGCGTGCCGCTCTGTTCGAGCGCGTCGATACCGAGCGACAGGATGATACGCACCGCGGCCGGTGTGTCATTGACGAAGCAGACGAGCCGTCCTCGAATTACCCGTGCCGAAAGCTCGAAATCGATGTGGAAGGCCGCGGCGGGCAGGACGACGCACCGATCAACCGCGAATTCGATCCGCATCGCCTCGAGGACCTGATCGCGGGACAGTCCGAGCGCCGTATTGCGATACACTTCGGCCTCGCCGATCAGCAGGACGCGCTCCCCGGTGGCGGGATCGCGGAGTGGGATGATGTTGCCGCCCTGGAAGATGAGCGGCGACTGGATCACGGCGTGTCCCGTGGCGGCGAGGGTGTCGACCAGAAACGACTCGCCCGGCGCGAACTTCGTGTATTCCTCCCCGACGCTGGCATAACGCGGAACCAGCGTGGCCGGTCGGCGCGATGCCGTGCCGGCCGCGCCGACGAATCCCGGCCGGCCGTTGTCCTGCGCCCACTGCGCGACCGGCAGGGGTTCGACCAGCAGCTGCAACCGCCTGGTCTGGCCAAGGGGCCAGTCCCGGCTCGAAGCGAGGAAGGCGTCCAGCTCGCCCGCGGAGAGGCTCGCGATGAAGTCAACGTCGGGCAGCCCCGCGATCAACTGCCGGGCGATGTCAACGGCGCTCCCGTCGCCGGCGCCTTTCCAGTAGTTGCCCCGGGGCAATTGAAGACGCAGCAGGGCGAGATCGTGTTCGCCGCCTTCCGCCGCGGCCTCGAAGTCCGGCCTCGATCGCTTGAAGCGAAACGGAACGGCGTCCAGTTCGCCGCGCAGCGACCGGGCCGACCGTCCGGCTTTCAATCGACCCGCAATGTATCGGACGATCGCGCAGGGCCCCGACGCCGGGTCGCCTGGCGGCGAGAAGAAGCCCAGCAGATCCGTCGGCAAGCCGATCGCCCGCAGCAGGCGGATCGCCTCTTCGTCCGAAGGGGGAATCGAGGACGGCCCGAGTTGCTCGATGGCATCCGCCAGCGTGGGCAGGAGCCCCACTCGCGCGAGACGCCCGGCGACGCGATCGGCCACCTGCCACAACTTGGGCGAACCGGTGCGGCTCGGCATGGCAATCGGCGGAAACTCCGCGGCTCGATCGAGAATCGGTGCGCGAAATCCTCGCAAGGCCGGGGGCTCCTTCTTCAAGGATGCTCGGTAGCGCGCCACCGCCGGGTCGAGGGTTGCGCGGAGGATTGCAGGCTTCCCGCGTGACTCGGACTGGGCGAACAGGGGACCGCCCGCCGCGAGAACAGACATGCAGCCGTAGAGGAGGCAGGCCAGACCCCGGCTGTGGCGTTTTCGGCGTTTGCTCATGACGTCACCCGGCGGCGGCGACGACGTAGCAGCAGCAGGCACACGACCGCCGCGGCCGTGAGACAACCTCCCGCAAGATACAGACGCTGGGACCACCGCGGCGCCGCGTTCGTTTCGGGGGCCTGGCGGTCCACGGCGGTCTGCGGTGGACCCGCCGGCGCCGTCCGCGGCTCGCCGACCACACGAAACCGCTGCTGGTAGGACATTCGGATGATGCGATCGCCGACGCGGCGCAGGAATGCATCGGGCAACCCCAGCGCGTCGAGCGTCTGCGAGCCGACGGGCTGCTGCTTGATCCTGCGCAGCACGGTCTCTTCGACGCTCGATTGGCCTGGCGGATCGGGCAGAATCGACTGCGCGGTCACGATGGCCCCGGCCGTTAGCAGCGCCGGAAGAACCCAAACCACCTGTCTCATGTCGGGATGACTTTGAATCGAATCGACTCCGGAGATCGCGTGAGGCCGCATCCTAGCCGATCCGGCCGAGCGGATGAAGCCGTCGGGCACCGTTCGCCGGGTTCTCGGTGCTCCGGAAATGTGGCCTTCGATCCGATATAATGTGGTCGGCCCAGGTCGCCCGCTCTTCGTGGCGCGGAGGACGCATTTCATGTTCAGAGTCATCTGGCTCCCGACCGCGGTTACCTTCTTCTGCTTCGCCTGCCCCGAGGCCGTCGCACAGATCGATCACCGCGTCGACCATCGGACTCCCGGGATGACCGGCCGTTTGCTCGACCGGAATCCGGGGACCGGCTCGTTTGGCATCAACCCGCGAGCCGCATCCCAGTTCGACGCCGGTCTCCGAGCGAATGCCATCATCTCGGGCAATGTCACCGGCCTCGGCGGCTTTCACGCATTCTCCCCCGTGCTTCAGAACAATCGGTTCCGCGCCAGCCTGCCCTCGGCAGGGCTCTCGCGTTTCGTCGGGCAGTCGGTGGGATTCCAGGACGTCCGCAGCAGGCGGGCTTTGCGGCCGACCTATTACCTGGGGGCCGACGAAACCGTCTCCGATCTGGGCTTTATCCGCAGCGGCCTGAACGTTCCCGGCTCGTCGAGGCTGCAAACCCCGTTGACCCGGCCGCCTCAATCCTCGTCGCTCGGCCGCCCTGTCAGGCCGTTGAAGCTGCCCAACCCGGCGGACACGCGCCTCTACATCGGTGCCGATCGCTTCAAGCCCGGCATTCGCCAGCGCGTCGTCGCCCCGCGCCTGGACGCGCTGGATTCCACGAACAGTCTGACCACCCCTTATCTTGCCGCATCCGCGTCGTCCATCTTCGGCGCGCCCACTCTCGCGCCGTCTGCGAATCCTCCGAAGCCCGGGTTGCCGGGTGCCCTGGATGCCCCGACGGCCTACCGCCTGGATCAACAGATCTCGCCTCTCCTCAGGCCGCGCCCGCCCGGTGAGGAATCCACACTTGAATCGATCGGTCGAGACCGAAGCTTGACCGCCGCCGAGCGCATCCTGGGACGGCGGCGCGAACAGGTCGATCGATTGCCGGCCGACGCGCGGAAGCAACTGCCCGCTGCGCGTTTCGATCGCGGCTCGGGCACCGCCGCGGACCGACCGGCCCCGCGGCTCGGTCGTCGACCGGACGACCGCTCACCGGAGCGTGGCGGGGACTTGTTTGCAGATCTGTACCGAGCCGTTGAGGCGCTGCAATCCCAGGGCGGAAGTCGCATCGGTTTCCTCGGCAGGACGAACCCGCCGGCGCCGGGCGAGGCATTCCTGCCGCCGACCATCCGAATGCCGGTCCGCCCGAGCGGCGCTTCGGCCGAGGCCGAGGCGGCCGCCGCGAAGCAGGCTTCACAGGATCAGGCTGCCGCCTCTCGGGGTCGCGCCCGGCTGGCCACGGCCGCACGCTGGGCGCTGGATCGGCTCGATGATCCGGTGACCAGTTTCGTGGGGAAGTACGAAGGCCGGCTCAACAAGTATCTGGCCACCGCCGAGGCCTCCTTGAGGGCGGGACGATTTTACAGCGCCGCGCGAGAGTTCGACTTGGCCTTCACCGTCGATCCGCGAAATCCCCTGCCCCTGCTCGGGAAGGGCCACGCCCTGCTGGCCGCCGGGGACTACGTCTCGGGAGAGTTGGCGATCGAGCGAGGGATTCGGCTGTTTCCTCAGATCGCGGCCTTCCGGATGGACCTGCCGGCGCTGGTCGGGCGGCACGACGTGTTCGATATCCGCCGGGCCGATCTTCAGAAGCGGCTCGCCGCAAGGTCGAACTACCGCCTGCGGTTTCTGCTGGGATACCTGGAACTCTACTCGGGGCTGGAGGAAGAGGGTCTCCGCGATCTTACCCGCGCCGCCGAGCAGGCCCCGCCCGGCAGCATCATCCAGTTGTTCCCGGACCTGGTCCTGGGGCGTCGTGGGCTGCCCGCCTTGGTCCCTGAGGGTGCCGAACCGTCCATCGAGTGAATAACCGGCGACGGGCGTCGATCGCGGGAGGCAGGGATGGGCCGCCAAACGGCAAGCCGTGTGTGGGATGATCCCGGGCTGCGCCACGCTTGAGGGGCGCCGAGCCCCTACAACCGGAAGAATCTTCCAGTTTTCGCCTTTTTTCTTCTTGACAACGTCGGCGCAAAAGAAAGCACCGAGCGCCTCAAGGGCAGACCCGGTGCTTTCCGGAGGGGAAAGAAGCCAAAGAAAACGCCCGGTTTACAGGCGGTTGGGCGATATCACGCCTCCGGATAAGATGTCTTTTGCTCCAGCCGCACGGTATTATAGCCCATAATCCGGCGGCTATCCAGAATATCGACGAGAGTGCCTAATTCCTACAGCCCTTCCCACCGTTATTCTCGCTATCGGGGCGTATACGGACGTTGGCGGCCGCCCTGTTCGGCGGCGGCCGGCGGATGGGCCCGTGGTCCCGAGGGCCATTCCGCATCCCGATGGCCCGGTGGGCCGGGCGGTTGACAGTCCCATCGGGATGCCTAGACTGTCCCCCTGGATTGCTCGTCTGGCAGCCGATCACGGCCGTCGCCCGCGTGAACGTGGGGCGGCGGGCCCGCCCTCCCGGCCGCGGACGCAGGGACCCCGTAGCTCAATTGGATAGAGCGCAGCCCTGCGGAGGCTGAGGTTGGTGGTTCGAATCCACTCGGGGTCGTTTCTCGTCACAGGATCGGGGGGGGGTGGTCGGCGGTCGCCGCCGGGTCGCCGGGCTGCGCGTCTCTCGGTCGCCGCCAGGACCGACTGCCATACTCGATTTGAGCAGTTTCCAGAGGAAACGCCGCGGACTTCAGTCCGCGCGGCCTCTCGGGCCCTGGTCGGCAGTCCTCTGCATCAAGCGGCCGCGCGGGCGGAAGCTCGCGGCTCGTCCATGTTGGATTGCATGTTGAGTACGAACCGCTCAGTTGACGTACAATAGGCCGACCGTGGCCTCAATCCTGACGACAGACCACTGCCTGGCGGACATCGCCGAGAAGGTGCAAGCCGGCCGGCGCCTCACACACGAGGACGGCGTACGGCTCTACCGCTCGCGCGACATCCACGCGCTGGGCCGCCTGGCAAACCTCGTTCGGGAGCGCCTGCACGGCGACGTCGCCTACTACAACGTCAACCGCCACATCAACTACACGAACTACTGCGTGCTTCGTTGTCGGTTCTGCTCGTTTTACCGGCCGTATCCGAAGCGGCCGGGGATGCCGATCCTCGATCAACCCGCCGGCGACGCGTATGAACTCGCGG
>JBHHUY010000155.1:0-6870 GCA_046753965.1 Phycisphaerae bacterium
CCACGGGGGCGAACGCTACGAAGAAGAACTGCGCCGTCGTCCGCCTAAACTGTCATGGACCCTCCAACTGGCGGCCGGTGAGGATGCGATTGGTCTTGCGGCCTTGAAATGCTAGAATGGAGATGAGGGAGGCCATGATGGCGGACGCGACAAGAACATGGACAAGCGCGGCGGATTTCGAGGAAATCTGCGAAGAATTGGGGCCGAGTGAGCTGGTCCGTTCGGAGGTAGTGCGGTTGTCACTTGGCGGTCTTGCACACAGCAGAATCGTCATGCGCGTCGCCGGACGGCTCTGGGAGTGGGAACGTCGGACGGATCGGGGGCGCGTCTTCACCGGCGAAACCGGCCTGATTGTCGCGTCCGATCCTGATACGGTCCGAGGCGCCGATGTCGTATTTTATTCGCACGATCGCCTGCCGAAGACCGCCAAAGTGGAAGGCTTCTCGCGGACACCGCCGAGCCTGGTGGTCGAAGTAATCGGAAAAGTCCAGGGCTGGGGCGAGATGATGGAGAAGGCCGGTGAGTACCTCAGTATGGGGGTGGAGCGCGTGTGGGTGATCGACCCGGAAACACGGCGTGTTCACATCTTCCGATCCGATGCCGAGCCCAGCGCCTTGTCCGCGGACGAGACCCTCACCGATGAACACATCCTGCCGGGTTTCTCCTGCCCGGTCAGGGGGTTCTTCGCGGACTGAGAAAAAAGGTGCGTCCCGGACGCCCCTTCCGGGTGGCCGGGGAAGAATCGGTTATTTCTCCGTCAGTTCCAGCGCGCCGTTCCAGTCGTCGCCAGGGGGGAAGCGTTTGAGCGTCTGGCAGGCATCGATGTATCGGCCGGCGCCGGGGTCGTCAGGCTTCCTCGCCAGGAGCCGCATGAACTGGACGATGCACGCATCCCACTTTCGCTGCTTGTAGAGCTCGACGCCCGCCTCGAACCGCTCGATGTAGGCCCGCGCTTCGTCGGTCAGCTCATCCTTTCGGCAGACGATCTCATAGACGGGCACGGTCTGTTTCTTGCCTTTGACCTGAAGCTCGGCGAGGTATCGGAAGGTATAGGCGTCGCGCGCGGCGTCGCGCACGTCGCCGGAGACCATGATCCGCGTGCCGAAGACCTTGTTGGCGGGTTCGAGGCGCGCGGCGAGGTTCACGACGTCGCCGATGACGGTGTAGTCGGCCTTGAGTTCGGACCCGAGGTCCCCGTTCATGCAGAGCCCGGTGGCGATGCCGATGCGCATCTCGAGCCGTTGAAACACGCCGTCGCCGCCGGCGCGTTGTTCTTTCTTGAGCCGGTCCAGTTCCTCGAAGGCCGCGACGGCCGCATCGCAGGCGATTCGCGGGTGATCGGGCAGCGGGTCGACCGACGGATTGAAGAACGCCATGATCCCGTCGCCCATGAACTTGTTGATGAGCCCGCGATAGGACCAGATGACGCGACTCATGTGTTCGAGATAGACGTTGAGCACGTGCTGGACGACCTTGGCGTTCTCGGTTTCGGTGATCGAGGTGAAGCCCTTGAGATCGCTGAAGTAACACGTGATGTCTCGGGTCTGGACGGCCTTGAAGGCGCGGGCGGCCTCGGGGCTTTCCGCGATGCGCTCGGCAATCGCGGGCGAGGTGTACTGGCTGAGCTGCCGCTTGAACATCCGCTTGTCCCGTTCGGCCGTTAGCTGACGGAACAACGTGACGAATGCCCAGGTGAGGAACATCGTGACGACGATCGGCACGAGGGCGAACCAGAGATCGTACCTGGAGAACAGCACCAGCGCGTTGAACAGGCCGAAGGCGGCGATCAGCGCGAGGGTACTCAACAGGGCGATCTTCGGCCCGCGCGTGCCGGTGATGAGCCCGATCAGGGCGCCCAGGAAGAGGCACGCGGTGATCTCCTGCCAGCGCGCGGCCCGGCGCATGAACCGGTTCTGGAGAAGATTGTTCAAGACGTTCGCGTGGCACATCACGCCGTTGGTGGCGGCGTCGATCGGCGTCGCGACGATGTCGCCCTGCGCCGTGGCCGCGAAGCCGAGGAAGACGTACTTGCCGCGAACCTTCTCCGACAACCGGACCTTCACCCGCTCGATCGTCTCCCGCAGTTTCTCGTTTGCCGCGCGTAGGGAGGCGATGTCCTCGGCGATGAGCCGCTGCGCCGCACGGAACCGCTTCGCATCGGCCGCGAGCCCTGGATCGGCCTTGATCTCCGCCTCCGGGATCTCGTCAAGTTCCTCACACATCCGCTCGACATTCGCGACGGCCGATTCCTGTTCTTGACGAATCGTTTCGGCGAGGGCAGCCGCCTCCTCGTGAAGCCGCCGCAACTCCTCGGGAGATTGATCCCGAAGGAGCCGCGCGCGGTGAATCGCACGCTCGAGCGCGAGATGCGCGTTGACCTTTTCTCGAAACGGGTTGTCGGCGTGGAGGGTTGTCGGTGCCGTCGTCGAACCCGGTTCGTTGACGATCGTCACGGTTCCCTTTGATGCGGCGACGACATCGGCAAGAAGGTAGTTGATGCGCGTCTCGTTCTCTTCGATCTTTCGGCGCGCATCGACGAGGGTCCAGATCTTGGCGGCGGGAATGTGCGGAAAATCCTCGCCGCTTCTCCAACGCGTCCCCGTGCGGGTCCAGTGGATGATGAAGTTGCCGTTTCCATCCATGGGAATCCGAACGGGTGCTCCGTCGGCCCGTCTGGGAATGACAAGGGTATAGCGATCCGGCATCGACATCCGGGCGAGATCAAGGTCGAGGGCCCGCGCGGCCGCGGCCAGGCCGAGATGTTCGATCGCGCCGCCGGCCAATCGCGCGACGACCGGCACGCGGCGCACGGCATGATCGCTGTCATAGGTCAGATTGACCGACGCCACGTCCAGCGCGGCGTCGGCGAACCGGAAGTACAGCGGCACGACGTCGACCGCACGGTGCAGCCGCGGCGCGAGATCGGCGCCCAGCGGATCGAGCGTCTCGCGGAGTTCGCGCAGTCCGAGTTGACGGCGGTAGGCGTCCCCGACATCCCGGCGGTCGGCGTTTCGTCGATCCTCTCGCCTGCCGAGAATCGCCTGGCGCACGGCGGCGAAATCCGGCACCGATCCTCCTTCGAACAACTTCGCGACCCGCTCGCGCGCGACGCGGCGCTTTTCGCCCGCCAGGACGGCCTCGATCTCGCGCGGCGGCGTTTCGAGGCGTTCGGCCAACTGGTACTTGTCGAGCGTGTAGTTCTTCAACAGCAGCTCGCGGATCTGAAGGCGCAGGCGTGCCTTCTCGACGATGGCCCGTGTCCTGGGTGTGTCTTCGAGCCTGAACGCCTTGATGATCCGTTCGACCGAGTCCCGGCCGGCAACGAAGCCGCGCCGCAGGAGGAGCGCGCGAAGTGAATCGGTGGCACCCGGCGGCTGGAGGTCCAGTTGAACCGCCATCAGGACATTGCCGGCCGAACGGATCGCGTCGGCCAGTTCGAGATCGCCGTAGACGCGGTCCTGCTCGGAGGATTGTCCGACGACGGCGATGTCTTTTTCGATGTCGGAGTCCGCCAGGGCAGGGTTCTTGGAATACGCCTCCTCCCGCTCACTCAGGAGAAGATCGACCAGGATGAGCCGGGCGTCCAACTCGCGCAGGGCGCGGACCAGGTCGGCCAGGTTGCGCCGGCGCCAGGGCCAGCGGCCGATCCGCTCCAAGGAGCCGTCGTCGATGTCGATATGCACGATCGCGGGGTCGGGCCGGAGGGTGCTGAAGCGCCGAACGCGTGCGTCGTATGCTTGGAGTTCAAGCGGCTCTTCCGTCGCAATGAAGAAAAAGACAAGCGTCAGAAGGATGGTGATGCCGAACCCGAACAGGACGCCGGTCAGTTGTGGCCGCTTCTCGAACATGGATCTTTCGGCGTGGTGTCGACGGAAGGAACCGTGCGCCGCCTCTCGCGGCCGCGCCGTCGCGGCCCGCGGTCGCCGGTATCAATGGTACAGGGTCATGATCTTCGAGGTCGGATAGTACCACGCGAGAATCCGATCATAGGGCATCCCGCGTCGCGCTTTGGTTTCCATGCCGTGCTGACAAAGCCCGACGCCGTGGCCGTAGCCCTTTCCGTTCCGGAAAACAAAGAAATCGGGCTCGGTCTCAATGACAAAACAGGTGGACTTCAGCACGCGCCCGCCGATCGAGAGCCGGAAATCCTCGCCCATCAGGGTTTCGTTTTGGCCGGTCGCCCCGTCCAACTGGATTCGGACGATCCGTCCGTCGGGGGTCAGTTCCTTCGGTCGAAGCCCAATGATCGGCCCGAGTCGCGCGACGGACGGGTAGTTCTTCACGATCCGTCTCGTGACCTCACGCTTGGAGAGCTTGACCGGCCCCCATCGGTAGTGTTTAGAGAGGTAACAGTCGTCACAGGCCACACCACCGACAAGCGGAGGCACCGCGGGGTCGTTCGGCTTGAAGTTGTTCACATGTTGGGACATCCCGCCGCAGGTTGACGAGTAGTAGGTGCAGAAGATCGCGTCGTGTCCGCCGTCGTTCCAGGCACAGACCTGCCCGCGCGTCGCCTCGACGGCTTCGACGGCCTTTCGCGCCTCGCCGGCGACGCCGATGTACATCTGGCTGCCTTCGTTATCGAGCACGTCCCATGCGCGGTCCGAGGGCGTGAGGCTTTTCTGGTAGAGCGCGTAGGTTCGCGCCGCCACGCACTGGGCCTTGAACGACTCCAAGTGAAAGTTCCACGGCAGTTCACCTCGAAGCACGCCACGCAGGTAGGATTCCAGATCGACCTGATTGATCAGGGCCAAGCCGCCGGGGACGCGCCGAATCCGAAGCAGGCCGCGATAGGTCTTGCCGTTGACGACGAGGCTTGCGTCGCGTTGTGGGAAGATCAGAACATCGTCCGAATCGAGACGAAGGTCTCCCAGCTTCAGGCCGCCCGCGGCCGCCGGCTGCATGGCGCTTTTGGGCAACGGCGCGTGGTGTTCCAGCAGCACGCGATCAGACAGCGCATCTGAAACGGAGAACGGGGCCGTGACTTCAAGGGTGCCGGTCGTTTGGGGTGAGCGGCCGAACAGCCGGACGCGAATCATCCGGTCGACCGTGATCTGTGGCGGCGGCTCGCGTTTCGGTTTCCACTGCCAAGGGCGGCGCTCGGTCAGGGCGTAGCAGCCGAGGAGGGAGAGCGTGAGGAAGAAGAGGACCAGGGCCAGGCAGCGCGCGGGCCCCAGTCGGCGCATCCATCGCGCCAGCGCCTCCAGTCGCCGCGATGGGTGCGGGTGCGGCAACAACGCATTCGCTCCTTCTCCATGCGCTACTACGTGTTAAGGGTCGGGCCGGCCGAATCCGGTGCCGCAGGCTTGGATTCGGCGAGCGACAACCCGAGTGATGCGAGCGCGCGCTTGATCTCTTCGAGTGAGGTTTCACCGAAATTGGGTGATTGCATCAAGGCGGCCTCGGTCTGGTTCATCAGTTCGCGCACGGTGCCGATGCCGAGCAGTTGCAGGCACTTACGGGACCGCACCGACAAGCCAATCAGATTGGAGACCGACATGTTCAGCACATCGGCGCTGACGCCCGGTGTTTCCGGCTGCGCGGCGGTCGCTTTCTCGCCGGTTTCCTGCTGTCGGCCCTCGTCGGCCAATTGGCCGAGGGCCAGACCCTTCTGGGCCAGCATCACCTTGATTTCCTTCAGCGAGGTTTCGCCGAAGTTCTTGTAGGAGAGCAGCTCCATTTCGGTCGCCCGGAGCAAGTCGCCCAGGGTATGGATGTTCATCTTCTTGAGGCAGTTCCGGCTCCGGACGGACAGCTCGAAATCACTGACGGGAATATCGAGCACGGCGTTTCGCTGTTCGGTGCTCAGCATTTCCTGTTCGTCGATGAACATCTCTCCGGTGGCGAGGACATCCCGCAAGTACAGGTGGGCTCTGGAATGATTCGGATCAACGACAAGAATGCGCCGCAGGCACTCGGCCGCCCGGTCATAGTCGCACTCATCCTCGTAGATCACCGCGAGATTCAACAATGTGTGGATGTGGACATAGGGCAGTTGGGCCGCCGCCTCGTAGAGTTCCTTCGCGCGCTGGTCGCTCCCGTGAAGATGAAGTAGATAAGCCAGGTGAAAGGTGGCGTGCGCGTGCTGCTCGTCTATCTCACGCGCGGCTTCGAGCGAAGCGATGGCCGCTTCCAGCTCCCCCTGCTCGTGGAGAAGCCGCCCCTTGACGTAGTGCCACTGCGCCGACGAGGTGCCGGCCGCGGCGCTCTCGCGGAGAAGCCGATCTGCTTCATCGAGTTCGCCAAGAAGCACCAGGCTCTCGGCGCGCTGACAGTCGCATTCGAGCCGGTCCCAGGACCCGCGCGCGGCTTCCTCAAAGCAGGTGATAGAATCCCGATGGCGCTTCTGCTCACGATAGGCGAGACCGAGCCGGAAGTGTTTCTCGGCCGAATCGCCGGCCTTCTCAAGCCAGGCAACAGCCTTCTCCGTGTTTCCGAGCAAAGAATAACACATGCCGAGTTTCAAGGCCGCCTTGGCGACATCGCCGCGGCCGGCCTCGGCCTCGCGTTCCACGCCGCTGAGCAGCTCGATGAACCGATTCAGGGACTCCTTGCCGGCGAAAGCAAGTTCTTTCAAGGCCTGATAGGCATCCGAATCCAATTGATCAAGTTCGAGAATCGCGGAAAGATCGAGGCTCGTTTCCATAGTGTGTGATCCGGCTCCGGGATGACTTGACATCACTTGCGGCAATTCCATGGCCGCCCGACGAACCCACACGGGCGCGCGCCGCGACCTGACAGCATTTGAGATTGCTAACCCGGCAAGTATAGTCCGGCCCCGGGGGATCGCAACCCCGCCCGTTTCGCTGATGATCGGCCGGGTCCATGACAGAATCGGCGGACACGGAGGATACACGCAGCGGCCGCCCC
>JBHHUY010000156.1:0-6807 GCA_046753965.1 Phycisphaerae bacterium
GGTTTGCGCTGCGGCCCCGGTCCATTGCGCGCTTCGCTTTCTCGGTCCGCGTTGGCTACGCTTTGCGCGTCGTGCGCAGCCCACTCGCCCGGCGTCGCCGAGCGCGACCGAGGCCGCAGAGCGAGACCATCGCCATCATCATCCCCATGCCACCGCCCATTCCGCAGAGGCCGCCCTGACGGTCTTCCTGTTCCGGGGTCGGGTCCGGGGTCGGGTCCGGGTTTGTGTCGTTTCCTGCGTTGGTGGGGTCGTCGGGGAATGCATCCTCGCAGTTTGCCAAGCCGTCGCCGTCGGCGTCGAGGTCTGACACGCCACAGCCACACGTGCCCGGCTCGCCCTTGTCAGGATCGTTCGGGCATCCGTCGCAATCATCGATCAAGCCGTCGCCGTCGGCGTCGGTCTCACAATCGTCGGGGATCGCGTTTTCGTTGCAGTCGGCGCTAGTACCCGCGGCGATGTCCTGATCGTCCGGCGTGCCGTTGCCGTTGCAATCGGTGATGTTCGGAGAGGCTCCCGTCGCCGTCAGGTTGACGATGAAGAAGCCGGTCGCGCTGTTGTTGGAGAGGCTGAACCTGGCCGTCTGGACCTCCTCGGCGGTTGCGGTGAAGCCGACGGCGACTGTCCCGGTCTGGTTTGGACCGACTGACACCGGCACATCGGTGATCCGGCGGGCGTCGGCCGTCGTCGCGCTGCCGACCACGATCAGGTTATTGACCGTGAGCGTCGCGTTGCCGGTGTTGGTGATGTCCAGATCGATCTGCTGCTCGACGCCGAGTTCGAGTTCTCCCAGGTCAAGTGTGTCCCCGCTTGCGAAGGGCTGGCCGTTGACGCTGAGTTCCAGTACCGGCGCGATCGGTTCGACGGCCGTGCCGCGGACGATGAAGCTGAAATCGCTCGCGTCGGGATCGTTGTTGGGAATGGTGACCACCGCGACGCGTTGACCGACGGCCGTGGGGACGAAGTTGATTCCGAACACGGCCAGACCGCCGGCATCGATCTGTGCCGGCAGGTTTCCAAGCGCGAAGTCGCCGGCGGCCGGTCCCTCGACGCGCGGAGACTCGGTGAACACGAGCGGCCCGGTGCCGTTGTTCTGGATCGTCAAGGCCTGGCCGCTGTTCTGCCCCAGTTCGGTCACGGGGAACTGGAGCGTGCCGCCGTCGTTGATGACACTGATGCCCTGAACGACGAGCATGTCGGGTTCGCCTTGCGCCTCTTCGATTGCGCGGTTGCTGATCGTCAGCTTGTAGCGTTGCACGTCGTCGATCTCATCATTCGAGAAGACCTCGACCAGCATGTAACCCGCAAGGGTGAATCGGATCGGCGGGTGGTATTCGTCCGCGCCGGCGTCGTTGAAATCGATCTTGCTGAGCAGGTCCAACTCGCCGGTCTGCGATGAAACGCGACGCCAGAGGCGGATGCCCAGGTTACGAGCGGCGCGGGCGTTCACTTCCACGGGCGTGCCGTCTTGCGGGCCCGATTCATAGGTCGTGCCGATCGGCTCCACTCGAATGGCGATCTTCGAGTCGGCGAAGGCGGTAAAGCCGAACCAGTCCACACTGTCGTTGCGCTCCAGCGCGACTTCCTCGACGGTCAGGACGATCGGGCCGGCCACTTGCTCGGGTCGAAGCGGGCCGCCGACGAAGAGCTCCTCGCCGTACTGCTCATTCGGCTCGGCCCGGTCGCCGTAGATGTGCTGGATGCCGCGGATGTCATCCTCCTGCGGTCCGTCGAACGCCGTGCTCTTGAAAGGTTCCATCAGTTTGGTGTTGCTGACCGGATCCACGTGCTTCAGTCCGAGGCCGTGGCCGTGCTCGTGGGCCAGGATGTTTCGCAGGGAGCGGAAGTTCTGCGACGCGTCGATGAAGTCCGAGACATCGTCGGCGTCGAGCACCATGTCGCCTCCGGACGCCGGGTAGTAGTTTACCGCAAGCGGCACGCCCAACGGCACCATGCCGATGCGGACATCGCCGCGGAGACCGAGTGCGCCTGGAGAATTGTTGAATGAAGCCCCGTCGTCCGCGACCTCGACGTAGGTGATGTTGCTGAGCTCGCCCCAGCGGGCAAAGACCTGGGCGAAGGCGGCCTTCCAGGCGTCGCGACCGCCGGGGAAATTGCCGTCGAGCGTGGCAAACAACACGCTCGATTCCGGCTGGTCGTTGTAGCTCGTCTGGATCACCGTGCCGTCCGGAACGAAGCTGTAGGTGATGGTCAGCGGCTGACCTTCCTGGAGCGCGCCGTCGGTCGCGGTGGCAAACCAACGCCCGAAAGGCTGGAAGGCCGCTTCGCCGAACTCGCTGTCGGACAAGTTGTCCAGCGCGGCGGTCAGGTCGGCTTCGGTCGCGGTCGCGTCGAACATGGTCGACATGGTGGCGGTCTCGACGCAGGGGCCGCCTTGTTCGGCCGCCAGCGTCGCCCTGCGAGCCGACAAGTCGCGGACCAGACGTTCGATGTGCTCGGCCTTGGCACCTGCGAGCGTCGCGGGGCGTTGCGCCGACGACGACCGAACCAAGGCGAGGAGAACCACGACGCACAGCGTCGCCGTTCGAGCGGTGCTGATTGACGGGCGGGGAAGGGAAACGGTCGGGATTCGATAGAAAGCGGTCATTTCGGTTTCTCCGATGGCGAGGCGAGGTCTTGTTTGCGGTGCCGATCACCGCGTCCTCTCTTGTCACGACCGGGAACCGCCGACGGACCGCGATTTCGTCGTTTTTTTTCGACCCAGCCGGCCTGCCCGGCTGACGACGCCCCGTGCCGCCGCAACCGGTCTGCCGGGGCTTGCCACAAGGCTTGCATTTGCAGTACTTTAGGAAGTGGTTCGGACGGGCAATCCGAAATGGACTGGAATCGCGTGACGTCCTATCACGATCCATCCGTGGACGATGAGGCGCTGATCGACCGTGTGCGCCGCGGTGACGCGGACGGCGCGTCGATCCTGACCCGGCGATACTGGCCGGCGATCCACCGGTTCTGTGCCACCTATCTGGGCGACGCGCATCTCGCGGAGGACGTCGCCCAGGAGACGTTCGCAAAGCTGGCCCGGCTGGAGGAACTTCCGACCGGCTCATTCAAGCCGTGGATCTACAAGGTCGCGCGCAACCGTTGCCTCGACATCCTCCGCCGCCATCAGCGCAGCCCCACGCACCATCGGCCGATCCGGACGGGATTCGACGTGGCGCTGTCCCAGTCCGGCCCGGGAACCCGGGCGGGTCGGCAGGAGCGGCGCGAGCTGATCCGCGAGATCATCGCCACGATGCCTGCGGATTACCGCGACGTCTTGACCTTGAAGTACTTCGAGGGGTTCTCGCGCGCGGAAATCGCGGAGAGCCTGGAGACCAGCGAGGCGACGGTCAAGGGCAGGCTTTTCCGTGCCAGCGAGTACCTCGAAGAAGCACTCCGCAAGCACAGTTGGGCTCAACCATGACATGCGAGATGCCGCGTGAACGACTCTGGGCATGGGCGCACGACGAAGAAGACAGCGCGGTCGTGCGGGAGGCCACCGCCAGGCATGTCGAACACTGCGACGCCTGCCGGTCGAGTGTCGCCGAGATGCGCGCGCTCGTGGACGACCTCAAGGGTCTCTCATCCGGCCGGCTCCAGGCGGCGCCGGCAGCGATGCCGGAGGTCATCCGCGACTATCGCATTCTCCGGAAGCTCGGCGAGGGCGGAATGGGCGTCGTCTACGAAGCGGAGCAGCAGCAGCCGCGGCGCAAGGTGGCCCTCAAGGTCATTCGCGGCGATCACCAGATCGACCGATTCCGCGCCGTGATGTTCCGTCGTGAAATGCAAACGCTCGCGCGGCTGAACCACCCGGCGATTGCCGCGATCTACGAGGCCGGCACCAGCGACGACGGACAGAACTTCTACGCGATGGAACTCGTTGAAGGGGTCGAGCTCCACCGCCACTTTGGTGGAGCCGAGCAGCCGGCGTTGACGCTTCGGGAAAAGCTCCGGCTTTTCCATCGCATCTGTGACGCCGTCAGCCATGCCCATCAGCGCGGCGTCATCCATCGCGACCTGAAACCGTCGAACATCCTGGTCGACACGGACGGCCGCCCGAAGGTGCTCGACTTCGGCCTCGCCCGTTTCACCAAGAGCGACGTCAACGCGGCCAGCCTGGTGACCGAAACCAACCGGTTGATCGGGACCTTGCAGTACATGAGCCCCGAGCAGGCGCGCGGCGACGCCGACGCGATCGATGTGCGCAGCGATGTCTACGCGCTGGGGGTGATTCTCTACGAGATGCTGACCGGTTTGCCGCCCTACGACGTCAGACGAACGCCGCTGCACGCGTCGTTGCGGCTCATCTGTGAATCGCCGCCCATCAGCCCGCGGGCTCTGAATCGATCCACGCCGCGCGACGTCGTGACGATCGTGCTGAAGGCGCTTGAGAAGGAGCCGGATCGGCGATACCAGACCGTTGCCGATCTTGCAGCGGACGTGGATCGCTACCTGACGAATCATCCGATTCTGGCGCGGCGCTCGAGCCGGCTGTATCGCTTCGGCAAGCTGCTCCAGCGGAACAAGATCGCCTCGGGGCTGCTCACGACGATTGTCGTGCTCGCGATCGGTTCGGCCGTGGGATTCGCCCTTCAGGCGCGCCGGATCTCTTTCGAACGCGACGCGGCGGACCGCGAAGCGAGGAAATCCAAGGCCATTAACCGTTTCTTGACGAACACGCTCTCGTCAAGCGATCCCTCACAGTCGCTGGGAGAAGCAATCACCGTTCGCGAGGTGTTCGACACGGCCGCACGGACGGTCGGCGTTGAATTGCGCGACGAACCCGAGGTCGAAGCGGCCGTGCGGAGCACCATCGGCCAAGTCTATCTGGCCATCAGCGCGCTCGACCGAGCCGAAGAACAGCTCACGCAGGCCCTGGCGATCCGGCGTCGCCTGTCGCCGGGCGACAGTGCCGATGTCGCGGAGTCTCTGGACCAACTCGGAGCGCTCTGGTTCGAAAGAGCCGACTCGGCACGGGCGGAGCGTCTGATGCGCGACTCGCTGGAAATGCGCCGCCGACTCTTTGGAGAAACCCACCCCGCCATAGCCGAGAGCCTGCACGATCTTGGGGTCGTCGTCTGGCAGCGGTCTGAGCGCAAGGAGGCGGAGCGGTTGCTGCGCGAGGCCGTGGCGATGCGAAGGCAATGTCTCACTCCCGGGCATGAGGAAACCGCCGCGAGCCTCTCGGCGCTGGGCGTCCTGCTTCAAGAGACGGGGCGCTCTGACGAAGCCCGGGCCGTGCTCGAAGACGCGCTGCGGCTGCAACGCGCGCGACTCGGCGACATCCATCCGGCAATCGCACGAACACTCAACAACCTGGGGCGCGTCTTCCAGGACATGGCGCGGCTCGATGAGGCGGAAACGCTGTATCGCAAGGCGCTCCAGATCAGCCGGACCGTCTTCGGCGAAGAGCACGCCGCGGTCGCCGCGAATCTGTCGAATCTCGGCAATCTGCTCTACGCGAAGGGCAGGATCGATCGCTCCCGCGAGTGCTTCGAGCGCGCGCTGGCCATCGATCGCAAGGTGTTCGGTGGAGAACATCCGCACGTGGCCATGGGGCTCAACGACCTGGGCGCGATTCTCTATGCCTCCGGCGACCTGGCGGGCGCCGAAGCGAAGTTCCGCGAGTCGCTCGCCGTCAAACGCAAGATCTACGGTCCGGACCACTCGGAGATCGCTGCGGGCCTGAACAACCTGGGCGTGCTCCGGCGCTCGGCGGGCGATTTCGACAAGGCGGAGACGTATTTTCGAGAGGCGCTGGAAATCAACCGAGCAACCCACGGCCCGGAGCATCCGACTGTCGCAACCAACCTTCACAATGTGGCCGACGCGCTGATTGGCAAGGGAGAACTCCGCGCTGCCGAACGACTGCACCGCGAGGCGCTCGCGATGCGCCGCAGACTGTTGGGCGATCGCCACCTTGACGTCGCGATCAGCCTGCAAAGCCTGGCCGGCCTTCTGGTGGCCGAAGGCGACCACGTGCAGGCGGAACCGCTGGCGCGGGAGTGCCTCGAGATTCGTCGCGCCCTGCTGGATGAGAACACATCGGCAATCGCCGAGGCGGAAGGCCTGTTGGGCGAATGCCTGGCGGGCCTGGGACGATTCGAGCAATCGGAAGCCCTGCTGCGGCGCAGTTGGGAGATCTTCACGCAGCTCTACGGCGAAGACGACCAGCACATTCGCGACGCGCGCCGACGCCTCGCCGATCTCTACCGCGCCTGGCAAGCACCGAAACGCGCCGCTGAATGGCGCGCCGCCCCGTTGCGAACCACACAGCCTGCCGGACGATCGTCCGAGCAGCCCGCGGGCGATCAATGAAAACAGATCGAAAGCGACCCAAGGAAGCACAGGCCGCAAGCGATAAGGCATCGAGCGAGAATAAAACGGTGACTGTCCCGAATGGCATTGGGCTGAATCAAGACGATCAGGAAGTAGCCTGATCGACAGGACAAGAGAGGTTAGAGCATGATCTTCTATCACAGAACCGATGCTTCCGCTGAGATCCTGATCAACGGATTCCGGGACGGTGAGGGCACGTACATGACAGAGATCATTCACCGAGGCGTATGGCTATCGGATCGACCGCTCGATGCCAACGAAGGTGCCTACGGTGACGCGGTTCTCCAGTCCACTCGCATTTTCCGCACGGTTCGCATGTATCGAAACGGATTCAAAAGGACTTACGACGCATCGAAACGTATCGAAATTGCCCGTTCCGCCTTGACGCCCGAGCGGGCGGCTGCCGCTGCGGAGAGGCTTGGCTAATTTTGGGGAGGCGGTATACTGGTGACCGTGAGACTCGGCGGTGTA
>JBHHUY010000157.1:0-6761 GCA_046753965.1 Phycisphaerae bacterium
ACGGGGGGCGGACGCTACGAAGAAGGGCTACGCCGTTATCCGCCTGAACTGTCATAGACCCCACAGCCGGAGAGGCCGCCGAAGTGTATTGACACGTAAGCTTATCTTGCATATAATGTAAAGGCGATTCCGGCGGTCTGATAGGGGGCGATTCTCCTCGCATCACACAGTGTGTGGTCCGGCTGTCCTGCCCTCGCGAATCGCGGGGGCGAGGCTGAGGCGGAATTGCCGTCTGGCTGTGCATAGAATCGCTTGGTTTCCCGGCTGGGGCGGCGTATTGCCCGGCCGAATCGACATTCCATCGTCTTCCACTCGCTGCGGCACCCCTCGACCGCGCCAGTTTTCGGGGTGCCGCACGCCTTTTTACCTCATAGTTGACCGATTTCCGCGAACAAGAGCCGCGGACTTCGGTCCGCGCGGCCTCTCGGGCCCTGCTCGGCGTTGCTCTGCATCAAGCGGCCGCGCGAGCTGAAGCTCGCGGCTCGCCAATGCTGTATTGCACATCGAGTACAAACCGCTCAGTTTGAGATGGCAGCGCCGGCTCGTCCGGCGCGTTGGCACGCGGGCTTTGAACCACTGGTGCACGGCCCCTCGACGCCGTCCATGGGCTTGGGATGGGCGGATTCGCAGTCTGGGACGCGGTTCATTTCACGCGAGGACGCGAGGGACGCCCGTTCCACAAGGTCTTAGAATACACTCATGCTCAGAGATCGTGTTCGGGAGGTGCGGGCGGCATCCGAGCCGCACGTGCGAGAGAGGGGGCTTCGAGGGTTCACAACGGCTTCTCCGTCGGCCGCGGCCTGGAAGAAGGCCGATCCCTCGACATGCTCCGGGATAGCCCATGAGATCGAGGAGGCAGTGTTGTGAGTCATCCGCTGTTTGATTGCCATGCAAAGACGCTCGAAAGCGCCCGGGCCGCGTGTCGTGCCCGCAGCTACTGGAGCGCCTATCCTGAAGTGCCGAGCGGGAAGATCTACGGTTCGACCGCCCGTGACGACGGCGCCGCGGCCTTCAAAGCGCGGCTCGAAAAACCATTCGAACTGGACCAGGCAGGCACCGTGGGCCGCGTCGGCGACGAGACCTCACCCTACGGGTTTCGCCTCGGCATCACCTATCCACAGGCCGATCTTGATGCAATTCTGCCGGCGGCCGGCGCGGCGATTCCCGCCTGGCGCGACGCCGGGGTCGAAGCGCGGACGGGCGTGTGCCTGGAGATTCTGGATCGTCTGAATAAGAAAAGCTTCGAGATGGCCCATGCCGTCATGCACACGACGGGCCAGGGCTTCATGATGTCCTTCCAGGCCGGCGGGCCGCATGCGCAGGACCGCGGCCTCGAGGCCGTCGCCTACGCCTACGACGAAATGACGCGAACGCCCGCCGATGTCACCTGGAAGAAACAGGTCGGCAAGGCCGAGTTCGTCACACTGCATAAACGGTATCACGTCGTGCCGCGCGGGATCGCGGCGGTCATCGGTTGCTCGACGTTTCCCACCTGGAACGGGTATCCGGGTTTGTTCGCCAGCCTGGTGACCGGCAACGCCGTCGTCGTGAAACCGCATCCCAACGCCGTGCTGCCGCTGGCGATGACGGTCGAAGTCGCCCAGGCGGTTCTTAAGGAACAAGGCTTCGATCCCAACCTCATGACACTCATCGCCGACTCGCGCGAGGCGCCGGTCACACGATCGCTCGCCGCGCGCCCCGAGGTGCGCATCATCGATTACACCGGCGGTTCGCCCTTCGGCGATTGGATCGAACAGAATGCCCCGCAGGCGCTGGTGTTCACGGAGAAGGCCGGCGTCAACGCCATGATTCTCGACAGTGTCGCCGAGTTGAAGCCCGTTGTCGCGAACCTCGCGTTTACGCTGTCGCTCTATTCGGGGCAGATGTGCACGACGCCGCAGAACATCTATATTCCGGCCGACGGCATCCGCGTCGGGGACGAACGCGTCTCCTTTGATGCCGTCGCGCGAGCGATCGTTGAGGCGATTGACGGATTGCTCGGCGATCCGCGCCGCGCGGTCGAGGTTCTGGGCGCCATCCACAACGAAGAGACGGCCGGGCGCATCGCTCAGGCCGAGGCCGACGGCGGCGAAGTCCTTCGCCGGTCCGAGGTTCTTCGCCATGAGATGTTCCCGGAGGCGCGCGTCCGTTCGCCACTGCTCCTGAAAGTCACTGCCGACCGGCGCGATCTTTACATGCGCGAGATGTTCGGTCCGGTGACCTATCTGATTGCCGTGAAGGACACGGCCGAGAGCATTCGGCTGGCCGCCGAGACCGCGCGGAGCCACGGTGCGATTACGTGGGGCCTCTATTCGACCGACGCAGCCGTTCTCAAGGCGGCCGAAGCCGCCGCCGTCGAGGCGGGGGTTCCGCTCTCCTGCAACCTGGTCGGCCAGATCTATGTCAACCAGTCGGCCGCGTTCAGCGATTACCATGTCACCGGCGCGAACCCGTCGGGCAATGCCTGTCTCTGCGACGCCGCATTTGTCGCGGGCCGATTCCGTGTCGTGCAGTGTCGCGTGCCCGTCGAGATCGAAGCAGCGGCGACGCGCTGAACATGTCCTGGAAGTCCTGTGGCACCGGCGTCTCGCCGGTGTTGATTCACACACCGGAGGCCTGTGCCACATGAGGTCTCGGCACAGGCTCTCGGCGCGGAACCGAAGAAGGAACTTTCAAACGTGTTTTGAGAGTCGGCTTTCCGAGGACTCGGGCGCAGCGGAGGTTTTTGCGTTCCGAGGCTGCTCGGTGTGGTGCTCGCTGGGCAGTCGGACCACGACCGTCGTGCCCTGGCCGATTCGGCTTTGGATGGTGATGCTGCCGCGGTGCTTCTGCACGGTCTCGTAGCAGATCCAGAGTCCCAGGCCGGTCCCGGCGCCGGGGGCCTTCGTTGTGAAGAAGGGCTCGAATGCTTCGGCGATTTGCGCCTCATTCATGCCCGGGCCGTTGTCTTTGAAGCGGATTTCGATTTCGTCGGCCACTTGCCGCGCGGTGATGTTCAACTCTGCCGGTTCGCCGTGTTCCCGGTCGCTCAGCGCGTCGAAGGCGTTGATGATGACGTTCGTGAAGACGAGCAGGAGGCGATCGGCGTCTCCCTGGACGGGGCGGAGGTCCGGGTCGCAGTCGAGCGAGACCTTGATCTGCTCGGCGCGGCGGTCATAGCTCAACAGGCTTGTCGCTCGCTGCAACAGCGTGCCGATCGCGACGGTGGTCTGTTGTTTGTCGGGCGTGGGTCGCGAGAAGGTGAGGAGGTTTCGCACGATGCGCGAGATCCGGGCGATCTGTTCCATGATCAGGTCGAGTCGTTTGGTGTCTTCCTCGATCCGGCTCTTGCGGCGCATCAACTGGGCGATCGATGAGATGCTGGCGAGCGGATTCCCGACCTCGTGAGCGACGCCGGCCGCGAGCTTGCCGACAGCCGCCATCTTCTCGGCCTGAAACACACCCTCTTGGGCGTTCTGGAGTTGCGCATAGGCCTGGTCGAAGGCCTGGCCCAGGGTGCGGAACTCTTCATCCGCATGGACCGAGACGCGCCGGGTCCGATCACCTCGGCGCGCGGCCTCGATGTTGGCGAGCAGGGCCTCGACGGGTTCGGTCAGCCGGCGTTTCAGATCGTAGGCCACGAATCCGCCGACGATCAGGGCCGCGACCATCGTGGCGGAGAGGACGATCCAGGCCTGCTGAACGCTCGCGGCCGCATCACTGCTTCGAACGACGAGGTGTCGATCGGCCAGGTCCGCCATCCGTGTCGCCTCGCGGACGACGTGGTCCACGAGCGACTGTACGTTTCTTTCCTGATCGGGCCGGCGCGTCGCCGCGGCGAACAGTTTCTCAGCCTCGCGCTCATACGTATCCGAGGCCTGCTGAAGTGAGGACAATTGGGCGAACAGGGACGGCGGATGATGACAGGTCGTGCATTGATGGACGGACTTCTTGAATCGGCGGAGGTGGTCGTCGCGCTGTCCGGCGTCGTGCGAGCGGCCTGCGCGGAAGGCCAGCAGGTCGCTCTGAACGCGGACGGCGCTCGAGACGAGTTCGGTGCGCATCGATTGAATCCGATGAAACTCGGCGACCGCGCTGAGTCGACTGATGCTCCGGCCGAGAAAGAGCATGGCGATCACGTCGCCCAGCAGACACAGGGCGAGAAGAATCGACAGGCAGATGATGATCCTCCGCTTCACCGACGCGCTCCGTACGGCCGGCCCGACGCGATCCTATTCTACACTGCTTTCATCGCGCCCTGTCGAACGGAAGCTACCGGGCGGTCGCGACCGGCAGGGCCATCCCAACCGGCGCCGCCCGGCCGCGCCGCCGAAGGTAGATCGCGCTGAACAGGGTGAGCAGGGCCAGGTCGATGCCGCCGAGGAGGAACATCCACTTGACGACGGCTCCGGTGCCGAATCCGTAGCTGTGCAGGCCGGTGCCGAGGACATAGTTGACCCCGACATAGGTCATGATGATCAGCCAGAAGCAGAGGATGCTCTTGACGGCCGTGGCGAAGGATCCGCGGGCGAAGATGAAGACCGCCATGGCCGCGGCGGCCCCGAGCAAGGCAAGCGTCTTGGGCTGCGTCATCGGCGCCATTCGATCGCCGACGAGGATCAGCACCGACACGACGATTGCGCCTCCAATGAGATAGGCCCAGGGTCGGGCCCGCGGCGGATCGATGCGCACATGGAGGATGGTCAGATAACCGAGCAGGGCGACGAGTGACCAGACCTCCTTCGGATCCCATCCCCAATAACGCCCCCAGGAGGAGGCGGCCCACATGCTGCCCGTCAGGATGCCGGCGGCCAGCAGCAGTGAACCGACATGGAGATACCAATAGTGCAGGGCATCAACGGCTGTGGACAGTTGCCGCCGATTGGGGGCGACCGCCATCGCGACGATCTGAATGTGCGCGATCAATACGCCAAGGGCCAGGACGGAGTAGGAGACCATGATGATGGGAACATGAATGGCCATCCAGACGGTGTCCTGGAGCACGGGCGTGATCGGGCGGATGAAGGGGTTCATCGGGAGCAGGTCGGCCAGGAAGAGCGCGAGTGCCGCCATGGCCGAGGCCGTGAAAGGCACCAGGCGGTGCTTGAAGAGCAGGGTCGCGAGGATGGCGAAGAGGCCGACGCCCCAGCCGAGGAACAGGAGCGATTCGTACATGTTCGAGGCCGGCACGCGCCCGGCGATCTGCCAGCGGATCCAGAGTCCGTAGGACAACACGACGAACCCCGCGACCATCGGCAGGAGGGAGATGAAATCGAACCACTTCCGGCGTGCGAGCATGGCGATCGCCGCGAAGAGCGCGCCGCAGACCATGAGCATTGCGGCCTTATGGAAGGGCGCGAAGGCGTTGTAGTGCAGTTCCCGGTTGATCTCCGCGGCCGTCGGGCGATAGGCGGCGGGCAGGGCGTCGAGGTGCCGGGTCAACCGCTTGCAGGCGGCGTCGAATGCTGCGGCGTCGTTCGCGAGAAAGGCCGTGCGCAGGTCCGCCCACGCGGCGGCGACGGGATCGGATTCGCCCTGCTTGCCGGGGCCGATCGGCCGCCAGACGCCGCCGTAGTCCTTCTCATCGGGAATGAGCCGGATCACGCGGCCGCTGAAAACGTCCTGGAGTATGCCCAGTTTCTCGTTGATACCACTGACCTTTGACTCGAGGGGGTTCATCTTGCGGCCGCGCTCGATACGCGCGAGGTCACGGATCAGGTGAGTCAAGCGGTGGTGTTTGATGAGCTCGGCGTAGGAGAAGATCTTTCGGGACGCTGGCAATTCGAGTTCGGATCGCAACTCGGCGTTTCTGATCTTGATGAGGGGCTGTTCCGTCCAGGTCTGCGGATCAAAGGTCCAGGCCAGCAGCACCCACACGGGATCGCGGCCTTGGTATTCTGTTGTGCCGGTGACTTCCCAGACAATCTCGCGGGCCACGGTGTCCAGCGGCGGCCACCGGCCGTCGTGCTGCGTGGCGACCGCTCGGATCGCGGTCAAGTCAGGAGCGGCGGGCAACTTGGCCGCCGGGGACGCCGCCATCAACGCGCCGAGTGTCAGAATGAGTGGTGACATGAGAACCTCGTGCTCGGGTTATCGCTGAAACGTGTAATCGGTTTCCGGATCGCGTTCGGTCGGCTCGGTCGATCGCAAGTGCTCGCCGTTGCTTCCTGCCGGCGCGGGGGCCGGTTCTGGGGTGGGCTCACGCACCGTGTCGTCGAGCCGTGGACGGACAACTGGCGGACGGGCCGCCGCGTTTTCGGTTCGCTGGGTTCGGCTGCGCTCGCGCATCCGCAGCACGAGCACCCACAACATGCCCGCGATCAGGAGGAAGTAGCCGGCGAAAACGATCGGTTGGCCGGGGTCGCGCGAGACGCTGAGGATGCTGAGCGCCTTGGCGCCCCGTTGGTCGTAGCTTGATTGATAGAAGGTGTACCCGCCGTAGCTCGTCGGGTTGTTCATGCTGACCACGCGGCTGAGTTCACGACCGCCGGCCGGGTCGGTGATCGTCATATTGCTCTGGAAGGATCGCGGCCGGCCGGTGCCGGGGTAATAGCCCACGCGGAATCGGTCGAGGGTCACGGAGAACCCCAGCGGGATCGTCTTGTCCGTGAAGGCGACTTCGTGCGGAACGCCCTCGATCGAGACCGGATAGGACCGATCTTTCAAGACCCACATCTCGTTCGTGTGGTCCGAGGTCTTCAATGTCAAGAGGATGGCCGGGGTGCGCTCTTTCCGAACAGGTGTGACCGGTTCGACCGTCTGTTTGAGCCGGGCATGGTTGA
>JBHHUY010000158.1:0-6745 GCA_046753965.1 Phycisphaerae bacterium
CACAACTTCTTCCATGGCATAGGTATTTCTCATCTGGATAATTCGCTCCCAAAAATAATTAAAACCCTGTCCGTTATTATTAATGTTCGCGAGCTACGTGGTTTCAATGTTCGTGATTCCGAGTTTCTGCGCGAAGTTCCTCAAGGTCTCCGGCGCCGGCGAGGGCAGGGGGGCTCGGTCCGCGGACGGCGGCGCCCCCGCCTGGTTCGACCACTGGTTCGACGGGGTCATGCGACACAAGACGCTGGTGCTCGCGGGCAGTGGCGCGCTGCTGGCTTTGGCCGTTCTGTTGTTCAGTCGGACCGGGACCGAGTTGTTCCCGCAGGTCGATTCCAACCAGTTCACGGTCTACGTGAGAATGCCGTCGGGCACGCGGATCGAAAACACAGAGGAGACGGTCAATCGGATCGAACAAGTCATCATGGCCGAGCTCGGGAAGCCCGACCCGGAGTATCCCCGCGTCGAGAAGCACCCCGACTCGAACATGCGGATTCTGATCTCCAACATCGGCGTGTTGATGGACTGGCCGGCCGCCTACACGCCCAACGGCGGACCGATGGACGCATTCGTGCTCGTGCAGCTCAAAGGGGATAAGCCCGGTCGTCCCGGCACGTTCGAGGCCGTGGACCGCCTGCGCGAAAAGCTGAACGCCCGGTTTCCCGGTGTCGACTTTGCATTCGACACCGGCGGGATGATGACCGCCGCCCTGAACGCGGGCCTGCCGTCGCCGATCAACATCCAGGTCCAGGGCAGCAACCTGTTCACCGGCGAGGAAGTCGCGCGCCATGTTCAGCGGATCGCCTCGCGGGTGCCGGGCGCGATTGACGTTCGCATCGCCCAGCGCATGGACTACCCGCAGATCGGGATCGAAGTCGATCGTGTCAAGGCGGCCCAGCTCGGCCTGGTTCAGGAAGATGTCATCAAGAGCATCGTCACGGCGACCAACTCGAGCATCGGATTCAACCCGGCCTTCTGGATTGCGCCGGAGAACAAGAACCACTACTTCATCGGGGCTCAATACGCCGAGGCGGGCATCGATTCGATCGAGACCCTGCGCAACATTCCCATCACGGGGGGCAACAGCAAGCGGCCGATCCCCCTTCGCAACATCGCTGATTTCTATCGCGCCACCGGCCCCTCCGTCGTGAACCACGTCAACATCACCCGCACGATCGACATCTACGCCAACGTGGCCCGGGGCTACGACGTCGGCAGCGTCGCCGGAGAGATCCAACGTCGTTTGGCGGCTTCGGACGTGCTCGGGCTCGAGGCCCTCCCCTCGGATCGCGGCGTGACCTACAAGGTGGGCGGCGACTACGCGGGCAAGGGCTACACGATGGGCATTCGCGGAGAAGTGCAGACCATGTTCTCTTCGTTTCGGCAGTTCGCTTTCGGATTGGGCATCGCCGTTCTCCTCGTCTATCTCGCGATGGTCGCCCAACTGCGATCGTTCTCCACCCCGCTCATCATTCTCGCCAGCATCCCCCTGGCCTTCGTCGGGGTCGGGCTGCTCCTCTTCATGACGGGCACGCACCTGAGTATCCCCGTCTTCATGGGCATCATCATGGTGACCGGCATCGTCGTGGAATACGCCATCATTCTGCTGGAGTTCGCCAACCAGCGCGTGCGGGACGGGCAGCCGGTCCGGCAGGCGATCCGGGAGGCCACGTGGATTCGGCTTCGGCCGATCCTGATGACCTCCATGACGACCTGGCTGGCGCTGATTCCCATGGCGGTCGGTTTCGCGGGGGGGGAGGCGAACGCCCCGCTGGCCAGAACGATCATCGGGGGCGTTCTGGCCGCCACGGTTCTGTCGCTGATTGTTGTTCCCTGTCTTTATGTTCTCATCAAACGGGAGGACGGGCCGGCCGCGGCGCCCGTGCCCGTCACCGCGGGAGCACCCTCATGAAACGTAAGCGGAGCACCACGCTCATCGGCGTCACGGTGATTGTCGCGCTCGCCGGCTGGCTGGTCGTCAACATGCTCTCATCGGCGGGCTCCGGCTCGGCCCTGGCGATCGACGCGGCCGACGCGGCGGGCGGGAAGCCGACGCCGGTCGAAGTCACGCAGCCGGCCCGCCGCCCGCTGGTTCGTCGACTCACGATGCCCGCCACGTTGCAGGCGGGAGACCAGGCCGATCTGTACGCAAAGACCAGCGGCTATGTCGCGCGGATGAACGTCGACATCGGCAGCCGCGTCGAGAAGGATCAGACCCTGCTGACGATCAGCGTACCGGAGATGGCCGATGAGCTGCGCCGGGCCGAGGCGATCCTCGAGGCCCGAAAGGCGCGCGCCGTTCAGGCGGGCTCGGTGGTCGAGACCGCTCGAGCCGAGGTGCAGCGGGCCGAAGCGGAACACGAACTCAGCCGGCTCAACTTCGACCGCAGCCGGGCGCTGCGCGAGGGCAACGCCATTCCGCAGCAGGAGTTGGACGATGCCAGGAGCAAGCTGGCGATCGCCGGTGCGCTGGTGAAGATCGCCCAGGCCCGCGTGACCAGCGCCCAGGCGGACGTCACGGTGGCCGACTCGGAAGTGGCCGTGGCCGAGGCGAATGTCTCGCGTTTCAAGACCCTCATGGGCTACGCCACCATCCGCGCGCCGTTTGCCGGTGTGATTACCCGGCGCATCGTCGATCCCGGCGCGTTCGTGCGGTCGGCCGCCGAGGGCACGACGACGCCCCTGCTGACCCTCGCCCGGGTGGATTCGATTCGCCTGGTCCTGGAGATTCCCGAGTCCGACGCGCCCCACGTCCGGGCCGGGTCTGCAGTGGAGATCGACATCAAGGCGATCGGCGGCAAGCCTATCGAGGCCGAAGTCACGCGGAGTGCAATGGCCCTCAACCCGGATACGCGGACGATGCGCGTCGAGGTCGATCTGCCCAACCCTGACGGCCGCCTCGCCCCCGGCATGTTTGCCCGAGTGACGATCAAACTCGAAACCAAGCAGCGGGCGTTGATGATTCCGTCGAAGGCGATTCGCGTGCGCGGACGAAAGGTCTCCGTGCTCGTGGTCAACGGTGATCGGGCGGAATCCAGGCCGGTCGAGATCGGCTATGACGACGGCATCTGGGTCGAGATCACGGGCGGGAACCTCACGGTCGACGACCGCATCATCGTGGCGTCCGGCGGGACGGTGATGCCGGGTGACGCGGTGAGGCCGTCACTGATCGACGTGCCGAAGAGTTGACGCTGCCCGGCGCGAATGACACGGAAGGGTTTTCAAAGTGGCAATCGGACTGCCGAACAAGACTGATTGAACAAGAGAACACGGGTTGCTAGTGAGTGCAGTTCAGATGCCAACGAGACCTCGACTGATTCCCCGTTTTCAAACCACGGCTGCGCGGGCGTGCCGTCCGTGTGCACGATCCCGAGACGGGGGCGTCCGCGCCTTCTTCTTCGGCGGGTTCCTTCTGGTCGTCGCGGTCGGCGGCTGCGTCCGGCCGGCGCCCGCGCCCGAGAAGCGGCCCGACATTGCCCCCGCGGCGCGCTCTGTCAGCGCCGACGCGCTGGCCCTCGATGCCTCCGCCGTCAAACCCATGTATCGCGAACTGGTGCCCATCGACCTGTACACGGTTCTCCGGGTCGTTTCGGCGGAAAACATCGACATCCGCCTGGCGCGCTACCAGGTCGAGCAGTCGCGCGGGCAATACGAGCGCACCGTCGGCGGCGTGTTTCCGGTCCTGGCGCCGACGGCCTTGTTCGAGCACCTCGACGGCAGCGTCCGCGCCACCGAGGGCAACATCGTCAACGTCGGCTTCAACACCTTCCAGCCTTCGATCGCCGTGCAGTGGGTGATCAACCCGGGCAAGGTCGTTTACGAAATCATCGCAGCCAAGAAGCGGCTTCGGGCAAGCGAGCATCGGGCGGACGCAACGCGGTTGGAAACGCTCCGCACCGCGGCCGTGCAGTTCTACGAGTTGGTTCTGGCGCAGGCTCGCATCTCGGCGGCGGACCAGGCCGTGGCAGAGGCCGAGGAACTGCTGCGCATCAACAAGCTCCGCGCCCGGACGGGCGCCGGCGTGCCGGCCGATGAACTGCGGGCGGAGGCCCGGTTGTCCGAGCGAAAGCAGGAACTCGCCATCGCCCTCAACGCGTTGTACAAGGCCTCGCTGGCCCTGGCCGTCACGTTGCAGCTTGATGATCCGACGGTCACGCTCGTTCCAAGACTTGAAGAACTCCCCCCGATGCAACTCGTTCGGGAAGACATTCCCATCGAGGACCTGCTGGCCTACGCCGTCGCCTACCGTCCCGATCTTCGGGCGTTGCGCGTGCTGGCCCTGGCGAGCAAGGCGGACCGCGGCGCGACCTGGTGGGGCGGGTTCGGGCCGCAATTCGGCGCCTCCTACCAGTACAGCGGCATCACGGGCCACGCCAACAACACCGACAAGGGGCGGGGCGTTCCGCCCAACTTGATCGTCAATCCGCTGTCGGGGATGGGCGTGTTTTCCGGCAACCCCGTCGCGAACGCGGCGATTCGCCAAGGCCTCCTGCGGGGTTCGCAACGGCTCGATCACAACCGCGACGAGACCTTCAGCTTCAGCGACCAGCACCGCGCGAATGTGAGCCTGGGTGCCCGCTGGAGTCTGTCGGCCTTCGGCGATCTGAAGTCCGCCCGCGCCGTCGAGAAGCAGGCCGTGCTGGCGGCGAAGCAGACGCTCAACCGCGTGCGCGCGCAGGTCATCGCCGCGGCGCAGGACAGCCGAACGAACAAGAAGCTCATCGGGCTGGCCAAACAACAGATGGTCTCGGCCGACGAGGCACTCCGTCTGACCCAGGCGAACATGCAGGCCGGCGCGATGACGACGGTCGATGTCCTCCAGGCGCAGGACGCCGTCGCCCGTGCCCGGCTGCGCTATGCCGAAGCGGTCGTTCGCTACAACCAGGCCGAGGTCAACCTCGTGGCGGCGCTGGGCCTGCTCGATCAGGCCGCCGTGGCGAGGGCGGGCGGATCGTCTTGAACGGGCGCGACCAGGGACGCCCCTTGGCATTCGCTACGGCTGCTTTGCCATGCCAGCCGCGCGGCGCTTTCGGGCCCCGAACTCGGGTGCTTCCCTGACGCAGGTGCCGAGGATGCCGAGCGACTTGACGAAGGCCCTGAGGCCGACGCGCTTCAGCTCGGCCGGCTGTTCTCCGACGGCCGGAAAGCCCTTCTCATCGGGCGTCAGTTGTTCCCAGTTTCGGAAGAGCCGGCCCCAATCGCTGGAGAGGACCTCGCGCATCTTGCGTTTGGCGTTGAGTGGATACCAGAGGGTGTCGTGGTAGACGACGCTGGCGATGTAGGCCCACGGGGCGAGGACCGTCTTGAGCGACCACTCCAGCGGCTTCTTCAGCGGTCCCCAGTAGATCTTGTGCTGCATCCTGGAGGCGAACGTCATCTTCTTGAACGGCCCGACGAAATGCCAGTTCTCCTCTGCCGCGTCGACGTCGCCGGCGAGTTCGATCTGCCGCGGGTCGCCGCAGCCCAGACCCTTCTCATGGGCCAGGCGGATGAACCGGATCGACATCGGGTCCATCCCCATGAGTTTGGCCGCGACCGCGTCGATCGCCACCTGATCGGCGCTCGCCAGGAGGATGTTCTTCACGTGCGGAATCATGCACCGCGGACCGGGGCCGTCGCCCGCGAACGTCCCGTCCATCACCGCGAAGACGCCGCGATGGATCTTCTTCTGAATCATCAACAGATCGACGAGGGTTTCGTGGATGACCGGGTGGGTCCAATGTCGGCGCTCGTTGAGCAGGCCGCCGAAGGCGTTCTTCATCGCCCCGGTCGTGGTCGTGAAGATGTGGGTCTTGATCGTCGGCAGGTGAATGATGTTCTCGCCGATGAACCGCCTGGGAATGAAGAACCCCTTGGGATAGACCTCATTCAGGCAGAGAAACTCGTCGGCCAGATCGCCGACCGCGTCGCGGATGTGGATCCACGGCTCGCCCTCATAGAGGTGGATGTTGCGAAGCCCGTGGGCTTCGATCACGTTCACCTGCTTGTTCTCTCGCTCGCCGAAGTGGGCGTCGATGACCACCGTGCGATTGTGGCAGCCGTGGATCAGGGCCGGATCATAGCCGTCGGCCTTCATGGCGCGGATGACGCCGTCCAGTTGCCAGGGCGTCGTCGAGGAGCCGGGATAGAAGAAATGCCAGCTGATGTTGATCTTGAGCGCGGTATCGGCCTCGCGCGCGACATGGGCCTGGTAATCCGCCAGGTTCATCAGGCGGTGATAGTCGGCCAGGACCGTCGCGGGCGTGGTACGCAGGATCGCGACCTTGGCGGATGACATCAATTCCTCGAGCGGTTTTCGGCCGGTTCAGCCTCACGATCGGCTCCGCCGCCGGTCGAACGGCAAACAGCCGATTCCCAAGCCCCTGATGGTGCAAGCGATCGGGCGCTGCCTTTCGGTGACAAGCGCCGGGCGCCGTCCTCCAGTTCCGGGGTCGCAGGTCATCTTGCCTGTGCCGGCGACACCGAGCGTCCAGACAAGCCGCCGGAGGCGGTCGCCGACCCGGACCTGGTCTGCGGCACAACATCGCAATGCTACGGGCCGACGGTGCCTTTCACAACGCAGTCATCGACGGATCCCGGCTTCAGCACGAACCGCAAGGGACGCAACGGCAAAGAAACAAAGTGTTGTCGAAGTTCCCTCGTCGTCGCTGCCGGAAACGCAGGTGACCCGAGGGGACCGACGTCTGGCGAGGGCTGGGTGCGACGACCACTTCACGACCCGCTCCACCGCTCAAGCGGGATCATCCGA
>JBHHUY010000159.1:0-6712 GCA_046753965.1 Phycisphaerae bacterium
CCAGCCCGCGGGCAATAATTAGTGCTGCGACTTGACGTCTGTCAATACTGACCTGATCCTGCAGTTGTTTGGTAAATGTTTGGATTTGGGAGGCCAGCAATGCAGCCGACAGGACCCGCCCACGCCCCAACCCCGACAGACGCCGGCACTCGGCTCTCGGTCCGCGTCATCCGCGAGCCCGGCTTCACGCCCATGACCCCGAGAAAACGCGAGGTCTGCTGGCGCTTCGGCATTCCCCCGCGCGAGCCCGCCGTCACCCTCGCCGATCCGCTCGACCTGACCGTCCGGCCGGGGGCGATCCTCCTCCTCACCGGGCCGTCGGGCAGCGGCAAGACCAGCGTCCTCGCCGCCATCGCCGAGCGGCTCGACGCGCCGATCCGCGTCGGCCGCGGGCGATTCCCGGCCGACCGGGCCATCGTCGATGCGATCGCCCCGCGCGGCCGGCTCTCGACGGCACTCGAGATTCTCACCGCCTGCGGGCTCGGCGAACCGAGGCTCTGGGTCCGGCGATACGCCGACCTCTCCGAAGGCGAGCAGTTCAGGGCGACGCTCGCCCGCGCGGTCGGCCGGGCCGTCGGTACGCGGTCAAACGCAACCCGTGTCGTCCTCTGCGATGAGTTCACGGCGATCCTTCATCGCCGGATCGCGCGGGCCGTCGCCTACAACCTGCGCAAGCTCGCGACCCGCCATCGCCTCTGCCTGATCGTCGCCACGGCGCACGAAGACATCGCCCGCGACCTCCAGCCGGACGAAACCGTCATGCTCGGCCGGGCGGAGCCGGCGATCAGGCGGGCCGCGCTGCGCGACCGGCCGATGTCACTCCGGCGCCGCGTCGTCATCGAGCCGGGCTGTGTGCGAGACTACCGTCTATTTTCGGCCATGCACTATCGCCACCGCGACGGCCTGGGGTTCGTCCAGAAGGTCTTCCTGTTGAAGGAAACCGCCGCCGGCCAACCGCTCGGCATCCTCGTCTTCGCGCACGCGCCGCTGGAACTCTCCCAGCGGAACCGCGCGACGCGCGGCCGATTCGTCCGCAACGCCCGTCGGCTGAATCGCGAACTCCGCATCCTCCGCCGCCTGGTCATGCACCCTGACATTCGGGGATGCGGCCTGGGGCACCACTTCGTCCGCCGGGCGCTCCCGCGCGTCGGCGTTCGGTTCGTCGAGTGCCTCGCGGCCATGGGCGAAGTGAACCCGATCTTCGAGCGAGCGGGCATGCGCCGCGTCGGGCCGTGTCCCCTGCCGAAGGGACGGATGAAACTGCTCGAGCGGATGCGGCAATGGAACCTCGACCCCTTCGCCGAGGACTTTCCCCGCAGGATCGCCCGGTATCCCCGCGTCCGCAGACTCGTCGAGGAGACGATCCGGAGCTGGGCCCGCGCCATGCACGGCGGCGCGACCTTCAAGGTCGAGGGACGCCGGCCCGCACTCCTCGCCGACGCCTTCCGCCAGCTCCTCGGCAGCCCGCCGGTCTATTACCTCTGGGACCGCGAAGGCGTCTATCCGATCGACGGCGGCGCGCGGCCCGGCGAGCGGATTCGTGAAACACCGCCGCGCGGGAGCGGGCCGCATACCGGGTTCCGCGCCGGGCAGAAGGACGCCGACCCCGATGTCGACCCGCGCCGGACCCGCGACGCCCAGCCGCGCCACCGTCCGCACGGTCGGCCGACCGGCCGGCGACGGCGACCCACGGAATAGCCGCGGGCGCGCGGCTCCGCGGCGGCTATAATGCCGTCGTTTGATTGACCGCCCGCAGCACCCCGAAGCGCCGGAGGAACCGACCCATCGTGAACCCGCCGAGCATCTCATTTGTCTCGCTTGGATGCCCGAAGAACCTGGTCGATTCGGAGAAGATGCTCGGCCTGCTCGCCGAGGCGGGCTGCCCGATCGTCGGCGACGGCACGACCCTCGGCGAGGTCATGATCGTGAACACCTGCGGGTTCCTCTCCGACTCGCGCGACGAGGCCCTCGCCGTGTTGCGGGAAGCCGCCGAGCACAAGCGAGCCGGTCGGGTCGATCGACTCGTCGTGGCGGGGTGCCTGGCCCAGCGCGACGGCCGGGGGCTGCTCCAGGCCGTCCCCGAGATCGACGCGCTGCTCGGCGTGCATCACCGCGGCGACATCCTCCGCGCGGTCATCGGCGACAGCGCCGAGTCCGGCGACCGGCCGTTCACTCATCTCGGCCCCTACCATCCGAGCACGTGGATCGGCGCGAATCAGTCCGACCGCGCGCGGCTCCGGCTGACGCCGCGACACTACGCCTATCTGCGGGTGAGCGAGGGCTGCAACCAGAAATGCACCTTCTGCACGATTCCCTCGATCCGCGGACCGATGCACTGCAAGCCCGTCGATGAGATCATGGCCGAGGCACGGGAACTGATCGCCGACGGCGCCAGAGAGATCAACCTGATCGGTCAGGACACGACCAGCTACGGCCGCGACATCGGCTACGAGCCGGGGCTCGCGGGTCTGCTGCGGACGATGAACACCCTCGACGGCGTCGTCTGGTTGCGGTTGATGTACGCCTACCCGTCCGATTTCACCGACGAGATGATCGATGCCGTCGCGGAGTGCGAGAAGGTCGCGAAGTACATCGACATCCCGCTCCAGCACATCAACGATCGCATCCTCCGGGCGATGTACCGCCGTGTGACGCGGCGCCGGACCGAGTCGTTGTTGGCCCGGTTGCGCGAGCGAATCGACGGCGTGACCATTCGCACGACCCTGATCGCGGGGTTTCCCGGCGAGACCGAGGCCGAGTTCGAGGAGCTGCGGGACTTCGTCGCCGATTTCGGTTTCGACATGCTCGGCGTGTTTCCCTATTCCAACGAACCGGGCACGCCGGCCCACCGCATGAATGAGCAGTTGCCGCGCGATGTGATCGAAGCACGGGTCGAGGAACTGATGCGCACACAGCAGCGTGTCGCGTTCGCGAAGGCCGCCGCGCGGACGGGGCAGCGATTCCGTGTGATGATCGACGACTGCGGGGAGAACGGCGTCTATCCCGCCCGTCACGAAGGTCAGGCCCCGGAAGTCGACAGCCTGGTCCATGTCGCCGGGGGCGAATACGCGCCGGGCGAATTCCTCATCGTCCGCTGCACCGGCCACCGCGACTACGACCTGCTCGCCGAACCCGCGGATCGCAGCCTGCCTGTGGTTTGAGCGCCGCCGGTGAAGCGCCTTCTCGGAGCATGCCCGGTTGAAGCCGGCGGCAAACACCGATCGGCTGAAAGCCCGCCCGATCAACCGCCTGAACCGCCGGGCGTCTGCCGTGCGACCGGCGCGGATCCGAGGGTTGCCCGGCGGCGGCTTTTCGTATCTGATGACAACGGGGAAGCGGCGGGCATTTTGGGGCATCGCCGTCCCACCGACTGCTCAGGAGAGAGGATTCAACCGTGGCGAAACGAACCATCGTGTGCATGCCGGGTGACGGCATCGGGCGGACCGTCCTGCCGGAGGCGATTCGCGTGCTGGAAGCGGCCGGCTTTGAGGCGGCGTATGTCCACGCCGACATCGGCTGGGAGTTCTGGATTCGCGAGGGCAACGCCCTTCCGCAGCGAACGCTCGACCTGCTCGCGGAGCACAAGATCGGCCTGTTCGGCGCGATCACGTCGAAACCGAAGGACCAGGCCGCGGCCGAGCTGTCCCCCGAGCTGCGCGACAAGGGCCTCGTGTATGCGAGCCCGATCGTCGGTCTGCGGCAGCACTTCGATCTGGACGTTTCGATCCGGCCGTGTCGTTCGTTCAAGGGGAATCCGCTGAACTTCATCCGCCGTTCGGCCGACGGGGGTTTCGAGGAGCCGGAGGTCAACGCGGTGATCTTCCGGCAGAATACCGAGGGCCTTTACGGCGGCGTCGAATGGACCGATCCGCCGGAGGTGGTTCGAACCGCCCTGGAGACCCATCCGCGGATGGCGAAGTTCAAGGACGTGCCGAGCCAGGACCTGGCCATTTCGACGCGCATCTTCACGCGGCCGGCGTGTCGGCGCATCGTTCTGGAGGCCTTCAAGTACGCCGCGAAGTTCGGCTACAAGTCGGTGACGGTGTGTGAGAAGCCGAACGTGATCCGAGAAACCTCCGGCATGATGCGGGCCGAGGCGAAGGCGGTGGCCCGCGAGTTCGGCGACATCGCGCTCTGGGAGACGAACATCGACGCCCAGATGATGTGGCTGACGAAGAATCCCGAGGACTACGGCGTCCTCGTCTCCGGCAACATGTTCGGCGACATCGTGTCCGACGGGTTCGCCGGGCTGGTCGGCGGCCTGGGCTTCGCGTGCAGCGCGAACATCGGCCGATCGGTCGCGGTGTTTGAGCCGACGCACGGTTCGGCCCCGAAGTATGCCGATTTTTCGCCGTCGATTGTCAACCCGATCGCGATGGTGCTCAGCGCGTGCATGATGCTGGACCACATCGGCGAGACGGACCGGGCCGAGCGGATTCGCGGGGCCGTCGCCGCCGTGGTGTCGGAAGGCCGGGTGCGCACCTACGACATGATGAAGCTGCCGGGCCGGCCGGAGGTGATCGAACGTGGGGCGGCGAGCACAACGCAGATGGCGGATGCGATCATTGCGAAGTTGTGATGATCGCTTCCCCCGGCGCTGATTCTCGGGAACCGGCCGGAACAGAGTGACGGGTTGATCCGCCAAACGGCGAAGCCGGGCGGGGGCTCAACCGGACAGTCCATCAGGTCGTTCTTGTTCGATTCCCCCGGCGCATGTCGCGGGGATCGGACGTCGAGGGTGTGAAGATGCCGCAGACACTGATTGAAAAGATCGCCCAGCGCTTCGCGGTCGGGCTGCCGCGGGGTCACGAAGTCCGCGCGGGCGATTTCCTGTCCATTCGGCCGGCGCATGTCATGACACACGACAACACGGCCGCGGTCATCCCGAAGTTCGAGAAGATGGGGGCGACGCGCGTCCGCGACCCGGCCCAGCCCGTCTTCGCCCTTGACCACGACATTCAGAACACCAGCCCGGAAAACCTCGGCAAGTATGCCAGGATCGAGGCCTTCGCCCGCAGGCACGGCGTCGCCTATTACCCGGCGGGGCGCGGCATCGGGCACCAGGTGATGGTCGAGGAGGGTTTCGTTCTGCCCGGCGCCTTCGTCGTCGGGTCGGACTCGCACTCGAACCTCTACGGGGCGATGGGGGCCCTGGGGACGCCGGTCGTCCGCACCGATGCCGCCGCGATCTGGGCGACGGGAAAGACGTGGTGGCAGGTTCCCGACGTGGTGCGCGTCCGTTTCGACGGGGCGTTGCAGCCCGGCGTCGTCGGCAAGGATGTCATCATCGCCCTGTGCGGCGTCTTCAACCGGGACGAGGTGTTGAACTGCTGCATCGAGTTCGACGGGCCGGGCGTCGCGGGCCTCGGCATGGAGGACCGCCTGACGATCAGCAACATGACGACCGAGTGGGGCGCGCTGGCGGGCGTGTTCCCCTGTGACGAAACGACGCGGGCTTACCTGTTCGAGCGCGCGGCGGCCTTCGCGCGGCGCGGCGACGCGCAGCCGCGCCTGACGACGGAGCTTCTTGAGAAGCGTTTCGCCGAGGTGCCGCGCGCGGACGCCGACGCGTTCTATGCCAAGACGCTCACGCTCGATCTCTCGACCGTGGCGCCGTTCGTCTCGGGGCCGAACACGGTGAAGACGATCACGCCGCTGCCGGACCTGGAGGCGCGCGGCGTCGCGATCCACAAGGCCTATCTGATGAGTTGTGTCAACGGTCGCCTCAGTGATTTCGAGGCCGCCGCGGCCGTCGTCAGAGGCCGGCGCGTGGCCGAGCATGTCGAGTTCTATATCGCCGCGGCGTCGGACGAGGTCGAACGGGAGGCCAAGGCGCGCGGCCTGTGGCAGACCCTGCTGGCCGCCGGCGCGATCGAACTGCCGCCCGGCTGCGGCGCCTGCATCGGCCTCGGCCGCGGGACGCTGGGCGCGGGCGAGGTGGGCATCTCGGCAACGAATCGCAACTTCAAGGGTCGCATGGGTTCGCGCGATGCGTTTGTCTATCTCGCCAGCCCGGCCGTGGTCGCGGCCTCGGCGGTCGCGGGAAGCATCGCGGCGCCGGCGACGATCGCCGGCAACGCGCCGCGGTCTTCGGCCGGCGCGGCGCCCGAGGATGAGCGATCGTCTCCGGATGCCGAGAGACCGCGCGGGCTGAATCCCGCGGCTCTTCATTCGTGTCTTGAGGCGCTCGAGCGGTCGGCGACCTGTCGCGTGAATGATCGGCCCGCCGGGCAGGTTCAGGGCGTGACGATTCTTCCCGGTTTCCCGGAGCGCATCGAAGGCGAACTGCTTTTCGTGCCGCAGGACAACCTCAACACCGACGGTATCTATGGCAAGGACTATACCTACAAGGAAGGCATGACGCCCGAGGCGATGGCGGCCGTCGCGATGGAGAACTACGACCCGGCGTTTCAGGAGATCGCGCGGGCGGGGGACATTCTCATCGGCGGCTACAACTTCGGCAGCGGCTCTTCGCGCGAGCAGGCGGCGACGGCGTTGAAGTATCGCGGTCTTCAGATGATCATCGCCGCGTCCTTCTCGCAGACCTACAAACGCAACGCCTTCAACAACGGGTATGTCTGCATCGAATGCCCGGCACTTGTGGATGCGTTGAAGAAGGCGTTCGCGGGCGATTCGGCCCTGACGATCCGGACGGGGCTGAGCGCGGTTGTGGACTTCACGAAGTCGAGCATTGAGGTCGGCCCCCCGGGCG
>JBHHUY010000160.1:0-6696 GCA_046753965.1 Phycisphaerae bacterium
CGAAGCCGACGAAAACGTAGAAAACGATTGAGGAGAATGTAGCGCTGCCATATTAAGTAACGGGTAAGTAACAGGGACCGTCACGAATGGCACTGCCGCTTGCGAGTCTATGACGCGGTCTTGCAGGTTGCGCCTGGCATTGCCGCTGTTGCGAAGGCTGAGTCGAGATCGGCGATCAGATCGTCCGCGTCCTCGATGCCGACGCTGAGCCGCAACAGGCCGCCCGTGATGCCCCGGGCCTCGCGCTCCTCGACGGGAATGCTGGCGTGGGTCATCGTGGCCGGGTGCCCGATGAGGCTTTCGACGCCGCCGAGACTCTCGGCGAGCGAAAAGAGCCGGGTGCGACCGGCGACCTCTCTCGCCGCGGCCTCGCCCCCTTCGATCACGAACGACACCATGCCGCCGAAGTCCCGCATCTGCCGCCGCGCCAGGTCGTGTTGCGGATCGGAAGGCAGCCCCGGGTAACTCACCTTCTTCACCGCCGGATGGTGGTCGAGAAACTCGGCAATCTTCATCGCGTTGGTGCAGTGCGCCCGCATCCGGACGGCCAGGGTCTTCACCCCGCGCAGGGTGAGCCAGCAATCGAAGGCGCCGGGCACGCCCCCGACGGCGTTCTGGTGGTATTGAATCTTCTCGTGGAGTTCGTCGTCGTTGGTGACCACGGCGCCGCCGACGACATCGGAATGGCCGCCGATGTATTTCGTCGTGCTGTGGACAACAATGTCGGCGCCCAGGGCGAGCGGCTGCTGAAGATAGGGACTCGCAAAGGTGTTGTCGACGACCGTCAGGAGCCCGGCCTCCTTGGCGATCTTCGCGACCGCGGCGATGTCCACCAGGCTGAGCAGGGGGTTCGTGGGCGTTTCGATCCAGACCATCTTGCTTTCGGGCTTGGTGTGCTTCCGCACGTTCTGCGGATCGGTCATGTCGATCCAGTCGTATTGCAGCCCGTAGCGTTTGAGGACCAGTTCAAACAGCCGATAGGTTCCGCCGTACACGTCGTCGGCACAGATGATGTGGTCGCCCGGCGAGAGCAGGTTCATGACGGCGGCTGCGGCGGCTGTGCCCGAGGCGAAGGCGAGGCCGTGCTTGCCGTCTTCGAGGGAGGCGAGGCAGGTTTCGAGGGCGGTTCGCGTGGGGTTGCCCGTGCGGGAGTATTCGTAGCCCTTGTGCCGGCCGATGGCCTCCTGGGTGTAGGTGGACGTCTGGTAGATGGGAACGATGGTGGCGCCGGTGGCCGGGTCGGCCTGCTGGCCGACGTGGATCGCTCGAGTAGAGAACTGCATGGAGCACCTCCTGGGGATTCCGTGTTTCGAGACATGATAATGCGGCGCCGCGATCCGGCCAATCCGACGGAGACGCCCGGATGTGACAGCGCCTTCGTCGGCTGGCGCGTGCCGCGCCGACGTCTCTTCTGGGCCCGGTGTTGAAGAATGGAACGAGAAGGCATTCTCATTTCGGCGTCGCCTTGGGATGCGGTTTCCAGGGAGGATGGGAGCGGGAAGGTTTGAAGTGAAATACTGGGAATCGATACGAGTGGCTGTCGAATAGGAGGCTTCTGACTTTGGTTTATTCGCGCTGTCCCAATTGTCGCCATCGAACACGGAGCATCCTGCGGTTCTCCAGGCCGTGGCGTTGCGAGAAGTGCGGTTCGACCTTGGCCTTTAGACGAGTGCCCGTTTTCCCATCTCCCCGAGGCGCCGATGCGTTTTCGATCTTCAGAGGTGAGTTATTCGTACTTGAGCGATCGATCCCGCTCTGTCCGTTCTGCGGGCGCAACCTCACCGGCAACACCTCCGGCCGATGTCCGGAATGTGGGGAGGCGCTGGAGCAAGCGCGGCGAGCGAGTGGAGAGTGAGGGGGCGGCTCGTGCCGAGTTCTGGAGTCCGCTGGGTGGAGCGGACTCGGGGCGAACAAGATGGTCCGCACAGCGGACCCTACAACTGCTGTGCCCGCTACGTGCTTCCCTCCAATCCTGGCCTACCGGTCGTTGCGAGTTCCGTCGGAGACGGTGTCGTCCGTGTCGCCGCTGAGGTAGGCGATGAAGTCGCTCTTGGCGAGGAGGCCGACGGGTTTGCCGTTGTCGCGGACGATGATGGCCGGCGCCCCGAGGGAGAGGGCCTTGAAGGCGTGCTCGATCTCGGTCGAACGATCCATCTTCGGATAGGGCGAGGCCATCACCTTCTCGACCGGCGTCGCGTCGATGTCCATGTGCTCGAAGACAAGCTTGAGCGCCGTGACCTCCTGCATCGAACCGATGATGTGGCCGTCGTCATCGGCGACGGGGACCTGCGAGATGTCGTTTTCGCGCATCAGGTCGATGGCCTTGCGGACGCTGTCGCCGCGCTGGACGGTCAGCAGGGCGGGGACGCCCCCCTTGCTGTCGAGGACGTGGCCGAGGGTGGTGCCGTGGCCCGGTGCGGGGATGTAGCCGTGGCTCTGCATCCAGTCGTCGTTGAAGACCTTGCTGAGGTAGCCGCGGCCGCCGTCGGGGAGAAGGACGACGACCAGTTTGTCGTCGTCCAGGTTGGCCGCGATTCGCAGGGCGGCGCAGACGGCCGTGCCGCTCGAACCGCCGACGAGCAGGCCCTCCTCGCGGGAGAGGCGCCGGGCCATCAGGAATGAGTCCTTGTCGGTGACGCTGACGACCTGATCGACGATCTTGAGATCGGCCGTGGGCGGCAGAAAGTCCTCGCCGATGCCCTCGACCTGATACGACTTGGGCATGCTGCCCTGGGCGTAGATCGAGCCTTCCGGATCGGCCCCGATGATCTTCACGTCCGGGTTCTTCTCTTTGAGGAACCGCGCCGTGCCGCTGATCGTGCCGCCCGTGCCGATGCCCGCGACGAAGTAGTTGATCTTGCCGTCGGTCTGCTCCCAGATTTCGGGGCCGGTCGAGTGGTAGTGGGCGGTGGGGTTCTCGGGGTTCTGGAACTGGTTGGGTTGAAAGGCGCCGGTGATTTCTGCGGTGAGCCGGTTGGCGACGCTGTAGTAGCTTTCGGGATCGTTGGCGGCAACGGTCGGCACGGTGACGGTTTCGGCGCCGTATGCGCGAAGGAGGGCGAATTTCTCGGGCGCCATCTTGTCGGGCATGACCAGGATGCAGCGATAGCCCTTGATGGCCGCCGCCATCGCCAGGGCGGCGCCGGTGTTTCCGCTGGTGGGTTCGATGATGGTGCCGCCGGGCTTGAGTTTGCCGGCCTTCTCGGCCTGCTCGATCATGCGCAAGGCGGGGCGGTCCTTGACCGAGCCGCCGGGGTTGATGTATTCGACCTTGGCGGCAACCGTGCATCGCAGCCCGGCCGTCACTCGGCGGAGGCGGACCAGCGGCGTTCGGCCGACGACATCTAAGACGCTGTCATGGACTTGCATCGGAAGAGGGTCCCCAATGGGCAGAGCCGTGGTCGTTCGGGGCCGATCACCCGCGGCAGGCCGCCGGGGCGATCCGGTGAAGAAATCCTTCGCGCGAAGGGCGTTTTTTCTGCTGAACGACAGCGTTCATGCTAGGGTTTCACGACACGCGCTGTCAAGCGATGCCGGGCCGGATTCACGCCACGGCTCGAAGACACTTCAGGCCGATGACTGTGGGAGTCAAGCGTCCGTCGAACGAGGTCTACAAACCCATGGTGGTCGGGCTTCGGTCGAGCTTATTGCTGCCCAAGCCCGGCTGAAGCCGGCCCGATGGCTCGCCTGGCGTGTGATGGACTCCCGCGCCGCGGCGTTGGCTCACGACACCGAACGGATCCGCTGCGCGGGGGTCTTGCCGGTTGGCGGCATGATCAGCAACCGATGGGATTCGCCCTCCGTCAGGAGACTGCGGCCGGTGTCGGGCGATTGTCGGCGTGTTCGGGTCTCGGCGAAGCCGAGCGCGCCGCTCCTCGTGCCGATTGGATGCGGCCGCGCAATTCGAAAGCATGGTCTCCCAGCAGGGCCTCGACGGACCGGCGGAATCGGGCGTCGGGCGTGACGGCCAGTCTGGAATCGCAGCGGATCAGGACGCGCATGCCCTCGGGCGTCTGCAGGCGGAGAAGGAACTCACGGCCGCCTGGATGCGCCTCGCACGCCTTCTTGAGTTCCTCCAATGTGGCAGGCTGAAGGCCGAGCGTGTCGGTCTTGATGATGAGGGCGTCGGCGAGTTGGGCCGGTCCGTCTTCGATGGGAAAGACCTCCGAGACGCGCAGCGCCGGAGCTTCCCGTTTTCGGTCGATCGCGCCCTTGAGGAAGACAATCTTGTCGGGTCCGATGCAGTCGCGAAACTTCTCCAGTTCTTCGCTGTAGACGATCGCCTCGATCGAGCCGGTCAAGTCTTCAAAGGTGAGCACGGCGAGCCGGCCGCCGGCGTTTCGGCCGCTCTTCGTCGTGACGATCCGCATGCGGCTGATCATGCCGCCGAGGACGACGCGGGTGCCTTCACTGAGGTCCGCCACCGCGGCGCACACGGTGTCGGCGTAGGCCCGGAGCGTTTCCGTGTGGGCGATCAGCGGGTGGCTCGTGACATAGAATCCCAGCACCGATTTCTCGTGCGAGAGCATCTCGGCCTCGGGCCACTCCTCGGTGGAAATCCTCGGTCGCGGTTTGCCGCCCTGATCCGCCGCCAGCGCGTCGAACATGTTGAGCTGGCCGGAGGCGCGGTCGCGTTGCGCCGAGGCGCCGGCCTGGAGGGCGCTGTCGAGCACCTGCATGAGGGCCTTGCGCATTGCGCCCGTGGAGTCGAACGCGCCTGCCTTGATCAGCGCCTCGCATACGCCGCGATTGACGACCGAGAGATCCACGCGCTCGCAGAAGTCGAAGAGATCCGTGAACGGACCGCCCTGCTCCCGCGTTTCGACGATGCACCGGACCGCCTTTTCGCCGACGCCCTTGATCGCTGCCAGGCCGAATCGGAGGAACCCCTTGCCCTCTCCTCGCGGCAACACGGTCGTAAAATCAATCCGGCTCGTGTTGATGTCCGGCGGCCGGACGTCGATGCCGAGCCGGTTGCACTCTTCGCGATACTCGACAACCTTGTCGGTGTCGCCCATTTCATAGGTCAACAGCGCCGCCATGAACTCCAGCGGGTAATAGGTCTTCACGTAGGCCGTTTGAAACGCCACGAGCGCATAGCCCGTCGAGTGCGCCTTGTTGAACGCGTATTCTCCGAACGGCAGAATCTGATTGAAGATCTCTTCGGCGGTTCGCTTCTTGACGCCGTGCTTGACGGCGCCCTCGATGAACGGCGCGCGTTCGGCCTCGATGGCCGACGTCTTCTTCTTGCTGATGGCCTTGGCGAGGCGGAACGCCCGCTTCCGCTCGATGCCGCCGAGGCGATTGACCAGTCGGGCCACCTGTTCCTGGTAGACGATGATGCCGTAGGTCTCGGCCAGGACCTCATCCATGATTGTGTGAGGCGTGGCCCATCGCTCGCCGTGCTTCCGGGCGACGTAGGCGTCGATGTTGACCATCGGGCCGGGCCGGTAGAGGGCATTCGCGGCGATGAGGTCTTCGATGCGGTTGGGCCGCATCTTGAGCAGGACGCCCCGCATGCCGCCGGATTCGAATTGGAACACGCCCTTGGTTTGCCCCGCCGCGAACAGCTCATACACGCGCGGGTCGGTCAGGTCCAGGTGCTCGAGGTCGATCTTTCGCCCGTGGTTCTGCTCGACGAGTTTGCAGGCGCGCGCGAGCACGCTCAGCGTCCGCAGGCCCAGGAGGTCCATCTTCAGCAGACCGATCTTCTCGACCGTCGTGCCTTCAAACTGGGTCATCACCGCGTCGGAACCTGCCGGCTGGTAAAGCGGCAGCAGCTCATCCAACGGATGCTCCGCGATGACGACGCCCGCGGCATGGACGCTCGGGTTCCGCGCGAGGCCCTCCAGTCGCCGGCCGATGTCGAGCACCTTGCGGATACGATCGTCGCTCTCGTAGAGTCGCTTCAGGTCGGGCTCGCGCGCCAGGGCCTTGTCGAGCGTCATCTTCAGCTCTTCGGGAACGAGCTTCGCCGCACGATCCGCCTCGGCGAGCGGCACACCGAGCACGCGGCAGACATCGCGGATGACCGCGCGGGCCTTCAGAGTGCCGAAGGTGATGATCTGCGCCACGTGGCCGTACTTCTCTCGAACGTATCGAATGACATCCTCCCGGCCGTCCTGGCACATGTCGATGTCGATGTCCGGCATCTCGTCCCGGTCGGGGTCCATGAAGCGCTCGAAGTAGAGGCCGTAGTGGATCGGGTCGGGCTGTGAGAGATACAGACAATAGGCGACGACGGAAGAGCAGCCGCTGCCGCGCGCGGCGCAGGGGATGCCGTGGTCTCGCGCGTAGTGGACGAAGTCCCAACAGATCAGGAAGTAGCTCGAAAAGCCTTTGCTTTGAATGACTTCCAACTCGTAGTCGATCCGTTCGCGAATCTCGTCGGTGACGGTCTCGTAGCGGTCCTGTGCGCCCAGGTAGACCAGTTCGCGGAGGTATGCGTCGGGCGTCTTCTCTTCGGGTGGGTGATAGACCGGCGTATGGCGCTTGCCGAAGTCCAACTCGACGTTGCACCGCTCGGCGATGGAAACGGCGTTCGACATTGATTCAGGCAGGTTGGGGAACAGCCCGGCCATTTCGTCGGGTGACTTCAGATAGAACTGGTCGCTGGGAAACCTGAATCGATCGGTTTCCTCCTGCAACGCGCGGGTCGCGATGCAGCAGAGCACGTCGTGCGCCTCGACATCAGCG
>JBHHUY010000161.1:0-6693 GCA_046753965.1 Phycisphaerae bacterium
GATCGAAAGCGGCCGGCGTTCGTGCCGTCGACAGGGCACGTGCCCTGACATGAAGCACGTCCGCCGGAGGCATCACGCCACATCCGCCCCGCCCGACACCGGATGTCATTCATCGAGCGCCGGCGCGTGACGCACCGTTGAGGCTGAACCGGCGGCCGGGCTCGGGCATTTCAATCTTGCGGAAGCCGCGGCCGCGCATCGAACGGCGGAGCGCTTCCATCTGGTCCTCTTCACCGTGGACAAGGAAGGCCCGCCGGCATCGTGCGGCGATCGGATCGAGCAGGCGGTGCAATTCGTCGCGATCGGCGTGTGCGCTGAAGCCGTTGAGCACGACGACGCGGGCCTTGAGTTTGTAGGTCCGGCCGAAGATGCGGACTTCCTTCTGTCGCTCGACGATGCGCCGGCCGAGTGTGTGGGCGGCCTGAAACCCGACGATGATGACAGTGTTCTTTTCCTTGCCGATGTTGTTCTTCAAGTGGTGCAGGATGCGACCGGCCTCGCACATACCGCTGGCGGAAATGATGATGCACGGCCTGCGCCGCCGGTTGATTCGCTTGCTCTCCTCCACGTCGCGGATGTAGGTGCAACAGGATGAGCCGAGGATGTCGCCGGTCTTTCGCTGAAAGCGGCGCGCGTCTCGATCGAAGAGCTCGGGATGGAGTCGAAACACCTCGGTGGCGTTGACCGCCAGCGGGCTGTCGACGTAGGTTGGGATGCAGGGAATGCGTCCTTCGGCCTGAAGCTGGTGCAGGAAGTAGACGATCACCTGGGTTCGCCCGACGCTGAACGCGGGGATGATCACCCTGCCGCCGCGCTCGATCGTTCCATTGACGGCTTCAGCGAGCAGTTCCTTCAGGTCCGCGGTCGGCGGATGCAGCCGGCCGCCGTAGGTGCTTTCGGTGATGAGATAGTCGCACTCGGGCAGCGGCGTCGGGTCTCGGAGAATCGGGAGGTTGAATCGGCCTACGTCTCCCGTGAAGAGCAGCCGCACGGCCGGGCCGCCGCCGGGCGGTGCGTATTCGAGTTCGACCATCGACGCGCCCAACATGTGTCCGGTGTGGTGAAAGCTCGCCTTGAGCCGCTTTGTCACCCAGAAGGTCTGTCCCTCGGAGACGGTGTGGAACCGCGCGAGTGCCCGGGCGGCGTCTTCTTCGTCATAGAGCGGCGCGATCGGCGGTTCGCCTTTTCGCGCACGTTTCTTGTTCAGGTATTTCGCGTCTTCCTCCTGAATGTGCGCCGAGTCGGCGAGGAGCAGCGCGCAGAGGTCCCGTGTCGCCGGCGTGGCATAGATCGGCCCGGCGAACCCGTGGCGCACGAGCAGCGGCAGTCGGCCACAGTGGTCGAGATGCGCGTGTGACAGCACGACTGCGTGAAGCGCAGCGCCGTCAAACGGAAAGTGCCGGTTCTTCTTTGTCGCCTCGGCGCGTCGGCCCTGGAAGAGACCGCAGTCCAGCGCGACCTGCATTCCGTCGGCTTCGATCAAGTGCATCGAGCCGGTCACTTCTCGCGCGGCGCCGCGAAAGGTCACATGCATCATGATGAGCGGGTCTCCTTTCGATCGAGCCGCCGCAGCGTGCGGTGGTCATCGACCTGTGGCACGGGCAGTTCGCCCTCCAGTGGTACCGGCCGGATAGCATAGCCGGAGCCACGGTGCTTTCGAGGCGGCTTCACGGTGCACCGGCATGCGGCGAGAAGCGACGGGCCGTCTTCCGCAAGGCGTCGTAGTGGCCGGGCCGCTTCTCGGGGGGAAGCCGACTGAGGTCTTCATACGCCCGGCGATAGACGCGGGCAAGCTCGCGCTTCAAGGCGGCGGGGTCTTGCCATTGGGCGGTCGGCAGGCTCCAGTAAAGCCGCATGTCGAGGAAGGCCGTGTGGTTCGACACGACCTTCAGCAGGGCGGAGAACCGCCACAGCGGGCGCAGCCGCGCCGGAAACTCGGCGGGCACGACTTCCCCGACCACAAAGCCGTACTCGGGCTTCGGATCGGGGACGCGCTCGTGACGGATGCCGAGTACGGCATAGCGCTCGGCGGCGACGATGGCTCCGTAGGCGGCCTCGTAGTTCGCGGGGTCCGCTTCATAGAGCATCCGGGCCAGCGTGAAGAAGATGTCCGTCTCCGCCTCGGCACCGCGCCGGAAATAGTCGCTTGTCTTTTCCAGATGCGCGCAGATCGCCGCCGCCAGGCGCTGGTCCGCAATGGCTTCGTCGGTCTGCCCGGCGGCGAACCGCAGAAAAGCATGGATCCGAAGCAATTCCAGGTCACCGCCGGCTGCGCGGGCGGCGTCCGGGTCGGATGCGGTCCGTCGCGCGGCGGGCAGCTTTTCTCGCAGGATGGCCGTTGTTGCGGGGTCGGCCGCGATGTCCGTCAGGATCCGCTTGAGCGGCTGCGTCATTGCCCCGTGGCGCAGGGCCCGCTGCACGCAGCGGAGCTTCTCGGCCGCATCTTCGGCGAAGTGCGTCGCATAGAGCACATTGGCCCCCGGCTCGCAGGCGTTCAACTCCGGGCCCAGGGCGCGCTCGAGCACGATCTTCGCCTCGGCCGATTGACCGGCCTGAAGCAGCGCACGGGCATAGCGGGCCGGCGTGTCGCCCCAGCCGGGCAGCAGCGTGTACATCTCGCGCCAGCGGGCGACGGCATCGTTGATTCGTTCCGCATCGGGGCGGGCTCGGGCAACGGCGGCTGCGCGCTGCGCTGCACGATCCCACTGGCCGATGGCGCGCTCCGCGTAGAGTCGATAGGCGAGGCGATCTCTGGGTCCTGCGCCGGGATCGGCGTCGGCCACGGATGCGGTCATGTCGAGAAACACAGCGGCGAAGCACGTTATCGTGCCTGCGAGCGCCGCGCCCGCTCGAATCGACCTTGGCAGGCGCATCCATGTGTCGGAGATTCGACCGGCGGGTGTGGGCTCGGATCGGTCGCACATCGCCGCCGCGAGGCCGAGCAGGGTCCAGTACCAGACCGGCATGATCGGCGTCCGCAGAGTGATGTTGGACGATTCGATGAGAAGGATGTCGATCAGGCCGACCACAAGCGCGAGGGTCGTCGCGCGCACGGCGACATCCGGTTCCGCGTCGGACGATTCACCGTCGTCGGTTCCGGTGCGGGGCGCGCCCAGGAAGACGCGGCGCCGGACGATCCAGAGCACACCGAGCGGGAGGGCGAGGTAGAACATCGCGCCGGGAATCCCCAGTTCGACGGCGGCCTGGATCCACTCGTTGTGGGCGTAGGCGTCGATGTTCCCGTGATAGAACGACGGCGCCTCCGCCCGCCGGGGCGCGAGGGCGTTTGTCATCCGGACGATGAACCTGTCGGGCCCGGCGCCGAGCGAGGGTTGGTCTCGGATCAGCCGGGCCGAGGTCTTCCAATAGGCGATCCGAAGGGCAATCGGCCCCGACCGGGTCCGGTCTCCGCTGCGCGCCTGGATGATGACGTAGGCCGACGCGGCGAGGACGAAGGCCGTTGAGACACCCAGGGTCGCGAACCGCACGCGACGACCACGGAAGAGACTCGAGACCAATAGGGCTCCGGCCAGGACGGCGGCAGCGCAGAATCCGAGCGCGGGGCCTCGCCGGCCGGTCTGATGCAGGACATACATGCTGAGCAGCCCGACGGCGAGGAAGAAGCCGGCTCGCATGTTCGCGCGGCGATGGAACGCGGCCGCGGCGGCAAAAGATACACCGAGCGCCGCCCACAGCGACGCGAGGGCGGCCGTCGGCGTGACGGGGCCAATGGGGAACTGGAAGTACGCGAGACGGCGATCGGCCCGGTGGGCGAGGGCCAGGAGCAGGCTGATCAGGGCCAATCCCATCAGCGCGGTCAGGGCCTGGCGCACATGGTCGCGAGAGAAGGCGCGCGCAATGAGGATTGCCCAGCCGAACCCCGCGAGAAAGCGCGCGATCCACCCCCACGACAGCGCCCACGAGGCGTTGGCCAGCGCGGAGAGCATCGCGATGAAGCACACGCAGCCGCCCGTGGCAAGAATCCAGCGCTCGGCGGGATTCACGCAGTGTGTCGATGAAGGTTCGCGCGGGCGTTCGACGCGAGCGCCGAAGGCGGCGCACGCGGCGACGAGCAGCAGGCCGAGTCCCAGGGCGGCCGGCAGCACGACGTCTCGCACATCAACGATGCCGCGTGTGGGGATCGGCACGGTCAGGTGATCGGCGACCGACATGAGAAAGGGATCCCAGGCCGCTTCGCCGGTGCGAGAAGAGGGCGGGACCGGCCCGGCGCCAGAGAAAAGCAGGGTCGCGCCGAGATTGGCCGCCACGACCAGGATCAACAGAGCCAGTTTGATGCGGTGCGGCATGATGCCGCATCGTCATCGCGCGGCGGAGCCTTGGCAAGTGAGTCCGGGTGTCCGCGACTCCTGCGCGGCGCCGGGTGCCGTCTCAGCCAATGAGATGCCTCCTGAAACCGTTGTGGCACGGGCGTCCCGCCCGTGTCCGCACCGCCGAGACGGCGGTGCCACCGGGCTTTCAGGACGCATTCTAAGGAGAAAGCGCAGACGCTTGGTCGCGCCTGCGCTTCTCCCCTCCCCTCCAAGCTGACATCCCGCCCGAGAGCGAATCGGACGGGTTCATCTTGGGATGCGATTCCCCCGCGGTCCGCTGGAGTTCCCCCCGAAACTCGCGGCCTCGCGCCAAACTCTCCCATGCGGCGCGAAGGGTCTTGCAGGTGGAATCGCGCAATCGGCTTCGGCCCGATACCCCGGTCTCCGCGGAGGCCGGGACCTCGGGGGTCAGAGGTCCGGTTTTTCCTCGAGGATCTTTCGCAGGTAGTTGTTCTCTCGTCGTGTCGCCTCGAGATCAAAGAGCAGGTACTTGATCGACAACCGCAGGTAATCGATCGAATCCTGGAGATTGCCGACGGTCTCTTTCAGCTTGTCGTGCCGCTGCTTGGTCTTCTTGGCCAGGGTTTCGAGCTTGGTGCGTTCGGGCTCGGGCAGCGCCCCCATCTCGTTAAGCAATTCGGTCAGACTCATGTGAAACGTGCGTTCGTCCATCGGGTTGCTCCTTTCGCGGACGCCGACTCCTCCCAGGAATCACCGGGCGAACCCACGCGGCATCCGCGTTTCGGGCTCCCCTGCCTCGAATCCGGGGGGAGAGATGAGCAACCCGCGTGCCTGTGAAACGATGTGCTAGGCGTCCGGTGAAGCAATGAGCAAGTCTTTCCTGCTCAATGAGTTATGAACGGCTCGCGCCATTTCCCCGCGTTTTCGCCTGGGGCCGCCTGTGCGGGCGGGTTGACGTTCTGAAACATCGCTGCCGGTTTCCGTCGCATGTCGGGTAGAGCCTGCAGCGGGCGACGATCCGGCGTGACTTCCCGCGCCATCGCCTCGCGAGAGAGGCGGTGGCTCGCCCCACGGCGTCACGGTCCGATAATGTTCGTTCTCTCCACGCCATTCGGCTGCGGATTCGGACGGTTGCAAGCCAGCGCCGCCGCGGGCCGATGTTTGGCCGGAACCGGCCGGCGTCATACACTGCGGGGTTTCGGCGGATGTGAGGCTGCCCACGGGGGCGCCGGGGACAGGTGAACACCGATGTGTGGCGAATACGCTCCTCATGAGATCGAGCCCAGGTGGCAGGCCTGGTGGGCCCGGCACAAGACCTTCAGAACGCCGAATCCGGGTGAGGCGGGCTTTGATCCACGCAAGCCGAAGTACTACGTCCTGGACATGTTCCCCTATCCGAGCGGGGCGGGCTTACACGTCGGCCATCCGGAAGGCTACACCGCGACCGACATCGTCGCACGGTATCGGCGGATGTGCGGCTACCAGGTGCTGCACCCGATGGGCTGGGATGCCTTCGGCCTGCCGGCCGAGCAGCACGCCGTCGAGACCCGGCAGCATCCCGCGGTCACGACGGCGCGGAACATCGATCGCTTCCGCGAGCAGTTGCAGATGCTCGGCTTCAGCTACGACTGGGATCGGGAACTCTCGACGACAGACCCGTCCTACTACCGCTGGACGCAGTGGATCTTTCTGAAACTCTTCAACAGTTGGTTCGACGACGACGCCCAGAAGGCGCGGCCGATCGGCGAGCTGCGGATTCCGCCCGAGGTTTCAGCCGAGGGTGAGGCGGCGGTCCGCACCTACGTCGATTCGCGCCGGTTGGCCTACCTGGCCGAGGTGCCGGTCAACTGGTGCCCGGCGCTCGGCACCGTGCTCTCGAACGAGGAAGTCACGAACGAAGGTCGGAGCGACCGGGGCAATCATCCGGTCTATCGCCGGCCGATGCGGCAGTGGATGCTGCGGATCACGAAGTATGCCGATCGACTGGAGAAGGACCTGGTTGATCTGGACTGGCCCGAGTCGGTCAAGCTGATGCAACGGAACTGGATCGGCCGCAGCGAAGGCGCCCAGGTTCGGTTCGCGATCGACGGGACGGACGATGCGATCGACGTGTTCACCACGCGTCCCGACACGCTGTTCGGCGCGACCTACATGGTGCTCGCGCCGGAGCATCCGCTGGTCGAGCGGATCACGACGGCCGACAGGCGGGAGGCCGTCCGGGCCTACTGCGCGGCGGCCGCGAATCGTTCCGATCTGGATCGCACGGCGGATACCAAGACCAAGACGGGCGTCGATACCGGCGCGTTCGCCTTGAACCCGGTCAGCGGCGAGCGGATCCCGATCTGGGTGGCCGACTATGTGCTGATGTCTTACGGCACCGGGGCGATCATGGCGGTGCCGG
>JBHHUY010000162.1:0-6616 GCA_046753965.1 Phycisphaerae bacterium
GAGCGAGCGGCGGAGGCCCTCATCGAGCCGGGCGGAGCGTGATTCCAGACGGGCGTATGCATCGTCATCGAGCAGGCGGAGGGTAGCCAGACCGGCGGCCATCGCGAGAGGATTGCCCGAGAGGGTGCCGGCCTGGTACACATCGCCGGCGGGGGCGACGCGGTCCATCAGGGCGGCCGGTCCGCCGTAGGCCCCGACGGGCAGGCCGCCGCCGATGATCTTGCCGAAGGTGGTGAGGTCGGGCGTGACGCCGTAGCGCGTCTGGGCGCCGCCGCGAGCGATACGAAAACCGGTCATCACCTCGTCGAAGATGAGCAACGCACCGCTGTCACGGGTGATCTCGCGGAGAGACGCGAGAAATCCGTCCTCCGGGGAGATGACGCCCATGTTGCCCGCGACGGGTTCGACGAGGAGGGCGGCGATCTCGGATCCGGCGCGATCGAAGACGGACCGGACGGAATCGGGATCGTTGAAGACGGCGGTATAAGTTTTGGCGACGGTCTCGCGCGGGATGCCGGGCGAATCGGGGAGGCCGAAGGTGGCGACGCCGGAGCCGGCCCGGACGAGGAGCGGGTCGGCGTGGCCGTGGTAACAACCGGCGAACTTGACAAGGCCGTCGCGACCGGTGGCAGCGCGGGCAAGCCGGACGGCGGACATGAGGGCCTCGGTGCCGGAGTTGACCATGCGGACCCGCTCGACCGAGGGAACACGGGCGACGATTTCGCGGGCGAGATCGAGCTCGAGCGGGGTCGGGGTGCCGAAGCTGGTACCACGTTGAAATGCGGGGACGACGGCCTCGATGACGGGGGGGGCGGCGTGACCGGCGATCATCGCACCCCAGGAGCCGACGTAGTCGATGTAATGGTTGCCGTCGACGTCGGTCAGGCGGCAACCGGAGGCCGACTGGATGAAGCGGGGAGTGCCGCCGACGGCGCGGAAGGCCCGGACGGGTGAGTTGACGCCGCCGGGCAGGAGCGACAGGGCCTCGTCGAAGAGCCGACACGACCCGGCGAAGTTGAAATCCGACTGTTCGTATTCAGACATGGGGCGTTATCCAAAATTCATCACGAGATGCATAACAAAGGGCAGCGCCCCATCAGAGCCGCACCCGATCAGAGCCGCGACCGTAAGGGAGCGGTCGGTGCGCACCCTCGTAAAACGATTCCATATACATCTGGGTCATCACTTTTTGTCGCTCTGATGACGACTGTACTATTGTAGCAATTCAAAGCCGACCGCTCCCTTACGGTCGCGGCTCTGATCCTTACGATCGCTACTCTGATCTTTATTCGCCTTCTCAAACACGCGCTTACGCTTTGCGAAGCCAACCAGCGGCATCCTTGGCATGATAGGTGAGAATCATATCGGCGCCTGCCCGCTTGATCGCGGTGAGGGCTTCGAGGGCAACGGCCCGTTCGTCGAGCCAGCCATTGGCGGCGGCGGCCTTGATCATGGCATACTCGCCGCTGACCTGGTAGGCGGCGAGGGGGGCCTGCGGGAATTTTTCGCGCAGCCTTCCCACGACGTCGAGATAGGGCATCGCCGGTTTGACCATGAGGATGTCGGCGCCCTCGGCGAGGTCGAGCTCGGCCTCGGCGAGGGCCTCGCGGCCGTTGGCCGGGTCCATCTGATAGGCCCGCCGATCTCCGAACCGCGGCGCGCACTCGGCGGCGTCGCGAAAGGGGCCATAGAAGGCTGAGGCATACTTGACGGCGTAGGAAAGAATACCAACGTCTGTATGCGAGGCCGTGTCCAGCGCCGAGCGGATCGCCGCGACCATGCCGTCCATCATCCCGCTGGGGGCGACCAGATCCGCGCCGGCGGCGGCGTAGGCCGTCGCCGTGCGGCCGAGCACGTCGAGCGTCGCGTCGTTGTCCACGGACGCGCCGCGGAGCAGCCCGCAATGGCCGTGGTCGGTGTATTCGCAGAGACACACATCGGCAAGGATGACCAGGTCGGGGCGAGTCTCCCGGATGCGGCGAATGGCCCGGGGGATGACGCCGTCGGGCGCGTAGGCCTGCGCCCCGGCGGCGTCCTTGTCGCGGGGAATGCCGAAAAGGATGACGGCGGGGATCCCGAGGCCGGCGATGGATTCGAGTTCCCTCGGAAGGTCGTCGACACTGTGGCGAAAGACGCCGGGCATGGATGCGACCGGCCCGGCCTCGGCGGGATCTTCGACGACGAAGAGCGGATGGACGAAGTCTTCCGATGCGAGACGAGTCTCGCGGACCATGGAGCGGAGGGTTTCGCTTTTCCGCAGGCGTCGCAGGCGTCGGGGGAGATGGGTCATGGGTTCGCTTTCGGACTGCGGAAATAGTCTTCGAGGACGGAGACGAGATCGGCCGATCCGGGGTCGACCGGTTCGACGTGGACCGTCAGCCCGAGGTCCCGGGCGGCCGTGGCGGTCGTCGGGCCGATGCATCCGATGGCGACGTCGGACAGATCGAGATCGAGCCGTGCGAACCGCTCTACGGCGGAAGGGCTGCAGAAGAGGATGGCGTCGGCGCCGGTGCGTAGGTTCGCCAGTGCGGCGGGATGGGGATGCGCCTCCTCCGTGTGATAGACAATCGACTCGATAACCTCCGCCCCGGCGGCGCGGAGCCCGGCGGCGAGCGTCGGCAGGGCGCGATTGCCGTGAGGAAAGAACACCTTGAAGGCGGGCCGAGGCTCGGAGCTCGATTGGCCTTCGACATGCGTCCAGGGATCATGGCTCAGCTTGGGAAACATGTCATATTCACACAGGGATCTGCACAGGGATTCCGCCGTGGCCGATTCCGGTATGAGATCGACCATCAGACCGTACCGCTCCAGTTCACGGGCGGTGCCACGGCCGAGGGCGGCGATCTGGCAGGGCCCGAGGGCGCGGGCGTCCCGTCCCAGCGAGCGGAGGCCTTTCCAGAAACCCCGGACGCCATGGATGGAGGTGAAGACGGTGCAATCCATGTGCGGCAGCCGTTCGATTGCCTGCTGGAAATCGCGCCCCGATTCGGGATAGTGGATGCAAATAAGCGGGCAGTGGACCACCCCGGCCCCGGCCTCGATCAGGCGGTGGTTCAATTCGCCGGATGTCGAGGTTGACTGCGTCACGACGACGCGGCGGCCCTCGAGCGGTCGGTGAGTGGGGGCGCTTGTCGGTATGCCGAGGTTCGGTTCGGCGCGGGCGGCGGTCTCGCCGATGACGGTGATGGCGGGGGGGAGCAGTTCGGCGCGATCGGCCTCGTCTGCGAGGGTGGCAAGCGTGGCGGAAACCACAAATCGGCGCGGTGTGGTGCCGGAGGCGATCATCGCGGCGGGAGTCTCGGGGTCGCGGCCGGCGGCGATCAGGGCGCCGGCGATCGCACGCAGGCGGGCGTGGCCCATGAGGATAACAATTGTGTCAATATGGGCGAGGGCCTCGTAATCGTGCGCGGGGGCGCCGAATTCGTCCTCGACGTGGCCGGTGATGACGGCGAAGGCGCGGGCCGTTCCGCGACGGGTGAGGGGGATGCCGGCGGACGCGGGGACGGCGACTGCGCTGGTGACCCCGGGAACGACGACGCAATCAATGCCCGCGGCGCGACAGGCGTCGAGTTCCTCGCCGCCTCGGCCGAAAACAAAGGGATCGCCGCCCTTGAGACGAACGACGTTTCTTCCGCGCCGCGCGTGCTCGATGATGCGCTCGTTGATTGTCTCCTGGCTCAAGGGAGCGCAGCCGGGAGCCTTGCCGACGTCGATCAGCACGGCCTCGTCCCGCGTTTCGGCGAGGAGTTCGAATGGAATGAGACGATCGTAAAGAACGACGTCCGCGGCGCGGAGGCAGTCGCGACCCCGGACGGTGATGAGGCCGGGATCACCGGGCCCGGCGCCGACGAGCTGGACGAGGCCGGGCGTGTTCATGCCGCTCCCGTTCTAAAGATGTGGGGGAAACGATTGCCCGCCGAAACGAGGGGATCGTCTCCTGCGAGCACGGCCTCCCAGAGGATCGAGCCGGACGATGAGAGCAGGCGAGCGTGAAGACGAATGTCATCTTCTACCGTCGCATGGGCGGCCGCGGCGGGGCCGGCCGCGGCGAACGGCCGCAGAAATGCCAGTTCCGCCGTGACCGCCCGCCGCGTGGCCGCATGATCGAGCGCGGCAAGCAGATCGATCGTGTCGGCGTCGTCCTTGCGGGCCTGGACGGCCAGGGCGGCCTGTGCCGGGGCGGGGACGAACCGTTCAAGCGGAAAGAACTCGGCGATTTCGCCGTGCAGACCCAGGCGCTGAAGACCGGCGGCGGCGAGGATGGCGGCGTCATAGTCGCCACGCCGGACCTGCCGAACCCGGTCATCGACCGGCCCGCGGATCGGCGCGATGTGCAGATCGGGCCGCAGCAGACGAACCTGGGCGGCGCGGCGGGGGCTGCTCGTGCCGACGCGTGCGCCGGGTGGAAGATCGGCGAGACGCAGATGGTTTCTGGAGACAAGCGTCTCTCTCGCATCGCCGCGCCGGAGGATCGCGGCGATCGCCAGGTCGTCGGGTGGTCGGGCCGACAGGTCCTTGAGGCTGTGAACGGCGAGGTCGATCTCATGGTTACGAAGGGCGGACTCGATGTCGTCGGCGAACGGCGCGGCCCCGCCGAGTTGCTGGATGGGCCGCACGCGGTCGCGATCGCCGGTGGTGCAAATCTCGATGATGTCGATGCCGTAGCCGCGGGCGCGGAGTTTCTCGGCGACGTGCCGGGCCTGCCAGAGGGCCAGGGCACTGCCGCGGGTGCCGAGGCGGAGCGGCGCGGCGACCGGTTGGAAACCGGCGCCACAGCACGGATTTCGGATTGGGGGAGGGTGTCGGGCAGTTGAACGCTGACCGCTTCCTGACGGGCGCGGCTCTGATTGTGCGCTCGGGGATCGGAGGCCATGGCCGTAATCGGACTCCCGCTGGGTCGTCTTCAATGCCTGGCCAGGCCTCCCCGCCGCGGCGAGGTCGAGGATGATGTCGAGGAGGGCCGGATCGGCGCCGATCGGATCGGTACAGGCGATGAAGCGATCACCTCGACGGCCGGTGACGCACGATGCGCCGGGCGGAAACGGCTCGAGGCCCAATCGCACCGGCAGGTCGTGGGTGGCGTGACGGCCGCCGCCGATCAGGAACGGGATGACGATCAGGTTGCGCCGGGGGATTGTTTCCGGGATGAACTCGACGCCCGGTTCCGCGTCAAGAAAGGCGGCCTCGACGGCGGCGATTCGGATTGGGGACAGTCCCGGCACTCCGGGACGAATTTCGGATTGTTGCTGCTCCTGCACGTGGCGGCGGATGGCGTCACGGAGGGTGTGTGTCGATTCGATGCTCTGCCGGATGCGGCGCGTGCCGTGACCGACGACGATCAGGACGGTCTCGGCGGGATCGAGATCGAAACGGCTCAGGATATTCTCGGCCCGTCTTAATACGATCCCGGCGATGGCGGGATGGACGCCGACCGGCGGGGTGAGGGTGAGATCCACTTCTTCGATGCGAGCGTTGGCCACCAGCCCGCGCGGGAGCATGTCGCCGCAGAAGTAGCCGTCGGCGGTCATGACGGGGACGACAATGACGCGATCGGCGATGATGTCGTCAAGCGCGGTGTCGAACGGGGGCCGGCCGAGGTGGAATGCACAGGTGACGCTGTCGAACAGGTGCAGGGCCCGGATGCGGCGGGCAAGATCGCGGATGAGATCGTTGGTGGGCGAGCCGTCGCCGGCGCCGTGGGCGGCAAGAAGGATCGCGGATTGGCCCGGCGCGCCGGGACGGATTGTGGATTCAGGGGGCGGTCCATCGACTTCGTGCCCGACCTGCCCTACGGCGCGTTGCGCGAATGGGATCATGCCGCGGTTCCTTCGTGGAGGTGCTGGATAGTCTGGTGTACGGCGCGTTTCATCCGGCGGGCTGATTCGGGATCGAGACCGTCGGCAAGGGCGCGCAGGCGGGTGATGACCGGCGCGGCCCGCCGGGCGCTGTTCCATCTCAGGAAGCGGTCCAGTTCCTGCTCGATGATCCTCCCGGCGGCGTCGATGATCCTGGCGTGGACGCGGCCGTGGTCGGTGAAATCATCGAGCGCGGTCAACGACACCCCGGGCCGGCGCGCGGCATCGGGATCGACATTCCGCGGCATGCCCAGGTCGATGATCGCCAGGGGACGGCTCCGGCCGTTGAGCATGGGGGTTTCGATGAGATAACGGGGGGATGAGGTGCATGCGATGATCGCGTCGGCACCGTCGAGGAGGACCCGCAGATCCTCGAAGGGGTGGGCCTCGCAGCCGAGTTCCGCCGCGAGGCTCGCGGCGCGGCGGAGGTGTCGGCTGAGGATTCGGATTCGACGCCGGCCCCCGGCCGCGAGACGGCTCGCCATGTCTCGCGCCAGGGTGCCGGCACCGAGGATGATCACGTTTAGTGCCGGGCAGGGTTGCTCTTCCAACAGGTCTGCCGCGCGATCGACGTACGATCGGGCCAGGCGAGAAATCGGTGTCTCGTGGCGGACACGTCTTCCGGCATGGATGGCCGATCGGAAGAGCGCGGAGAGGATGGGCCCGACGCGCTTCGCGTCGGTCGCCTTCAGGAATGCGTCGCGAACCTGCCCGAGGATGTGATCTTCGCCGAGGAGGGGCGACTCCAACCCGGCGGCGAC
>JBHHUY010000163.1:0-6599 GCA_046753965.1 Phycisphaerae bacterium
CGGTCGTGTGGTAGTGCCAGACGGCGTTGCCGAACTCCTCGAACTGGTTGAAGATGACGCAGTCGGGGCGGGTGCGGCGGATCTCCCAGCACTTGTCGTAGATCTCCTTGACGTTGGACTCGCAGCCCGGCGTGGCGATCACCTCGGCGCCGATCTCGCGGAGCCACTCGAACCGTTCGGGGCTCATCTCCTCGGGGAGGATACCCACCGCATGACAGCCGAGCAGGGCGCAGTCGAAGGCCCCGCCGCGGCAGTAGTTGCCGGTGCTCGGCCAGACGGCCTTCTGCGCCGTGGGGTCGAACTGACCGGTGACGAGGCGGGGGACGATGCAGCCGAAGGCCGCGCCCACCTTGTGCGCCCCGGTCGGAAACCACTTCCCGACCAGACCGACAATCCGCGCGCCGGTGCCTGTCAGGGCAGGGGGGAACTCGATCCAGTTGCCGGCGTTGAACAGCCCGCCAGTCTCGACCGGCTCGTTCTTCCAGGTGATGCGGAAGAGGTTGACGGGATCGACATCCCAGAGTCCGACGGTCTTGAGTCGCGCCTTGACGTCGTCAGGGATGAGCGACGGATCGCGCAGTTGGGCGAAAGTGGGGATGATGATGCCGCGCTCGCGGCAGAGTTGGATGGTCTTTTCCAGGATTGCTTCGTCTATGGGCATGATGGGTGCGCTAAGCCTAGTTCATGTCTGGTCGGCGAGCTTTCGAAAGCCCGGCTGAAGCCGGCTGATGTTGAAAGAAAGCCGCGCTTGTACCACCGACTAAAGTCGGTGGCAAACACCGGCCGGCTGGAAGCCGGCCCAATGGAAGCCGGCCCAATGGAAGCCGGCCTTCAGCCGGCTTCTTCTTCTTTCGTTTGCCCCCCACTTCAGTGGGGGGAACGCAGGCCCACAGGATCCCCCGCAAGCCGGGCTTCAGCCGGCTTCATTTCCCTGTTCTCTCAGCCCGAATACACTCGTCGCATAGTTCAAGACTTTCGATTACTTGATCTTGAGCATGATGCTCGCGCTGACGGGCAATGTAGTCCCGAACCCATTCAAGGTTCCGTTTGCCGAAGCTGACGACACCATAGCCGCGTTGCCATTGAAGCAACTTACTATTGATCTCGCGATTCACCTGGTAGGCGGAGGACCCCTTCAACTCCTGGACTATCTCGCTCACAGTGACGAAGGGTTCGATGCTGACGACGAGGTGGACATGCGTGTCCGTGCCACCGATGGCGTGGCAAGAGACCCCCTTGAGTTCGCGACACTTGGATCGGATGACTTCGTGGGTGTGGGATTCGACCTCACCCTTCAGAATCGGTGCATCGCCTTTGGTGTGCCAGTTCAGGTGGAGGAAGATTTCATGGTAGACATGGCTGCTCATGGCTTCTGTGTCACCCAGCTAAAAGCCCGGCTGAAGCCGGCTGGTTTTGGGGGTAATGGCCCTTATACCACCGACTAAAGTCGGTGGCAAACACGGGCCGGCTGGAAGCCGGCCACAAGGAAGCCGATCACAGGAAAGCCGATCACAGGAAAGGCGACCACAGGAAAGGCAGATACAGGAAAGCAGCCCACAAGATCCCTCACCAGCCGGACTTCAGCCGGCTTCTTCTTCTCTGTTTGCCCCCCACTTCAGTGGGGGGTCAACAGGCCACCATGTTTCTTATCAAGCCGGGCTTCAGCCGGCTTTGCTCTGCTTGTCATTCATCTCACAGGAAGCTTGTGGCTCGCCCAGCGGCTCCACCTCCGTCGGCTCCCCGGAAATTTCCATTGCCGTCTTGATGTCCTTCAGCCCGTTGCCGGTGACCACGGCGAGGGCGTCTTCGTGCTTGGCGAGGAGGCCATCGGCGACCGCCCGTTTGACCCCGGCGATGGCTGCTGCGGCGGCGGGTTCGGCGAAGATCCCCGCGAGGCGGCCGGCGGCCTTCAGGGCTTCGGTGATCTCCTCGTCGCTGACGCGGACGAAGGCGCCGTTGGCGGCCTTGACGTACTTGATCGCCTTGCGCCAGTTGCGGGGGACGGGGACGTCGATGCTGTCGGCGAGGGTCTGGCCCGAGAAGTCCGGCGGCAGTTCGCCGGTCTCAAACGCTCGGGCGATGGGGTCCATGCCCGTCGCCTGGACGCCGAGGATGCGGGGGACGCGGGTGATGACGCCGAGTTCGTACATCTGCATCAGTCCCTTGGCCACGCCGGCGATCGTGCAGCCATCGCCGACGCTGACGGCGACCCAGTCGGGTTCGCGACCGGCGGTCTGCTCGGCGATCTCCAGGCCGCAGGTCTTCTTGCCCTCGACGAGGTAGGGGTTGATTGCGCAGTTGCGGTTGTACCATCCGTGGTTGTCGCACTCCGCCGTGCAAAGGTCGTAGGCCTGGGCATAGCTGCCTCGGACGCGGCGGACGTCGGCCCCATAGATGAGCAGTTGGGCGACCTTGGGCTCGGGGGCCCGCTGCGGCACGAAGATCGTCGCGGGCAGGGCGGCCATCGCAGCGTAGCCCGCCAGACTGCTGGCGGCGTTGCCGGTCGATGCACAGGCGATGCGGTCCGCCCCGGCCTGCAACGCGTGCAGCACACCGACGCTGGAGGCCCGGTCCTTGAAGCTGGCCGTCGGGTTTCGACCGTCGTCTTTAATACGCAGGCGACAGACGCCCGCCCATTCCGCCAGACGCGGGGCCTCGACGATCGGCGTCCAGCCGACGGGCCAACTGAAGGCGGCCTCATCGGGCTCGACGGGCAGCAGTTCGTGATAGCGCCAATGCGTCCGCGGACGCGCCTCCAGTGCCTCGGCCGTCATGCTCTTGGCGACCTTCTCCAGGTTGTACTCGACATCGAGGACGGCGAAGCCGTCGCCGCAATTCGGGCACGTGCCGGCCGAGACGGGCGCGGGGGCAGTTTCACCGCAGACGATGCAGGTTAATCGGGTCACGAACCGCATGGCGGCCACGAAGATACCGCCCCGCTCGCGTCACCGCAACCGGCGGACGCCCCACAGACGGTTGGAATCGGCGAAGCACGGCCCGCGACTTCACGGCGAATCGTCGGACTCGGCGCCGGCGACAAGCTCACGCGCGGCCTCGCGCGATTCGGCAATCGCCGCGAGTTGCTCCTCCAGCAGCGCGGCGCTGGCGAGATGTGAAGCTTCGTCCGGCGCATGCCACTGGGCGATGGCGCGATGAATCTCGACGAGCGTCTTCATGATGGCGGGGTCGCACGGGGCGAGATCGTTGGCGATCCGCATCGCGGCCAGCGCCGCCTCCGGATCATGGGCCTGAAGATAGGCCGCGCCGAGGTTGGCATACGCGTCCGCGTCGTCCGGATGGATGATCACGGCGTAGGAAAAAGATCGGGCCGCCTCGATGGGCTGGCCGAGGTCCATCTGGACGATGCCGAGATTGAACCACCCGCCGGCGACATCCGGCTGAAGGCGCGTGAAGGCCCGCCACGCCGCCAGCGCCTCGGCAAGACGGCCGTCGCGCTGCGCAAGCCCGGCGAGGTTGTAGAACGCGCGAACATGCCGCGGGTCGAGCCGGACCGTCTCGCGAAACTGCTCCGCGGCCGCGCCGAGACGACCCAGACGGGTCAGGCACACGCCGTAGTTGTACCGGACCGCCGCGTTTCGAGGGTCCAGCCGAATCAGCCGGGCGTACACGGCGGCGGCGTCTCGGCGGCGATTCAAATCGCCCAGGGCGGCGGCCTTCCCCGCGAGCGCGGCGGCCGTCTCGGGCCGCCGGAGCAAGACACCGTCAAACGACCGCAGGGCGGCCGCCGCCCGTCCCGCGTGCAGGTCGTACCACCCGCGAACGAGCCGCCACGCAGGCTCGCGGCCGAGGTTGCTCCGCAGCCGCAGGGCGCGGGCGTCGATCAAGTCGGCCAGTCGCGCGACGTTCTGCCGCCAGGCGCGCCATCGCCGTTCGAGGCTTCGCCGGATGCGCGGCGCGCGCATCCGCGGGCGACTCACCTCTCGATCGATCGTCGATTCGCCGGTCGGCCGACGTTGCACCCGGCTGGCAGCCGCGCGATCGGACTCCGCGAGCAGACCCGGACGCACGGCGGGCGCGGGGGCGGGCTCGTCAACATGCGAAACGTAGAACCACATCGCCGCGACAAAGGCGGCGAAGAAGACAAAGCACAACGGGATGAACCACCGCGATTCCACGGCCGGTATCGTGCGGAGCGCGCCCCAGCTTGTCAACGGCGTGGGGCCGCGCAAAAAAATGCAAAGAGCATGGTCGGCCGGAAGAGAATCCCGGACCGCTGCTCTTTGCAAACGTCTTCCCCACCGGCAACCGCCCGACGGGACGAACCCGCTGGCGCGGCCGCAAGTGACTCGGACTTCACCCTCCGCTGGATATGATATCAACCAGCGCGGCGAGGCGTCAAAGCGCCGGATTCGATCGGAGGTGGTGGTTCATTGGGGGGAGCATCGGCGTCCCGCCCGCGCGAAATCCTCGTTCTCCATTTGCGCACCCGCCAGAGGCCGATGCCCCCCAAGTTAGAGTAAACCGCTACCCGATCGGGAGCCCCGTCTATCAAACCCGCGGGCGGCGCGTTAGCATGGACCTGCTTGCCCTTTCGCGATTCCGGGGCACCACGCGAGGAACCGAGTGACGGCCATGGGGCGACGCTTCTGCATCGTAGGCACGGCGGGACACATCGATCACGGCAAGTCCGCGCTGGTCAAGGCACTCACCGGCACGGACCCGGACCGCCTGCCCGAGGAGAAGAGCCGCGGCATGACGATCGTGCTCGGCTTCGCCCGGTTGAGCCTGCCCGATCCTCAAGGCACCGGCGAGCCCGTCCAGATCGGCGTTGTCGACGTACCGGGGCATGAGCGATTCATCCGAACGATGGTGGCGGGGGCAACGGGCATTGACCTGGGCCTCCTCGTCGTGGCGGCGGACGACGGAGTGATGCCGCAAACCCGAGAACACGTCGAGATTCTGGACCTGCTGGGCGTGAATACCGGCATCGTGGCCATCACGAAATCCGACGCCGTTCACGAAACCCGCGTCGCAAAGGTCGAGACGGAAATCGGCGATCTCCTCGCCCCGACGGCCCTCCGCGACTGGCCGCTCGTCGCGACATCCGCCAAGACGGGCCGGGGACTCGACGAACTCCGCGCGGCCCTGCTGGAACGGATCGGCGGCCTCCCCCCCCGCCCGGAAAGCGCGGTCTTCAGGCTCGCGATCGATCGCGTGTTTCCCATTCGCGGGCGGGGAACCGTCGTGACGGGCTCGGTCCTCTCCGGAAAGGTCGCGCCAGGGGAGATGTTGGAACTGCACCCCGCCGGCCGGGCCTGCAAGGTCCGCGAGGTCCAATCGCACGGTGAGGCCGTCCGGGACGTGGTCGGCGGCCAGCGGGCGGCGCTCAACCTCACCGGCCTCGAACGCGAAGCGATCGAACGGGGCATGGAGCTGGCCACGCCGGGCTACCTGACGAAGTCGCGGTACGTCGACGCCCGCGTGCGGCTCTTGGGGCGACTGGACAAGCCATTTCCCTCACACCGCCGAGCGCGAGTGTCGATGGCCACCTGGGAAGCGATGGCCATGCTCGTCGCCATCGGCACGGATCACATCGCCCCGGGCAGGGAAACGCCAGTCCAGCTTCGCTTCGTCCGGCCGGTCGTCGCGGCCTACGGGCAACGGTTCATCTTGCGAAACGAGTCGTCCAGCGCAACCATCGGTGGCGGCATGGTCCTGCGGCCGTGCTCAACGCGCGTCAGGCCGAACGATCCTCGAACGCTGGAGGCCCTGCGGCGTGCGGAATCGCCCGACCCGTTTGTCCGCTTCGGTGAGGCCGTCCGGCGCGCGGGGTTTATACCCTACAGCGTCGAACGGTTGGCCTGCGAGGTCGGTGTCGAGCCGCGTGAGGTCGCCGAATTCCAGAAGCAATCGGAAGCGCAAGACTTGCTGACAGCCATCGGCACGCGATCCGTCCACCGCGACACGATCGAGACGATTGAACGACGCGCGCTCGCCTACCTCGAGCGACATCACGCCAACCGGCCGACCGAGCCCGGCGTCTCGAAAGACCGCTTCGTGGGCTGGATCGAGGCGCAGGCGCCGGGTCTGGGACGACCGTTGTTCGAGCGGCTCCGTTCGAGGGAGCTGATCGCCGTCCGAGGACCCTATGTGACGCACCACGCCTTTCGCCCGGCCCTGTCGGAAGAGGATGCCGCGCTGATGGCGCAGCTCGTGGCCGAAGTCACCGCCGCAGGGTTCGATCCGCCGGAGTGGCCGAAACTGAAGACGATCGGATCGCTGTCCAGGCCCCGGGCCAAGGCGCTGGCCGACCTGGTGAAGATCGAACCGGCCCTGACCCATTTCGCCCCCCAGCGCTACATCGCGGCCGATGCGCTGGATCGCTTCAAACAGACCGTCCGGACCCTGGGTTCCGGCGGCAGGAAGTTCAAACTGGCCGACGTTCGGGACGCCCTCGGCCTGAGCCGGCGCGTCGTCCAACCCTTGCTGGAGCACCTGGACCGAACGCGCTTCACCAAACGCGTCGGCGACGAGCGCATCCTGCTGGAAGAGTCGTCGGCGTCGACCGACCGGAACTGAAGCGGGAGAAGCAGACATGGTTCCATCCGGTTCGCGCCGGCAAAAACCCCACCGAACGT
>JBHHUY010000164.1:0-6573 GCA_046753965.1 Phycisphaerae bacterium
CCGCCCGTGAAGGCGGAACATCGCCACATCGCCGGTCGGATCGATGCCGAGCACGTCGATGTCGCCGAGCCGGCCGTCGGGGAGCCCGGCCTGGCCGGCGCGGTCTTCCAGCATCCCCGCGACGACGTGGAAGTTGGTCAGGCCGTATCCGTCCTCGTCGATGATGACGCCCGAGCCGCCGCCGGCACGACTGCCGCTGTTGAACAGGCAGGCCACCGCGGGCGACACCCGCTCGATGACGGCGATTCGCGCCCGCTCGTAGGCCCGGACGCGGGCCAGCGATGCGGCATCCGACTCGGGCGGCGGCCAGGCCGCGCCGCGCGACGTCGCGATCAGGACGATCACCAGCATCACGACCGCGCGGTTCATCGTGACGCACCGTTCTTGATCCGAAGCAACCGCGCGTCGGCCCAGTCCGCGTGATCGGACAGATCGAGTTCATCGCCCACGTCGCACTCAAGGGTGAGCACATCACCGCCGCGGACATCAACGGAGATCACCGCCGGCGCGTCGCCACCGCGCAGCATGGGCGTTTCAAACGCCACGCGTCCGTCGATCTTGACGCGGAAGATCACGCTGCCGTGCGGCGCCACCGCATCGTCGATTCCTGCCGTCGCCAGGAAACGCTCATAGCCGCGGGCCAGGTTGTAGGACAACGCCGAGTAGGCATGGACGCCGAGGCCGCGCGCATAGGTCCGTCCGGCCAGACGGATTGCCGAGCCGGTCACATTGAGATCGCGCCGCGTTCGCCATCGCGAGCCGGGCAGCGAGCGCTGGATCGCTTCCGTCGGTTCGAGGTCGGACAGATAGACCAGACGGGGGCTCTTGAGTTCGATCATCCGGACCAATGCCCACGGCAGAATCAGCGGGCCGAGCGGCCCGGCGTCCACCCTCAGGCGCTGCCGATCCGCCGAGATGAGGCTCGCCGTGAATCGGTCGCCGCGGACGGTCAGCACGGCGGCCGGAAGCCTCGGCCCCGCGACCGGAGCGGCCCCCAGAATGAAGGCGTAAGCGCGGCGGTGGCCCGCCTCCGCTTGCGGCGGTGCCGGATAGCCTTTGCCCAGGGCGCCGAAGAGGCTCCGCGAACCGAATCGAAACTCCCATCCCTCCGGGCCCAAGCGTTCGAGCGATCCAGAGACGACGACCGCGCCGTCGGCCTTCGCCAGGATCATCACGTCCCGGCCGGCCTTTCGATCCGAGAGGCGGTTGTCCAATTCGGTCTTTGGAGCGGCCTGCTCTTCGGCGGCCGTGCGAATGGCCGCCATCGCCTCGAAGGGAAGATCGACGATCAGGTCTTGACCGAGATCGATACGGAGCGTGCGCCGCGCGGCCTCCCCGCGCGGCAGGAGTGTTCCACGCAGCAGGCCGCCGTCGGCCAGGTAGATCGTCCGCAGGCCGGGAGGCGATGCCGGAGGCCCGGGCCTGCCGCCCGACCGGAGTGGGACGACGCGAAGGACATCCTCCAGCTCGACGGTTTGCGGGCGGCCGCCCGCTGTGCCCCGGATCACGCCGTCGGCCGAAACCTCATCAAGTTCGAGCTTGATCGCGGCGCCCTCGATCGTGTCAAGGCGCAGCAGAGGGCGCCGGTTTTACTTGTCGGTTGGCCGGAGGGAACGACCCAGAGCGCCAGTGCGAGGAGTGAAGTCACGGTGCGCGCACGTCCTTCGCCAGTTGTTTGTAGTACTGTTCGAGCAACTCGCGGTACTGGCTGGGAAACTGCTCCTGGAGTGCCTGGAGGATCTCGCGGCGCTCGCGGGGGGGCATGCGGCCCCACATCTCCCCAGGATGCGCTCGGCGTTTGCGAAGCTCGCCGACACGACCGCCGCCGCTCGGCAGGGTCGAGCGCTGCGCCCCGCGTTGGGGCTGGTTGCCCCCGCTGTTGCCCCGGCCGGAGCCTTGCCCGCTGCCGTCGCCCCCCCCGCTGTTCTTCTCTTTTTCTTCCGCCTCCTCGATCAGGTTGTCCAGCAGGGCCACGGCTTCTTCCTGGCGCTCCGTCACACGGTCGTCCACGAGTCCGTTCCGGATGCGTCGCCGGGCGTAGTCGAGCAGGTCGCGGACGTCGCCGAGGCGGCCCGGCGCCCGGCGCGCCAGCTCTGTCATGATCTGCGTTGCCGCGGTGCGGAGCCGCTCGGGCGCGTTCGGGTAATGCTTGAGGAAATCCTCAAACGTCGCGTAGGCCTGTTCGTATGCCAGGTTGTGCACCTGGCAGTAGCCGAGCATGAAGCGGAAGTGATCGGATGCGGTCGTGTAGCGCTCGATCGGCTCGTGTGCTTTGCGGACACGGTCCAGCATGGCTTGGCAACGATCGACCTGCTCCAGGTCGATCATCGCCGTCGCGCCGAGGTTCGCGGCCGCCACCGCGAGGAATGGATCGTCCGAGCGCGACAGCCGCTCAAAGAGGTCCGCCGCCTCGGCCGGCCGGTCCTCGTCGATCAGGTCGAGCGCGTGTTTGAACTCCTTGGATAGAACCGACAGCGACAGATTGAGGAAACCCCGCAGTTGATCGGGCTGGATCGTCGATCGCTGCTTCGCGACGAATGCACGGGCCGCCGCGTCATAGGTCTCGTTGTCGACCAGCCGCGCGAGAAACTCGGCGACAACCTTCTCGGCCGGTACGGGCGGCGGCGCCGGCTTGCCGGGGGCGCGCTTGCGAGGGGCCATCCAGTCATAGCCCGGCACCGGCTTGAGCCCCCCGCGTTTGGGCGGAAGGGCCAGGATGCTCAGAGAAAAACAAACGGCGAACATAGCCATCATGCAGGCCTTTCTGGATCGCCAGGCGCCGGTCGTCGGCCGGTGGGGTTCGGCGTCGGGCAAGAGTCATGGTAAACATGCGCGCCGCCAATCGGCAAAGCCGAGCGGCGAGCTCGACCGAGCGGTCGATCATGTTATTCTCGCCCGATCCCTTGATCGCCGGACGCCCGTGCCGTGGGACCGCCTGAACACTCGCGTGTTTTGACTCCACGTGCGTGGTGCGGCGCGCTACTGCGCCCGCTTCAGTGCTTCGTGCATGTCTTTCGCCATCTCGGCGACTTCCGCTTGGCGCCTGGACAGCCGTTGAAGCGACTTGCCGACGGACGCATCCGTTCCCGCCGTCTCGTGGAGCCGCGCTTGTATTCGTTCCGTGGCCGCGTTCACTCGAAGCTGACAGGCCCGGAGCAGCTTCAGCTCCGCCGAGCCGGGCAGCAACGGTGAGTTGCCCTCTCCGCCGCCGCCCCCTTCGCCCTGTTCCAGATCATCTTGTTGCTGCTTGATCGCGTCGATGATGTCCCGCAGGATCTGTTCCAAATCGGATTGCATGCCGCGAACCGATTCCCCGGCCTCGGCCGCGGCGAGACGCTCCGCCACGCTGCGCGCGTCATCCCGCGCCTGTTCCACCAGCCGTGGCAGGATGACGGTTGAGCCTTCCTCCACCAGCACCTGCAACGCTTCCTCCGCCTGGTCTCCGACCCATCGCTGTTTTTGTGAGAGTTCGGCGAGTTCCAACTGGTCCGATCGCTTCCAGTGGTCGGGTCCGAGTTCGGCCAATCGCCCGGTCGCCTTGTTGATCTCGACCTGTCGCCCGAGCATCGCCCGAAAACGCGACTCCAAAGCTGTGAGCAGTTCCTCCTGCTGCTCCCGGCGGAGTTGGTCGAGCCGATCCTCCAGGTCGTCCTTTGCGCGCTTCAACTGCTCGAGGGCTTTCTCCTGGTTCTTGACCGCCTTGTCCGGCTCCTTTGCCTCCAGGTTTCTGGCGGCGTCCTCCTGGTGCGGAACGGCCTGCTGCACGCCCTCCCGGCCGGGCGCCGGTTCGCCCGATTCATCCGAATCCGGCGAGCCCGAGTTCTCTCCACCTTGCTGCGGGTCGCCCGAACCCCCTTCCTGAGGGCCCTCGCCTGCTTGCTTGGAGCCGTCGGCCTCCGGCGCCTGCATGTCCTTCGACAACCGCTGCGTTTTCTCCGCGGTCTCGCGTTGTTCGGCCGATTGTTCCTCCAGTTCGAGCCTGTTGCGGATCTTCTTCGTCTCGGTCTCGAGGCGCTGGAGCGCGGTTTCCAGCGCCTTCGCCGCGTCCTGTTGCTCCGGTTTCGCTGCCTCCGCGTCGCTCGATCGCAGGTGCTTCTCGGCCGATTCCATCTTCTCGGATGCGCGGTCGAGGTCCCGGCCTGCTTGCTCGGCGTCGGTGCCGCTCGGAGCGTCGGGTGATTCTCTGTCGGCCGGCGTCTCGCCGGTCGCGGACGCATCTGGCCCGGCCTGCGCCTGTGCTTCGGCGATGTCCTTCACCTCTCGCGAGAGGGCCTCGGTCTCGCCGCGGATGGCCGCCTGCGCGCCGGCGCAAGCGCCGGGACTCCCCTCGCCGCGCGCCGTCTTCTCAGCCGCCTGCTGCTGTCGCCGGATCAGGTCCTCGAGTTTTCGCGCGGCGGCCTCCAGCGCCTCGGCGCGCTGCATCGCGCTGCGGGCGCGTTCGGCCTGCGCCTTCTCCGTCTCCTGCTCCGCGATGATGCCTTCCAGCGCCTTGCGCAAGGCCTCCAGCCGATCGATCTCCTCCTTCCGATCGTCCAGGCGGCTCGGGTCTTCCAGCAGGAGTTTCAAGAGCGCCTGAAGTTCCTGCGAGACGGCCCGTTGTTCGTCCAGGGCATCGGAGAAGGCCTCGCGGCGGAGCTTCTCGACGATCCCGTCGAGGGTTTCTCGAATGCGGTTGCCGCGCAGTTCGGCCAGGCCTTCCAGGAGCCGGCCGGCCTTCTCGGGATCGCTCTTCCGCAAGGCCCGGCTCAGTTGAAACAGCCGATCTTCCAGTCGACTGACGCGATCGCGGATCACCGCCTCCCGGTCCGACAGCGAGGCGGCCGCTTCCTCTTCCTTCCTGTTGTTCGGCAGGGTTTGCGGCGGGGCGGCCCCGGGGCGGGCCGCCGCGCGCCTCGGGTCCTCAGGCGGTCCGGAGAATGCGATGTTCGGTGTCGCCCGCATGCTGACAACAGCGAGCAGCAGCGCCGTGAAGAACCGCGGCGCGGGTGCGCGCCGCCTCCTGTGAAGGTGGTGAATCGGGCCTCTCCGCATCATGGCCGTTTCTCCGGCGACGACGTCGGCTGCTTCGTCGCCTCGCCGCCGAACATCTTTTCGATTTCCGCCTCAAGCCGGGCCTCGGTGTCCTTTGTGACGCCCTCTTGCAGCCGGACGATGTCCCGAAGCAATGCGACGGCTTCATTGTAGCCTTCCCATTTTAGCATGTTCGCGAGAACACCATACATCGCCCGCAGCAGTCCTTCCTGGGCCCGCTCCAGCTCATCGGCGAGGCTGTCGTCGAACCGCAGTCTGAGGCGGTCGATCAACTCCGCCGCGGCGAGGACATCCGTGCGAATGAGTTTGCCCAGTGGGGTGAGGACGCCCCGCCCGAGTCTTCGCCGGACCACCGGCGTGGCCAACTGGTTGACCTTCAGTTCGGCCAGAATCTGTTCAAACTGTCGGACCACCCGCTTCATCCGGCCGATCTGCTGTCGCTGGGTCCGTGCTTCCCGGCCGTAGCCGACGGCCCGCTCCGCGGAGAGCGCCGCCGCCCCGGACGTGTCGCGCCGCGCGACGATTCGCCGATTGATCTTCTCCTGCGCCATGATGATATGTTCGAACTCGCCCCGCCACTCCTGCTCGCGCCGGCCCAGCTCGGCCAGCAACTCCGCCGGGGTGACGACGCGCAGGGTGAAGGCCACCGATTCGCCGGTGCCGTCGGGGTTCGACGAGGCCCGCGCACTCGGCGTTGCCGTCTGTCCACTCGCGCTCCTCGCCTCCACGCGGGACGCGGCCGCCGATTCGGGTTGATAGTCCGCGGCCCGGACCTTGAGCGTCAGTTGATCGCCCGGGCGCAGCGTGAGCGGCAGGAGCGGCCAGGCCGACTGATGGTGAAAACGGAGTTGTCGAGGCACGAATCCGCCCAGGGTTTCGCGCTGTTCCGTCGGCCGCGTCGTCGCGCCCGAGTCCGCCTTGTGTTTCACTTGGTGGATGAGCGCGACCGATTGCAGGCCCAGGTTGTCCTCGCAATCGACCGTGAGGTTGAGCACGGCGTTGGGCACGATCCACTCGCCGGCGCCGGGGAGCGTCAGACGGACCTTCGGCGCCGGATCGCGAGTCAGGTTGAACGTGTAAGTGACCGGATGTCGATCCTCCAGCCCCGCCTCGTCGGCGACGTCGAGGAAGAACGTGCCCGTTCGATCGGGCGTGAACGCGACCGACACCCGTCGCCCATCCCGAACCTCGGCTTCGCCTTGTGCTCGGGCATCGGCCATGGAACGCAGGGTTGCCCGAACCACGGCTTTGCTCATCACGGCTTCGATGCGGACGCTTGATCCCCGGATGATCTCGGCGCCGGCTTGCCCCTGCGGCAGGACCCAGGGTTTCTGTCGGGCGTAGGCCGGCGGCGTCACTTCGATCCGAACGGATTGGACCGAGGGCCGCGGCACCGCTTCGATTCGGTACCAATCGGTTCGTTCGTCGACGCCGACTTTCCGAATCAGGAAAGACACCTGCATCGACTGGTCGAGCGGGCCGTAGTCCAACAGGAAGCGGTTTCGACCGCGCCGGTCCATGTCGCGGACGATCTCCTCGCCC
>JBHHUY010000165.1:0-6502 GCA_046753965.1 Phycisphaerae bacterium
CGTGCACCCGGCTTGTGTGCGCCAGCCTGACTGCGCGCCGACTAAACCCGCGCGAAGACCGTCACCGCTGCGCCCGGTGGTCGGTCCGTTCGTCCTTCGCAAGCGCGGCCAGGCCGAGCTGCGCGCCCAGGTTCATGCTCTCGAGCGCGCTCGCCGGAACGATCACCATCGATCCCTTTTCCTTCAAGCCCTCGAAGAGCATGTTCATGCCGCGAAGGTGCAGCGCGACCGGGTTGTCGTTGTATTGCTCGGCCGCCTTGGCGAACTTCTCTGAGATTTCCGTCTCCGCCGTGCCGAGGATGATCCTCGCCCGCCGTTCCCGCTCCGCCTGGGCCTCCTTCGACATCGCCTGTTCGAGCTGCTTGGGGATCTTGATGTCGCGGATTTCCACCGACTGAATCGTGATGCCCCAGTCGTGCGTCTTTGCTTCGAGGATGCCCTGTAGCGTCTGGCCGAGTTCCTTCCGGTTCTGAAGAATGTCCGCGAGTTCGTGTTTGCCGATGATGTCCCGAAGCGCGGTCTGCGCCGAGAAGAGGATCGCCTCCTCGTAGCGCTCCACCTCGAGAACCGCCTTCTCCACGTCCCAGACCAGGTAGAAGAAAATCGCATCGACATCGACGGGCACCGTGTCCCGTGTCAGCGTGGTCTCCGCGCTGAACTGGCGCGCCCGAATCCGCTGATCCACATGGTGAGAGACATACTCGAAGATCGGAATGATGAAGAAATAACCCGGCCCGCGCAGCCCCCGGTAGGCGCCGAACCGCAGGACCACGGCCCGCTCCCATTGCTCTGCAACCTTGAGCGAACTGCTCATCAACCAGGCGAAAAACAGAATCGCGCCGAAGTTGATCCAGAAGCCCGCGTGCTCCAGCACGACATCATGGTCCCAGGGCCGGGTCACCCCCAGGAGAATGCCCATCCCCGCCAGCAGGATGACGCTGCCCAGGATTCTCGCCTGTGGCGGCATGCGGGTGTCGTTGGTCAACAGCGAAGCTTTCATGGGTTCATCTCCTTGCCGGTCGGCATTGACTGGGTTGAGAGTGCTTGTCGGCAGCGAAACTTTCATGGGCTCACCTCCGCTCGGAGAGGCGATCCTCCAGCGCCTCGACGAGTTCGCGCAGCGAAAAACCGAACTTGCCCGCCTCGGCCACCCAGGAATCGCAGAAGTTCTCCAGAAACTCGACCCGCTTGGCCTGGTCCTGGGCGGCCGCGGGCTCGGTCGACACGAACGTGCCCGTCCCGCGCTGGGTCCGGACGACCTGCCGGATTTCCAGCTCCCGGTAAGCGCGCGACACCGTATTGGGGTTCACCTGGAGATCGATCGCCAACTGCCGGACGGTCGGCAACCGCGCGCCCGGCTGCAGCGTCCCGTCGACGATGTTGAGCAGGACCTGATCGATGATCTGGCGGTAGAAAGGAACACCGCTTCGCGGATCGATCGAGATGGAACCGTTTGTCCGGGCCATGGGCAGGGGACCTCCCGGCATGCCGCCTCGGTACTGTGCCGTCGATCTAATGTTCTAGTTACATAATACACCAGCGTACCGGACTTGTCAAGCGCAAAAGCGGGAGATTCGTCCTTGATACTTGGAGAGCCTCGATACTTGGCGAGCCTCGATACTTGGAGTGCGTCCCGAAACCTTTGTGGCACGGGCGTCCCGAAACCTTTGTGGCACGGGCGTCCCGCCCGTGTCCGCACCGCCGAGACGGCGGTGCCACAGGACTCTTGGGGACGCACTCCTACTGATACTGAACCGATGGAGATGGCGATGGGTTTGGCCACATAACATCTGTCTTGACAATAAGATATGGAAACGCCTCAGCTCTCGAACCGCGGCCGTGTCTTACAGAGGGAACACTGAGCAAGAGTTACTACCGGACGGCGCGCTCTCCGGCGCACGCTCGGCCCATCGACGAGAAACCGCTCGAGATCGTCTGTGGCCGCCTCCGTGGGAGCTGGGCGAGAGGGCTCAAAGGCCCAGGATCGTCTCGACGGTCTCGCGCATCAGGCGGCGAAGGTCGAAGCGAGCCCGCGCCCGGCTCAAGGCCGCCGCGCCGAATCGCTCGCGGCGCGAGGGATCGCCGAGGAGCCGGTCCAGCGCCGTGGCGAGGGCTCGCGGATCGCCGGCCGGGACGACGTAGCCGCTTTCGCCGTGCACGACGGTTTCCGGCAGGCCGCCGACATCGCTGACGACGCAGGGAATCCCGCGGGCCATCGCCTCGATCACGCTGTTGGCCATCGCCTCACGGCGCGAGGTCTGCACGCAGAGATCAACCTGTTCCCAGAGCCCCGCGCCGGCGGCCAGGTAGCCGGGAAACCGCACACGGCCCGCCAGGCCATACGCGCGGGCCCGCTCGGCGAGCGGCGCCGCGAGCGGACCGTCGCCGTAGAACGAAAGCGTGCAGCCCGGGTACTTGCGGGCGACGAGGAGGAAAGCTTCGAGCACGGTGTCGGCGCCCTTCGCGCGGGTGATGCGCCCGACCGCCGCAATCCGCAACGGACCTCGGCCGCGAGGCGCACGCTGTGTGGGGAACTCGCCGTTCGGGATGACGCGGGCACGTCGTTTGGGGAAGCTGTAGCGATGCGCGTACGCATCGGCGACGCGGTCGCTGTTGTAGATCAGGGCGTGGCAGCAGAGCGCGGGCAGTCGGCAGCGCCAGATGAGCCGCCGCCGCCAGACCTCCGGCGAGGGGATGAGGCCCAGCCAACGCTTGCCGGTCGGCGCGGGCAGGGGCTGGGGCTGCTGACGAAGCGACGCGACCGCTCGCAGGCCCAGCGATCGCGCCGCGACCAGGGAAGCCACGAACGCGCCGCCGCCGGCCTGTTGGACCGCGAAGACCGTGTCCGCGCCGGTCGCGTGAAACCAGCGCCGCCGGGCGCGGAGGGTGCGGAGGCGCAGTCGTCGATCACCGGATATCACGTCGTTGAGCCAGCCCGTGTGCTCGACGGTGAGATCGCGGGGGTCGTACGATTCCAGCAGGTCCGCGTAGATGCTGTGGCCGGAATACCCCACGTGGACCCGAGCCCCGGCGTCGAGCAGTGCGCGGATGACCGTGCGGACGTATTTCTCGGCGCCGCCGGGCTGGAGCCGGTCTCCGAGGCGGACGTGGTGAACCGTGAGCACCGCCACGCGCCGGCCGCGCGCTTCCGCGATCCGGTCGAATCGCGGCGGTGAAGGTGTTGCGACGTCCGCTGACGTTGAAGGCGGTGCGACCGTGATCGGCATGGAGACTCGCGATTCGCAGGCGGCAAGTTGGGCGCGGCCCGAAGCCGCCCCTCTTGCATGTATCGGCGGTTTGGAGCGTGTCACCAAATCCGAGCGGGTCGGTCATCGGCCTCCTGCCGACGTCAACAGGGCAGCGGGGTCGCGAGACCGGCGGGCCGCTTGTTGGCTCAAGCTGAGCAGTTTCCAGGGGAAGAGCCGCGGACTTCAGTCCGGGCGGCCTCTCGGGCCCTGGTCGGCGTTTTTTTGCATCAAACGGCCGCGCGAGCTGAAGCTCGCGACTCGCCGATGTGGCATCGAATGTTGAGTACAGATTGAGTACAAACCGCTCCGCTTGAGGTCCTTGGCTATTGAGGACGGGGCGGCCCTTCCTGGGGCTCCGGCTCCGGGGCGTTGGGCACGAAGGGGCCAATGGGCGAGAGGAGGTCTTCCTCATCGAGGGGCCAGCCCTGCTTGTCGCCGAGCAGGGTGTCGACCACGAGCAATGTGCGCGTCGAGTGGCCGACCGGCACGACGACGTACCCCAGGACGCGGTCGGCGGGCCTGCGCGTCTCGAAGCGCCGGCCTGCCTCTTCCGGCTCGACCAGCAAGGTCAGGAAGGCCTCGATGGCTTCGGGTTTGAGGAACAACAGGTCTCCGGCGCTGCCGCCCTTGACGTAGCGGAAGGCCGCGCAGGCCTCGCGCGCCCAGTCCATGAGGTTGTTCACAGCCACGTCCCGATCCTTGTCGGTTGTCCAGGTCGCGGGCGGTTTGCGGTAACGCGGCGAGTCCGGCGGGTTCGGCGCGATGATCGCGAAGTAGCCCTGCAAGGGTTGAATCGCGCTCACCAGCGACAGCTTGGGGACACCGGTGATGGCGCGAAGGTCGGATTCGGTCAGTCGCGGCAGCAGGCGGCGATAGTCGTGTTTGACCTCTGGCCAGGCGTAATGTCTTCCGGCCTTCGGCGCGACCCATCGGGGAACCAGGCCGGCTTCGGGTGGATCGAACGCGTTGGCCAATCCGGGCACGCGGGCGCCTGCCAGGGTCGTGATGCCGACGGAGAAGCCCCAGCCCTTGTCTCGCGGCGCCGGCCAGGACTCGACGACGCAGCGAATCTCATTCCAGCCGGCGTCGAGCGTCACGGCGGTGAGCACGGTGTCGAGCAGATTGCGGTCCTGGAATCTGCCCGACGCGTAGCGCCGGCCTTCGCGGATGCAGCGACCGTTCAGCCAGACGGCGATGCCGTCGTTGCGACCGATTCGGAATCGGACGACCTGGCGCTTTGGAGAAAAGACGTAGCTCGTCGCTTGCGCCATCGCCCAGCCTGCCTTGGGAAGCAAGGCGGCGAGGTCGACAAACGGTTCTTTGCTGTTGATCCGGAGCGTTCGCTCGGCGGGGCCGGCCGGCAGGGGATCGAGGACATGGTGGGGCGGCTCGGCGTCGGACGGGGCCGTGCCGTCGATCCGGTAAGGGCCCTCGATGCGCCAGAGGCGAAGATAACTGCCGGGGCGCGGCTCCTCCGCGACGTTCAGGCCTTTCAGATCGGATCGCGTGAAGTGATAGTGCACGGCGGCTCGCAGGGCGTGACCCTTGCCGGGCGTCGGGGGTTGGCCGCAATCGACGGCGTCCTCGGCGGCGGGAAGGCCCGGCGTTACCTCGGCCGTCTCCGCGGCCCAGCACAACTGCCGATAGAGGGCTTCCAGATAGTCGGGCCAGGTCGCGTCGGGTGTTACCGAGGAGAGGGCGGCGCCGTTCGGTCCCGCGTCTCCGCCGACGACGGCGACTCTTGGGGCGTCCTTCCCTTTGCGGTCCGGTTGTACGCTGATCACGCCGTCGAACCATCCGCGTTGTTCGACGATGTCGTCGGCGGGGCCGCGGACGTTGCCGGGGTAGGTCGTATATGGTTGCCGGGCGGTCTGTCCGATCTCGTGGAAGACGGTTGAGGTTGCCAGCACGCCGCCGGACGCGGCCCAGAGCATCTTCTCGGCGAAGAGCCAGTGATCCTTGATGTCGCTGACGTTTTTCGCCGAGAGTTCGGCAGCGCCGCCCGAGCTCTGGATGGCGACAAGAGTGGACCAGACGTTGGGCGTGGTGACTTTGCCGGCCTCTCCGGCGCGCTCCATGTAGAAGAGATGCTTGAAGAAGCCGGCGTTGATCCGATCGAGGCATTCGCCGGCGCGGAACTGGCTCTCGACATGATCGGGTTCGAGGATTCGGCACTCGTCGAACTCCCGAAAGGCGGCGTCAAAGAGGCCGCAGAACTGGAGATAGAGGGCCCAGCGATAGTGCTCCATGAAGTTGCCCGTGAGCTTGTGGTCACGGAGTTGGTAGGCCAACATTCGCAGCGCGCGCCGGGCCAGGCGGGCGACGTTCGGATTCTTCGCGGATCGCAGCGTATCAAACCCTCGCTGAGCGTTCGCCTGCTGGCCGGCGATTTGATCGATCATTGCCGCGAAGTAGGCCCGGACCTCGGGATCGGCGGCGGCCGCCTGATAGTCCGCGAGCGGACCGCAACGGTTTGAGGCCGTTCCGTCATCCAGCAGGAGCGGGTCCGGCATGCCGAGGATGGAGACGTTCACGCCTTCGGCCTCGCTGTCCAGATTGATCGTGACGGCGAGATTGCCGGCGTGGTAGGCCCTGTTCGCGCGGATGACATCGAGGCCGACGACGTAGGCCGTGCGGTGAGGTCGGAGCACCCAATCCGGGAGTTCCTGATCCCCAATGGTGAACGAGAGCGTGCCGGGGACCTGGTGTTCCTTCGGCGGTTCGTTGGTTCCCTTCTCCGGCGGGAGCTTTTCGACGGGCGCCCACGGTTGCGCCGCGATGAAGACCACGGGTTGATGCAACGGGCCGCTCGGTCCACTCGGCAATCGATAGACGACTTCGTGGCGGCCGCGTTCGACGCCCGTGCGGCCCACGGGAATGACCGTGACTTCCTCGTGCCCGGCCGCCAGCACGGGGGCGCGGCCGGAGGCGATCGAGAGGAACGCCGTGAGCAGCAGCATCGACTTTCGTCGCATTCGTGTGACTCCCATCCCAAGCCGCAGCCGGGGCCTGCCAGCGCCGTATCATCCGCCTGCCGGGCAGGGGCTCCGTGCATCGGCCTCTCGCGGAGGGATTGTCGCAGTTCTTCTCGCCGATGCAACCGGGGGGATGGTGGTGATTGTCGACGGGTCCATGGCAGTTCAGGCGGCTCTCATGTAGCGGCCGTCCCCCGTGGCGGCCGTTGCGCGGCGGAGCACATGTGCGTCCCGACGTCCGCCACGGGGGGCGGACGCTACGAAGAAGGACTGCGCCGT
>JBHHUY010000166.1:0-6485 GCA_046753965.1 Phycisphaerae bacterium
CGGACGCGTTTCGGTTCGTCGAACAGATCAATCGTGTTGCCGTAGCTCTTGCTCATCTTCTCGCCGTCGAGACCCGGCACGGTCGCGGCTTCGTTCAGCCTGGCCTTCGGAATGACGAGCACGTCGCAGTCGTAGGTGTTGTTGAAATAGCCCGCCATGTCCGCCGTCATCTCGATGTGCTGCACCTGGTCCTTTCCGACCGGTACGGCCTCGCTGCGATAGATCAGGATGTCCGCCGCCTGGAGGATTGGATAGCTGAACAGGCCCATCGAGGGTGAAAGCCCCTTGGCGATCTTGTCCTTGTAGCTCACGGCCCGCTCGAGCAGGCCCTTGCCGGTCACCGTCGACAGAATCCAGGCCAGCTCGGTCACTTCCGGAACATCGCTCTGCCGGAAGAGGCACGCCGTGTTCGGGTCGAGCCCCAGCGCGAGGTAATCCAGGGCCACATCCCGCGTCAGCGCGCGGAGCCGGTCGGCGTCCTGGATACTGGTCAGGGCGTGATAGTTGGCGATGAAGATGAAGCTCTCGTGCGCTGCCTGGCCGTCGATGTGCTGCTTCATCGCGCCGAAGTAGTTGCCGAGATGGAGTTTTCCGGATGGCTGAACGCCGCTGAGAATCCGCATCTTTCTGGTCCGCCGATACACACAACAACAAGGTACGCGTACCGATTGCTTGGAACTTATCTCAAAACTGTGGCACCGGATTCGCGCCGGTGTTGATCCACAGACTGGAGGCCTGTGCCACAAGAGGTCTCGGGACAGACTCTTCGCTCGGGTACTTTAAGCGACGTGATTGTTTTGTCGAGTTCGTCCGGCCTCTTCGTTTCGACCGAAGCAACCGGTCGAGCGTCTTGGAGTGCGTCCTGAAAGCTTTGCCGCACGGGCGTCCCGCCCGTGTCCGCACCGCCGAGACGGCGGTACCACAGGACTTGTTGGGACGCACTCTCGCTCTAATCGGTCGGGTCGCCGGCTCTGGCCTGTGTGAGAACGGGCAGGTAGCTCGTCGCCATCATCCGCACGAACGGTGTCGGATCGGATTTGCTGAGTTGCTTCAAGACTTGGCGGAACTTCTCGCCGTGCTGCTCGGCGAAGAGCCGCACCGCCAACAACCTGACGACGGCGTTCTCGTCGCGAACGTGTGGGGCGGCCGCGACGGTCACGCGCGGATCCAACGGAGACCAGCCGGCGGCGACCAGGGCGTGGGATCGCACCTGCCAGGTCTCGTCCGAGAGCAGCTCCGAAAGGGCGACGTGCAGGCGGTCGATCGACGCGGCATCGAGCACGTCCCCGGACATCCCGGTCTGGGCCGTGGCAAGCAGCGCGCCGATCTGTTCGGCCGCGAGCCTGCGATCGGCCGCTTCCGCCGACTTCACGCGATCCAGCATCTCCGCGATGCCCTCGGGTGTCAGATCGAGCGGCCGACGGACCACCCGAACCGGCCCGGCGGCCAGGGTGCCCAGACCCGAGACCAGCCGGTTCATCTGAAAGACCGGATCGAACAGCGCCGTCATCTCGATCGGCACCGGTCGGGCGACCGTTTCGATCAACCGCTGCCGCAGAGGCCCCACGTCGACGGCCACGGTCTTTTCGATCGCATCGCCCGGCAACAGCGTCGGGCGCGTGTTCATCAGGACTTGCAAGTAGTTTTCGTAGGTTGTCCCGTCGTCGACGCCGAGCTTCGCCGTCAGGGCGACCAGCGGCCGGGCCATGAACCCGTCGCCGAAGGTGATCGGAAACGACCCGATGTTCTCGATCCGAAACGTGACGCGGATGGGACCGATTGACGGAAACGCATCGGTCGCCGGAAGCATCGTGAATCGGAGGAACTTCTCTGGCGCGCGATAGTAGTCGAACACATCGCGCCTGAAATGATCGAGCGCCGCGATGACCTTCGTTCGCAGTGGCGGTTTGGGCGGCGTTTGCCCGTGTTTGCGAAGCAGCTCGCTGATCAGGTCGTAAGCGATGCCGGAATACTGGATCGTGGCGGCCTTGTGCAGCGCGGTCAGGGCCGCGGACTTGTGGTCCTGTTCGATTTGAATCCGGGCCCATTCATAGGCGGCCAGTTGATCCACGGCGCAGAGCGGCTTGAGGACCTTCAGCGCTTCTTCCGTCTCGCCGTTCAATTCCAGGGCATAGCCATAGGCGAGGGCGGCGAGCGAACTCGGCTTCGGATCTTCCATCGCGAGTTTCGACAGGCTGAGGGCCCGCTTGGCGTCCGGCGCGTGGTAGCAGAAAAACCACGCGATCTCGGCTGCCTCGTCGAACCGTTTGCCCGACACGACCTCGTCGATCCGCGCCTCGTAGTACCGGGTGACGGCGGCAATGTCGGCCGCGGCCGCTTGTGTGTTCCCCAGCTTGCGCAAGACTTCGGCGCGGAGCAACCGCGTGGTCATCAGGCTCGGGTCTGCGGCGATCACCTCGTCGGCCGTGGCCTTCGCCTTCTCGAAGTCCCCGGAATTGGCATAGGAGACCGCCAGCCGGTGGAGAAACTCCGCCGGGATCGGCCCCGCCTTCGCGCGCCTGTGCAGCGCGATCGCGCGGTTGTACCACTCCTGCGCCCGCCTATGCAGAGAGAGCCGGTCAAGAAACTCCGCCAGGTCCCACACGAGGTTGGCCTGGCTCGGATTAATGCTGATCAGTTGCAGCGCCATCTCGACGCGTTGCAAGGCGGGCTCGGTCTCGCCGAACATCTCATAAGCGAGTTCGCGCGCGGCGACATTCATCGGATTCAGCCGCAGCGCCGCTTCGATCTCGCGCGCGGCGAAGCCCGTCTCCTGCCGCTCGTAGTAGTGTTTCGATAGCCAGCGGTGCAGTTCACTCTCGAAGGATCGCGGCAACGGTTTGTGCTTGAGCTGCTCCCGAACGAACGCGGCGCGGTCTTCGTTGGTCTGGCGTTCCTGGAGTTCGAGCTCGAAATCACGGATCCGCGCGGCTTCGTCGCCGGGCGTCAACCGGACGTACCGGTCCAGCGCCTCTCGCGCGGCCGCCTGACGGCCCATCCGATGTTCGAGGTCGTAGAGCCAGTAATAGGCGTCGGAACAGTCCGGCGCGACCCGCACGGCCGCCCTCAGCAGGGCCATGACGTGGAGCGAGGCGCTGCGCGGCGCGGACCGGCCGACGAGATGGCCCTGATGGCGAGCCAGTCGAACGAGCCACGCTCCCATGGCCGCGTCTTGTGGAACGGCGGCCTCGGTCGGGGGCTTCTCCGGCCGGGGCCGGTTCTCAGCTTGGGGCCGCGGGTCCGGCGGGCGGGACGCCTCCGAAGGCTCGGCTTGCCCGATCAGGACGAATGACGCAACAACCAAGGCTTGTGTCAGCATGGGCAGTTCTCCCTGGCGTACGCCCCGGTAGCCCGGTCAGGCCACCGTCCCGGTGGTGTGGACACGGGTCGGCCGGACGCCGGCGCCACGGCGACAGGTGGACGCATGGTCCGAGCCCCGGCGGCCCGGCGCGGCCGGGGGATGCACCATCGCCGCCAAGGGCCCTCAAGCCGGGCGCGCATGGCCTTCCCGGCGTGGGACCTCATAGATTATCGGCACTTGTAGCACTGGGGGCTGAATCTCGCAAGACCGGATAGTCCGCGGCGAGTTCGTCAAGATCGTGATACAGCACGGCCCGCCGGTGGAGAAAACCGGCCGCCTCGGCCCGACCGGTCCGGCGGCAGGCCATGGCCAACAGTTCGTGGGCGAGCGCCGCTCGAGGAGCGTCGAGAAGCTCGGCCCGCCGGACCTTCCAGGGCAACGCCGCCGCCGCTTCCTCAAACTGCTCGGTTGCGATCCGGCACCGCAGGTCGATCGGCAGCAGGAGCAGTTGTTCCGCCAGGCTCAGGTCCGCGTCCCGGAGCGACAGCGGCTCAATGGCCCGAAGCGCAGAGACGGTGTCGCCCAGGGAGAGTCGGGCGTCCGCAAGCAGGATTCGGCACGTGTGGCCGATGCCGAGCCGCCGTCCCTTACGGATCGCGATGACACCGTCGCACAACTCCGCCGCGGCTTGAAAACTCTTGCGACCGTGCGCTACGACGGCCAGATTGTGACAGGCGAGCAGCTTGCCGTTCTCGTAGAGGCTGAACTGCCGCATGGCGGTCTTCAACTGTTCCTCGGCCAGATCCAGCCGGCCCGAGGCGATATAGGCAGACGCCTGATTGGCCGCCTGGACCTGCCGTACGCTGAAGACCGTTAGTGCGCCCCAGGCCACCGCGGCCAGCATCGCCGCCGGCCACAACAGGTCCAGCGCGCCGCCCGGCTGGACCTGCCAGAACGACCCGAGCATCCCGACACCGATCAGGGCCAGCAACCCGCCGCGCGCGACGCTCGCCAGCAGAAACTGGCGCCGAAGGGACCGCACCAATCGTTGTGCCTCTTCGACGGTCATACCGGATGCTCCGTGGCAGGATAGTCTTTGGACACGGTCCCGAGCAGGGCGTATGACCGCACGAGTTCGTCCGCGCGGATCAGCGTGGTCGCGTCGGCCCAGAGCCGCGAGGCCTCCTCACGCCGGCCCAGGTGGTGCATCGCGGCCGCGAGCAATCCGTATCCGTAGCCCGCGCGGGTCGAGAGGTGTCGCCGATACAACTTACGGCGCTCCTCCGCCTTTTCGACGGCATCGTCGAAGTGCCCCATGAAAACCTGTTGATACAGGCGAATCAGGTCGTGCACCGCCTTCAGTGCCGGCGGCATCGGCACCCGCGCGAGACGCTCGATCAATCGCACCGCGTCGGTCAGCTCCTCGTTTCTCAGCTTGATCGCGCACGAGGCGAGTTGCACCTCCTGCAACTGATACCCGTCGCCGATCCGCTGCAAGAGCAGGGTCTCATAAACCTGAGCGGCCGCCTCGTATTGGCCCGCATGCTCGGCTACCTCGGCCAGGAGCCGGAAGGCCTGACATCGATCGGACGCGGCATGAATCGGACGCTCCAAAAGCTCCGACAGGGTGGCCTCGGCGCCGTCCCAGTCTTCCAGTTGGACCTGCTCCCATGCCCTGGAGAGCGTGCGCTTGTCTCGCCGCCGGCGCCGATTCACGTACCAGCCGCCGGCGAACAGTGCGGCCAGCAGAGACATCGGCAGCAGGAAGGACCAACCGGTCGCGGCGCTCGGTTCCTCGCCCGCGGCGAGGGGCATCAGCAGCGTCCCGAGGATAACCCCTGCCAGCAGATACAGGCCGAACTGGTGGCGACGACGTGGAAGCGTGGCGGCGAACCACCGCTCGATTTGCTGTGCATCCAGCGTCCGCATGTCCTTATCATATCATAGAATGCGCGGGACGGCCGCCGATCTGACTGCGATACGTTGTTTTGAGACGGGGAACGCCGATGAGCCTGCCGGTCTATTATGAGAACGACGCCGACCCGAGTCTCCTGCGGGATCGGACCATCGCGGTTCTGGGCTACGGCAGCCAGGGGCAGGCCCACGCGCAAAACCTCCGCGATTCCGGCTACCGCGTACTGGTGGCTCAACGGCCCGGCGGCCGCAACCACGCGCTGGCGCTGGAGCACGGTTTCGAGCCCGTCTCGGTCTCCGAGGCCGCGCGCCGGGGTGATCTTCTCATCTTCGCCCTGCCGGACGAGGCCATGGGCGACATCTACGCGGCGGAAGCAGCGCCGCACATTCACGACGGCCAGGCGCTCGGCTTCATTCACGGCTTCGCCATTCGTTTCGGGCTTATCGAACCGCCCGCCGGTGTCGACGTCATCATGATCGCGCCGAAGGGCCCCGGCGCGCTGGTTCGCGACGCCTTTGCGCGAGGCGGCGGCGTGACGTGCATCCTGTCCGTTCATCAGGACGCGACCGGCCGCGCGAAAAAACTGGCCCTGGCCTGGGGGGCGGGCGTCGGCGGCGGCAAGGGAGGCATGATCGAGACGACCTTCGCCGCCGAGTGCGAAGCGGACCTGTTCGGCGAGCAGGCGGTCCTCTGCGGCGGCGTCATCGAGCTGATGAAGGCGGCGTACGACACGTTGATCGACGCCGGCTTCCCCGAAGAGGTGGCGTACTTCGAGTGCGTCCACGAGGTCAAGCAGGTCGTCGATCTGCAATACGCCGAGGGGCTGGCTGCCATGCGCCGGCGGATTTCCAACACCGCGTCGTTCGGCGGCCTGACCCGCGGCCCGCGAATCGTGACCGAGCAGACCCGCGCCGAGATGCGCACCTTGCTTGAAGAGGTCCGCTCCGGCGCGTTCGCCGAGGCGTGGTTGCGCGAATGCCGCGCCGGTCGTCCGAATCTGGCCCGGCTCGAAGCCGCCGAGGCCGCCCACCCCAGCGAAGTCGCGGGCCGGCGTGTCCGCGACCTGGCGCGGCGGGCGATGCCGTAGGCACCCTCCTCAGGGTCCGGCTCCTGGGCCGGGCGCCGAAAGATGAAAGGCCGGCCTCTCGCGCAACAGCCGCCGCGGCTCACTTGCCAAGGGGCGATCCGGCGATTAAAGTCAGTCATCACCGATTCGGGGACGTAGCTCAGTTGGGAGAGCGTCGCGTTCGCAATGCGAAGGTCGAGGGT
>JBHHUY010000167.1:0-6463 GCA_046753965.1 Phycisphaerae bacterium
TCTCAGGAAGCACTCTTAACAGTTCCACGGCGACGCAGGCATTGCTCGCTGCCGCGCATTCGGGCGTCGGGCAAGAATAAGGTAAGCATGTGGGCCGCCAAACGGCAAAGCCGATCGGCGAGTTCGACCGAGCGTTCGATCATGTTATTCTTGCTCGATCCCTCACTATATCCGACGCGAGCGCGAATACAACGATGCGAATCAGAACTGGAAGTAGATGAACGGGTTGACATTCTCGGCGCTGAGCAGCACCAGGGCGATGATCCACGCGGCATAGCCGACGCCGGCGACCGGGGCCGGCAGACGCAGCCGCGGGCGACCCCGGCGGACCCATTCTTCGTACAGGTGCAGGCCCGCCAGGAGCAACAACAACGCCAACATGGGCAGCTTGTTCATCAGCCAGATCGGTCGCTCGACGTGGGCGGGGACAAAGAGGTGATGCACGAAGTAGGTGGCGCGCTCGAGTGCGGCGACCGTGGGTTCCCGCTCCGTCGCGCCCTGCGGGATAACCGGTTGACATCGGAAGAAGACCCAGGCGATGTGCACGACCAAGAGGGTCACGGCCCATCCGAGGCCGGCACGAACCCTGCGCCCCGCGGCGCCCAATCGCGTGGAGACGGCCGCCTCGCCGGATGCGAAGGCCTTCGACACGGCCAGCACAACACCGTGGATCGCGCCCCAGATGACGAACGTCCAGCTTGCGCCGTGCCAGAGTCCGCCGAGCAGCATGACAACCATCAGGTTGCGATAGGTGCGCCACCGCCCGTTGCCTGATCCGCCGAGCGGGATGTAGAGGTAGTCGCGCAACCAGGTGGAAAGCGAAATATGCCAGCGGTGCCAGAAATCCGTCAGGCTGCGTGCGAGATAGGGGCTGGCAAAGTTCGGCCGGAGATCGAAGCCGAGGACGCGGGAGACGGCAATCGCCATGTCGGTGTAGCCCGAGAAGTCGCAGTATATCTGGCCGCCGTAGCAGAACATCGCGAGCCACAGGTCGCGCGTGACGAACCGGCTCGGATCGGCGAACACGGGATCGACGAGCCCGGCGAGATTGTCCGCGACCAGGACCTTCTTGGTGAGGCCGACCATGAACAAGACGGTTCCGGACTCCAGACGCTGCCAGGAGAAGCGTTTGCGCGTCTGGAGCTGAGGCAGGAAATCCCTCGCCTTGACGATCGGCCCGGCCACAAGCTGTGGGAAGAAGGCGACGAACAAGGCGAAATCGACGAAAGACCGAACGGGCCCGACCTTGCCCCGGTAGACGTCGATCGTGTAGCTCATCGTCTGAAAGGTGTAGAAGCTGATGCCCACCGGCAGGATGATCGACAACGTCGAGAGATTCGCGTGGACACCGGCGGCGGCCAGGAGTTCTCGGCATGAGAGGATGAAGAAGTCGGCATACTTGAAGATCGCCAGGACGCCCAGGTTGCCCGCGATGCTCAACAGCAGGAGCAGCTTTCGCCGGTTCGGTTGCTTTGTTCGTCCGAGGGCCCGCCCGACGGCGTAGTCGAGAACCGTCGAGCCGATGATGAGCGTCACCAGCCACGGGTTCCAGCTCATGTAGAACAAATAGCTGGCCGCGAGGAGAAACAGGTGTCGGAGGCGCCGGGTCGGCAGGGTCCAGTAGGCCGCGAAGACGGCGGCGAAGAAGAATGCGAACAACCAGCTCGAGAAGATCATGGCGCGTTCGTCTCCTCCTCCGGCAGCGACGCCAGCTTCTCGGAGGAGGCATCCAAGAGGCCCCGGGCTCGAATGAACCGGGCGATGCGCCGGCTGATGCGTCTCGCGAGCGGCAGTCCCGTGTGCATTTCCTCTATGTAGTCATAGTCGGTCCTCGGAATGGTCCGTTGGTCACACGGAAGAAACGGAATCCCGTGCGCCCGACAGGCGGAAGCGATCGCCGCCTGCATCTGGGGCTCCACGTCACGCCAGCGATCCTCCGTGGCGGGACTGTTGGGCAGATACGCCACAACCAGAGGAACCCGTTGTTCGATGCACCACTCCAGGAGTTTCTCGAAGTGCGACAGCGCCGGGGCCTGCTCAGAGAACGGCGGCGGGTTCGCGGCGGTGATCGATTTCGGATCGTCCTCGATCCACAGGCCCAGGTTCTTGAGCCGGCGCCCGGCGAGCCAGGGGTGCTCGAATCCGTCCGGCGGACAGGGTTTGCTCGCCATCGCCTCGCGTTCGATCGCCTGTTGGGCGTACTTCGGCAGGATGCCCCCGAGCTGCTTCTGGACGAGCATCTTGACCTCGAAGCGGCGATGCAACAGGGCCCACACCGAGAGAACGTTGCGATCGAGATAATGCGAGGCGAGTTCCCCGGACCAGCCGTCGGTTCGGCAATAAGAGAGAAAGTCCTTCAGTGTGAATAGGTTGCGCGCCGCCGGGACGGGCAGATAGTCCGCGCGGATCGCGCTGGCGTTGACGCCCAGAACGACCAGCCGCGGTCGGGCGGTCCGGATGCCGTTTCGCGCCATCCACTGCCATTCGATCGGCTTGGAGGCCGGCACACCAAAGTTGAACGCGCGCAGGCCGGTGATGCGTCTGAACTCTTCCGGCACCAAGGCGTACCTGGCACGCGATGAGCCCATCAGAAGAATCTGAGCTTCCCCGGGCTCGGCCATGATCGCAGCGAGCTTTCGTCGATAACGATCGATGTAGAACGGGTCGAGGCTGGACTTCGTCTCGCGAACCCACGCATCCGCACCCAGCAGGCAGGCCGCGGCCGTGGCCAGGATGATGACACGGCGGCGCCGGGAGGCCGTAGTGGCTGTCCCAAACCCTCTGGTGGCACAGGCCTCCGGTCTGTGAATCAACGCCGGCGAGACGTCGGTGCCACAGTCTTGGGATAGGTTCTTAGAGTGCGCCCCAGAAGTCCTGTGGCACCGCCGTCTCGGCGGTGCGGACACGGGCGGGACGCCCGTGCCACAGAGGTTTCGGGACGCACTCCTAGATGATGGGGGTGGGCTCCCGTGGTTCGGGAGCGCGTGCGGGCCGTTCGGGCTCGTGTCCGAGACTGCACCGGTATCGAAGGAATCCCGCATGGCTGGCGCTTCTCTCGACAGCATGACACAGGCGCCGGTGCGCCGACTTCGGCTCGCAATGTGAGGATGCGGTGAACCTCCGGCGGGCACACCGCCCCTGCGTATATCGGCAGGAATTGGATCGGCGTGCCAGCGGTCGGCCGGGACAGGGTCGTGGCACTGCGGGCGGACTCCGGCGACGGACGTGGCGGCTGCCCCGGCGGCGACCGTCGTACGAGCGTGTGTGTGTGCACTGCGACGTTCGCCACGGAGGGCGAACGCTAGGAAGAAACGTCCGGCGCAGAGGCCGAATCGCGATTCTGCGCGGGCTCCGGTGGCCGGCGCGAGCGGTACCACCGGCGGCATTGATCGGCAAGACTTGCCTGCGCATCGGCGGACAATTCTTGCGCAGGCCGGACGGCGCGGCCGGTCAGGCGGCTCAGCTCCCGCGCCGCGATGGCGCCGACCGTTCGGTCTTCGACAGCCCGCGGTTCACGAACGGAGTCGTCGGGGATGGGCAATCCACGCCCTCGAGCAAATGCGGCGGCGGCGGCGATCTCGCGCTCCAGCGCGAGCCGACCCGCGAAGCGGCCGTCATCGTCCAGGGCGCGGACCAACGAGAGAAAGGGCAAACAGGTTTCGTCCGCCGGCGGCTTGTCGCCTGCAACGGGGTCTCCGGTGTCGTCCTCCAGCCGTTGCGCGAGCGCCTCGGCCGCCTGGGCGCGGACGAGCGCCGCAGGATGTCGCGAGAGGGCCTCGCACAGCTTGGTCACGACGGCGGGTGAATCCATCCGTGCCAAACCCACGACGGCCGCGGCGGCGGTGTCCGGATTGTCCGATTCGGCCTTGTCCGCGAGCAGATCGGCGGCGAAGCTTGCGCGACTGAACGCGAGCGCGAGCGCCGCCGATTCGCGAACGGTCAGGTCCGGATCTGAAAGGAAACGCGGCAATCGGGCGGTCTCGAATCCTCCCGCGCGTGTGCCGAGGATGATCACGGCCAGGAGGCGCGCATTCGGGTCGTCCTGTCGGCCGAGCCAGCGGATCGCACCTTCCGCCTCATCCCGGACGGCGAGGATGCAGTTGAGGTAGTGGGTCTGCTCCTGCGGACTCTCCGCGGCGGCCAGGCGATAGGCCCAGTAGCGGGCACGAATCGCGTTGCGCTTCGCGATCGTGATGACGAACAGGGTGACCAGGAGAAGGCAGGTGAGCAGGCCCCAACGCGTTCGCGGCCTGCGCGGTTTGGGTGATCGCGTCGCGTCCGGCGGGGGGAGGTCCATGCGGTCGAATGATAGCTGTCGATGCCTTCATTCGCGACCGTAGTGCTTCAGCTTCCAGGCCCGCCGGGCATCCTTCTCGCGTTGCTTCCCGCGAACCCGCGCGTCGAGGTCGCGCCAGGCGGCTTTCCACCCGCGGGCCGTCCGCCCCGGTGCCGTCAGCATACGCTTCAGAAAGCGGAGGCGGTCGGTTCTTGTGCAGGCCGGGCTGTCGAGCAGGCTGGCGCACAGCCGGACGATGGCTCGCGTCCGATGGGTTTCGCGTACCCGGCGCAGATGGCGGATGCCGTCCATATCGATGAAGGTCAGGCGCGGTGCGTTGTCAAAGGGCGCGGGCCAATTGAGCAGGAGGTTGGTCGCCTTGAGGTCGCGGTGGGCAAAGCCGCGGTCGTGGAAGGTGCGAAGCAGTCCGACGAGGGATTCGACGAGTCGGTCCTTCACCCGCCGTTGCCGGCCGGTGGGGAGCGCGGCGATGTCCCGCGTCAGAAAGGTCTCGAGATCAACGGCGTCCTCGATGAAGTCGGTCAGGATGATCGAATCGACCCGAACGAACCCCAGCCGGTAGCGATCGATGACGGCGACCGGCTGGGCGACGGGAAGATCTCGGTTGAGCAGCATGTTGGCCGTGCGCCACGCCCTGACGTTTCGCGACGGACCGAACCACAGGCCCAGCCGCTTCCAGAAGTTTCGCGCGAGGGAGCGCTTGACGATCACCGTCACGTCACCCGCGGCGGCTGGAACCGTTGCGCGACAGATCGTGGCGGTGTGCGAATCCTTGACAAGCGTGTGCCGCGCGGGATCGACCCAGGAAACGGGGTCTGCGAGCCACTCGTTCCATTGCTTCAAAGTGTAGGCGGCCTTCGATGCCCGCGCCATGGGCGCCGGATGTTTGCTGCGCAGCAGGACGTGTCCTCGCCAGCCGGGAGCCGGTCGAACTCTCGCGAAGTATCGACCTGTTCTCCGCGTTCGACGGTCCCGTTTCGACCAGAGCCTGTTCGCGTGTCGTTCGGCCTGGGCCGCGAGCCTGCCGACCAGATGCCGAGGTTGGAAGGCGTAGTTTCTGGAGAAGGGGCTTGCCAGTGCGTAACGATCCCGAAAGGCAAGGTAGGCCGCGAGGAATCTCCGGCGCTGCGCGCGGGTCGAGTGGCGGCGGAACCACTGATTGAGCTGGGCCAGGTTGGCGATGACATCGCTTCGGGAAACGGCTCGTCCGGTCTGGACGTTGTGCAGGTCGACGAAGAGAACCTCTCCCCGGCGGCCGAGGCAGCGGACCAGGATGTTGCCCGGGTGCATGTCGCCGTGTCGAAAGCCGCATTGATGCGCCCGGGCGATGAGCATGGCCAGGGACTCGGTGATGAGGTCGGCCCGACGGCGGTCGTGTCGATGGGCGAGCCAGTATTCATTCAGGGGCATCACGTCCGGCACGGCGGCGGTGATGAGAAGCGAAGATCCGCCGGCGCCGTGGAACCCTTTCAGCGCCACCGCGACGGGCAGGACCGTCGCGATGGAATGCGCCGCGGCGTAGCGACCGACCTGCCACTCCCGGACCGCCGTGGATCCGCGGATGATGAGTTTGAGACGGGCCAGCGGGTCGCGCGGATGGTAGAGCTTGGCGAAATAGGTCGTGCCGTTGCAGGTCACGCGCCAGACGTCGCGATGGCTGTTCCGCTTGACGAGGACCGTGTCCGCGTTTCCGCGAAGATCAAACCAGTTTATCGGACTTTGGCGCAGGATCGGCGCGTGCTCGCTGGAGAGCGTCCAGGCATACCCGTTCTCGGTGAACTCGACGACCTGCGCCGGCGACGTGGCCTGGAGCAAGGTGCGCGAGGCGAGATTCTGCGTCATCTCCGCGGTTCCAGCGAGGAGCCCGGTGTTGAGACGCGAGGCGTGTTTCGCCGGTGGAGAGGGGGGACCGGCCACGGTCACGACGGCCTGCCGTTCCGCTTGATTCATCCTAGGCTCGCCCGGCTGCCCATTCAAGATCGGTTATCCTACAACAATGACCGGCCCTGCGAACCCGGCTTATCCAATGACGCCGGCGACGCGCACCGGCTGGCGGATTCTAACCCAAGCCGAACACTTCCGACAGTTTCCCGGCTTTTGCGGCGGTGGTCCGGGTCCATGACAGTTCAGGCGGATGACGGCGCAGTCCTTCTTCGTAGCGTCCGC
>JBHHUY010000168.1:0-6451 GCA_046753965.1 Phycisphaerae bacterium
ACAGGAGGGCCGCCGGAACTGTCATGGACCCCGCCGGTACGGGTGCATGACGGATTTCGCGGCGGTCCATGTCTGCGGTGAACTCGATCGCCAACCGGGCGGCCCGAGCAACATCCAGTAGCGTGGCATTATCATGCAGCATAGACAGTCCTGGCGCTGCCGAGAATCTCGCGCTTGCGAATGGGGTTGGGGCTGCGTTCCATGGCCCGGCGGCTGACGAGGTCAACGGGTCGCGCCAGCAATTCGGACAGCTCGGTCTGCATGCGGATGTGGTCGAGCAGACTCCAGGTCGCCTCAGGCGCGAACGTTACCAGCAGATCCACGTCACTTTCCGCGCCGAAGTCCTCGCGCAATGCGGAACCGAATAGCGCCAATTCGAGGATCCGCCAGCAACGGCAAGACTCGATGATCTGGGTCTTCGGCAATGAGAGCTTCTCGCACATTCCGTTCCGATCCCTTCGGCTGATCAAGCGAATCGCAGGCACTCTCGCCTCGCGATCGTACTCGATGAATGACCCTCGGACTACGCGCCCTGTGCATCCCTCAAGCCCTCTCCACACATCGGAACTCTGCGTATGTCTTTCAGCGGGCGAGTTGTGCATGCGTTGGGGTGTGCGAAAAGGCCGCGTTGTCACTCGCGGTCTTCTCCTCGGGGTTCAGCAGCTCCCAGATTCGTTGCGGGGTGCAGGGCGTTCGGTCCGGCATCGTGCCGACGGCGTCGCCGATCGCGCCGAGGACCGCGGGCACCGCGGCGATCAGCGGGGGTTCGCCGACGCCGTGGGCGCCGAACGGCCCACCCGGATCGTTGCTCTCCACGATGACCGTCTCGATTCCCGGTACATCCCGAATAGTCGGCAGGATGTAGTCGGTGAAGTTGGGGTTCATCATGCGACCGTCCTGCATGACGACCTCTTCCATCAGTGCCATGCCGATTCCCTGCGTCGCCCCGCCGATCATCTGTCCTTCGACCGACTGCGGATTGATGGCCTTGCCGACGTCGTGGCAGGTGATGAATCGCTCGACCCGCACCTCGCCGGTCTCGATATCGACGACGACCTGCGCGATATGAGAACCGAACAGGTAGGTGACGAACGATCGGGGCGACTGGCCGGTGTCGAAGTCCTCGCAGACCGTGCGGGGCTTGAAGATGCCCGAACGTTCGAGCTTGTAGCCGCGGTCGCGCCCCGCCTTGAGGACGGCCCTCAACGGCACGTTCAGATCGGTGTTGAAGCGGCCGACGATGTGAGGGCCGGCGTCGTCTCCGGCGTGTTCGCGGTCGGCAGAAACACCCCGTTCATAGAACGGGACTCTGTTGGGGTTTTCTGCGGAAGTGTTGACGATGTCGAGCTCGTGCGGATGGACCCCCAGCAGCTTGCCCGCGATGTCGAGAACTTCCTCGCGCAGCTCGCCGGCGGCGATCCGGACGGCATTGCCCGTGAAATAGGTCTGCCGCGTGGCCGAGGAGGAGCCGGACTCCTGCGTCCGACCGGTGTCCGCCCAGATCACATCGACATCCTCAAACGAAACGCCCAACTCCTCCGCCGCGATCTGGCCGGCCATGTTGAGAAGGCCCTGGCCGTATTCCACGCCGCCGGTATAGACCTCCAGCCGGTCCTGCCGGTTGAACTTCACCGTGGCGCGGCTGGCATCGGGAAAGCCGTCGCCGTATCCCAGGCCGAAGCAGATGACGCTGATGCCCCAGCCGCGGCGTTGATGGGGGGCGAGCGGTGGGTCGGTCGCGCGGCCGGACCGGCCCTTGTTCACCGGCGAGACGCCGGTGCCACATGGGCCGGTGCCACATGGGCCGGTGCCACATGGGCCGGTGCCGCGTGAGCTGATCGGCGGGGCGCCGGTGTTCCCCTGAAACTTCGCCAGCGCCGCGTCCATGCACTGCTCCGCGGTGACGATGGGAATGTGTTGTCCCGTCGTGACCGACTCGCCGCTTCGGATGAGGTTCTTGCGGCGGAGTTCGACGCGATCCATGTCGAGCCGCTTCGCCAGGCGATCCATCATGCCTTCATAGGCGATGGCCATCTGACAGGCGCCGAAGCCCCGCATCGCGCCCGTTGGGTTGTTGTTCGTGAAGATGCCGTACACGTCGACATGAACGTTTGGCACGCGGTAAGGGCCGGTCGAATGGCTGGCGGCCTTTCGCAGCACGGCCGGTCCGGTCGAGGCGTAGGCCCCTTCGTTGGAGAAGACGGTAATCTTCGCGGCGGTGAGCGTGCCGTCGGCCGACGCCCCGAGGGTGTAGTAGATTCGCAGCGCGTGCCGCTTGTGGCGTGCCCGCATGGACTCCTCGCGGCTGTAGCGCATCGCGATGGTCTTGCCGGGATGACGCAAGGCGGCCATGCCGAGCGTGATCTGGATGCTGATGTCCTCCCGTCCGCCGAAGGCCCCGCCGGTGGCGGGGGTGATGATGCGGACCGACTCGATGGGCAGACCCAAAGCCAGGGCCGTCAACCGCCGCTCCTCGTGGGCCCACTGGCCCGAGGCGTGGATGGTCAGGAGTCGGCCGTCCCAGCAGGCAATGCCGGCTTCGAGATCGAGAAAGGCGTGGTCCACCGTCTGCGTGACGAAAGTCTCGCTGACAATCGCGTCGCTGGCGGCCAGCGCGGCGTCGACGTCGCCTTTGCGAATCCGCTTGCCGCCCATGATGTTGCCGTCCGGGTGCAGCTTCGGCGCGCCGGGGGCCAGGGCATCGTCCATTGTGGCGACGACCGGCAGCGGTTCGTAGTCCACCTCGACCGCTTCGCGGCCCCGTCGCGCGGCGATCTCCGTTTCCGCGACGACAATCGCGATGGCATCGCCGCGAAAACGAATGTGGTCTTCAACCAGCACTGGATGATCCCGGTGAATCAGCCCTTGCCGGTTGGTGCCCGGCATGTCCTCGGCGGTGTGGACCGCGATGACGCCGGGAATACGGAGGGCATTCTCCTTCTTGACGGCCGTCAAGCGGGCGTGGGCCTGGTCGCTGCGGACGACCTGGGCGAAGTAGTCGGCGCGGTTGGGGAACAGGTCCGCGCCATAGAGCGCCGTTCCGGTGACTTTTTCCTTCCCGTCGATGCGCCGCTCGCTGCGCCCGACCGGGCCGCGCGGTGCTTCCTTGTAGGGCGTCCGGCTGGGCTCGGGGAGGGATTCGCCGGTCGTCGGCGTCGTTGGAATCGTTGAGACGTGGGTTGCGGTTCTGCTTGCCGCGTCGCGCGATTCATCCGCTGCGGCGGGGCGCGGGGGTTGTGCCCCGATGCCGCCGGCTCCGGTCGAGGCTCGCTCCGCGGAATGGTTCTTCTCACTCATTCGCCAACTCGCAAGTCATGGGGCGGCCGCCAAACGGCAAGCCGCTGCGCCGGTTCATCCAGGCGCGTCGGCGCCTCGCGCGAACACCTGCCTGCATTCAGGCTTGCGATTGCCACTCTTTCGCCGCCGCCCGGATCGCCTCGCAGATCGCCTTGTAACCCGTACAGCGGCAGATGTTGCCTTCCATGCCCTCGAAGAACGCCTGCTCGCTCAGGTCGGGATTCTGCTCCAGCAACACCTTGGCCGCCATGATCAGGCCCGGCGTGCAGTAGCCGCATTGGGCGGCGCCGGTGGCGAGGAACTTCTCCTGGAGGATGTGCAGCTTCTCGCCGCAGGCGAGCCCTTCGATCGTTTCGACCTCGCGCCCCTGCATCTGCGGCGATAGCACCAGGCAACTGTTGACGGCCTGCCCGTCGACAATCACGGTACACGATCCGCACTCGCCCTCGAGACAGGAACCCTTGGTCCCGGTCAGTCCGAGCCGGTCGCGAAGCGTGGCCAACAGGGTCTCGTTCGACTCGACTTCCACGTCGACCGGTTGGCCGTTCACCGTGCATTGCAGGCGCCAGGTTGTCGAAGCTTTGGGCTGGTTCATTGTGTAACGCTTCCGCCGGGGCGCCGTGGGGGTTCATCGCGAAGCTGTCGCAGCAGGCGCCGCGCGAGGACGCCGCACATGGCGCTGCGATAGGCCGCCGAGGCGCGGTGGTCGTCGATCGGCGAGACGTCCTGCATGGCGGCCTGGGCCGCCGCCTCGATCGCGCCGTCTGTCCAGCCGTCTTTCTCGATGATCGCCTCGGCGCTCTTCGCTCGCATCACCGTCGGCGCGACGCAGCCGAAGGCAATCCGCACACCGCCGTCGGGCGCGACGCCGATTGCGCAGCAGACCAGGCTGATGTTGATCGAGCCGCGCTTGCCGATCTTGTACCAGGCCGTGCGCCAATCGGCCGGGAGTCGGACCGCGGTGATCAACTCGTCGGCCAGCAGCGCCGTTTGTTTGAAGCCGGTGAAGTACTGATCGATCGGAATCACCCGCTGCCCGCGCGTCGCATGCGACAGTTCCACGACGGCGTCGGTCGCCAACAGGGCCACACAGCCGTCTCCGGCGGGCGAGGCCGTGCCCAGATTGCCCGCGAGGGTGCCGCGATTGCGGATGGCCGCGCCGCCGACGGTCATCGCCGCCTCGGCCAGTGCCCGGACCGGCAGCCGGCCGAGTTGGGAAAACGTCGCCCCGCCGCCCACTCGCCACGCTCCGTTCTCGCGGCGAACATCCGCGTAGTCCGGGATGTGCGTGAGGTCGAGGAAGTTCCTCGGTGCCGTGGTGCTTCGGTTGAGCGCCACGACGATGTCGGTCCCGCCGGCGATGGGCACGATGTCGGATCCCATCTCGGCACGGTGTCGCAAGGCGTCCTCGATGTTTCCGGGTTGCAGGAACATTTCAATACCATGATAGGCATCACCTGCGGTGCTCACAACGTCGGTCGGTTTCGAGGAACGAGCTCAGCGTTCCTCGAATCTCGCACGCCCGTTCGCAGACGCGCGGCGGCGCTCCCAGTCGGCCATTTGGACGGCAGCCGTCCGATCCCGGGTGATGGTTCGCGTTGGGGAGCATCGGCCTCTGGCCGGTTCGTAAACGCGAGCGCGGATTTCGCACCGGCGGGACGCCGATGCTCCCCGAAGTGAACCGTCGCCCGCCCCCGCGCGCCGCCTTGAGGCGCGGGCGCATTGCGGCTAAACTGTGCCGCCATGAGTCAGGTTCTCTCCGCCAAACTGGATGCGACCGGTCTTCGGGTCGCGCTGGTCGTCAGTCGCTTCAACGAGTTCATCACTGCGCGCCTCCTGGCCGGCGCGCGGGATGCGCTGATCCGCCACCATGCGTCCGAAGAGGACATGACCGAAGTCTGGGTGCCGGGCTCATGGGAACTGCCGATCGCGGCCAAAGCCCTCGCCGAGTCCGGTCGGTTTGACGCGCTCGTCTGCCTCGGCTGCGTCATCCGCGGCCAGACCACCCACCATCAACACATCGGCGGCGAGGCAGCCAAGGGGCTTGCCCGGGTCGCGCTCGACAGCGGCCTGCCCGTCGGCTTCGGCGTCCTGACCACCGAGACCCTGGAACAGGCGATCGAGCGGGCCGGCACGAAGGGCGGCAACAAGGGAGCCGACGCGGCGCTGAGCGCGATCGAAACGGCCTGTCTCCTTCGCGAGATCAGGCGATCATCCGGCTGAGGATTGCGGGCATCCGTCCGGCGCGCTTCGACCGCTTGTCCGGTGCCCGTCCGCATGCAGATCGCGCCGTTTGCCGCCGCGATTGGAAGCGAACCATGGTCGATCGACACCACGCACGCATCCTCGCCATGCAGGCCCTGTGCCAACTGGAAGTGCTGGACGCGGACTTCCTGTCCGAGCTCGATGCGTTTCTGTCCGACGAGAATCCGCCTCGCGCCGTGCAGGACTATGCCCGCGCGCTGGTCGAGGCGGCCCGGACGGATCGCGCGGCCATCGACGCGGCGATCGGCGCCGCCGCCGAGAACTGGGATGTCAAGCGGATGGCCCCGGTGGATCGGAACACGCTGCGTGTCGCCGTCTGCGAACTCCGACACCGGCCGGAGGTTCCGCCCCGCGTCGTCGTGACCGAGGCCATTGAAATCGGCAAGAGCTTCGGCACCGCCGAATCGGGCGGGTTCATCAACGGCGTGCTCGACGCGATCCTGCGACGCGGAGAAGCGGCCGGCGGAGAGACGACGTCCTGTGAGGCCGGCGTCCGTCCCGATCGAACGCAGGAACAACGCGGCTCAAGAGATGCGAACAACAATGACATCGCCAGCCACTGAGTGAAACGCCGAATGGGGCTCTTTAATCGATTCAAAACGGCGCTGACGAAAACCCGCGCGAAGGTCGTCTCGGGGTTTCGATCGGTCTTGCCGATCGGTCGGGCGATCGACGAGTCGCTGCTCGAAGACCTCCAGGACATGATGATCCTGGACGATTTCGGGCCCGCGACCGCCGAGCGTCTGATCGCGACGGTGCGCGAGGCGTGGAAGAAAAAGGAGATCGCCGAATCACAGGACATCATCGCCCACCTGAAGAAACAGATCATCGCCAAGTGGCCCGATGACGCGCGGAGCCTGGCCCGTGCGGCGACCGGTCCCACGGTCGT
>JBHHUY010000169.1:0-6440 GCA_046753965.1 Phycisphaerae bacterium
CTGATGACGGGGGTTGTCGCGCATGGATCGAACCCCGTCCAGATCGAACGTCTGCCCGTCGAGGATGTAATCGGTCAGCCCTTCTTCGAGCATCTCCACGAGGTATTTGTTGCTGCCGCCGCGAACGAACCGGGCCCGGACGCCGGCTTCTTTCATCATCTCCTTCAGGAAGATCGCGAACGCCAAGGCCGTGCCCCCGGCGCCGGCTTGAAAGGAGAAGCCGTCGCGCATCAGCCCCGCCTCCCGGACGAACCGGGCGGTCATTTCGGCGATCAACAGTCGGTCCGGGCTTCGGGTGAGCTGCGTCGTGCCGGAGACGATCTTTTCAGGGTCGCCGATCGAATCGACGACGACGACCTGGTCCACGTGGTTGCCGTGGATTTGCCACGGGATGCAGGGGAAGGGGACCAGGTGGTCCGTCACGACGATGACGTGGTCGGCGTATTCCGAATCGACCCGCGCGAAGCCGAGGAGCCCGCAGGCCGACGGGCCGGTCACGCCGTTGGCGTTGCCGAAGGGATCGGCGGTCGGGGCGGCGATGACGGCGATGTCGATGTGCACCTCGCCGTCCTGTACGGCTTGCCAGCGACCGCCGTGGGAGCGGAGGACGCCCATGCCGCGCATCTTGCCCGCGCTGCAATAGTCACCGAGCGGCCCGTTCATGCTGCCTTCGATGTGATGGACGACGCCGGACGCCAGGTGCCGGATGACCGGCTCATGACAGGGAAAGGCGGCACTGGGGAACCAGCGAAGGTCCCTGACGCCCGATGCCGCGGCGGCGTCGAGGGCCATGTTCGCGACCCGGTCGCCGTTGCGGAAGTGGTGGTGGGTCGAGAGGGTCATTCCGTCGCGCAGGCCGGCGTTTGCCAGGGCGGTCGCCAGGTCGGGGACAACCTTGTTGCCGTCGGCGGGATAGTCCATGCACGTGCGAATCGGCGGCGCGGCCTTGCGACCGGTCGGCCGGAAGCGACCCACGCCGCGGAACGGCACGGCGGCCCGGCCGTTGACGGTGGTCGGCACCCTCCGGCCGGCGGCGTTTTCGACAAGTGGTTCCGGCATGGGGGAGGTTCCCTCGTAGATTCTTCCTCAGACTCAGCAGTTTCCAGAGGAAGAGGCGCGGACTTCAGTCCGCGCGGCCTTTCGAGCCCCGGTCGGCATTCCTCTGCATCAAACGGCCGCGCGAGCTAAGGCTCGCGGCTCCTCGGAGTTGCGACACTTGCGGCAATCCCAACCGCTCGGTTTGAGATTCTTCGACTCCGGCGCGGCGCATCCGCGTGATCCATGACGCAGGCCCGCAGCGCCGAGCCGAGGATATCAGCCCGTGTAGATCGTGTCGACACGTGACCGGCCGTACGAATCCCGGCCGGGGACCGCCGTTCGGAGCCGGACCGAAAAAAAACCGAATCCGGTTCGTGTTCGGGTTGACGACCGGCCGATGTTAGGCTATAGTTCAGGGTGGCGCGTCCGACAGCTCGCGCTCTTCGGCAGCGTGTCACCGCTTGGGAGCGAATCGGCCCGCATCCGGCCCGCCGGACGCGGCGCCGGGGAGGATCACGCGACCATGGCGATGAGACGTGTCGAGGCGCCGCTCTGCCGGTTCGGCCCCGGCGGCGATTATCAGCGGGCCTGGTATCCGATCGCCGGCGGCGAAGCCGATCGCACAGTGGGACCGTCCGTCGCTGGTGGACGCGAGGCTGGCGGGCCCGTGAGTACGGCCAGGCTCAGCCGACTGTGGTTGCGGCTGTGTCGAATCGCCTCGTTGCGGCGGGGGAGGGCGAGGTTGGTCCTGCTCCCCGCCCGTCCCGCCGCTCAAGAATCGGATCGGTCGCGCGCGGAAGCTGCCGCGTGCGCGCGCGGCCTTGTCATCGCGGCGCGCCGGGCGGCCCGGGCCAACCGGGGCCCCCTGCTCGTCTTGGGCCCCGAGGGGCTTGCGGGCCGTTCCTGGCCGCCGCGCACGGAGGATCGCCATGCCACCGAAACGACGGAAGAAGTCCGCCCGGGCAACGCCGGTCAAACCGCGCCGCGGGCGGGCGGTCCGGCCAACCCGTCCGGCGACGCCGCGCAAGGCCGAAATCCTGACCTTCATCCGGGACTACCAGCACAAGCATGGCTATTCCCCCACCTACGACGAGATCGCGGAGACGTTCGGCATCAGCAAGGTCACCGTCTTCGAGCACCTTGGCGCGCTCGAAGAAAGCGGGCTGCTCCACCGCGAGAAGTACAAGGCTCGCTCTTTGCGATTGGCTGATCACTTGGTCCTGCCGGATGATCGGCCTTCCTGCCTGCCGCTGGTCGGGCGCATCGCCGCCGGCGCGCCGATCGAGGCGATCGAGGATCGCCAGGTGATCGACCTGGAGAGCCTGTTCTCATCGCCCCAGGGCGTCTATCTCCTGGAGGTCAAGGGCGACAGCATGATCGACGACCAGATCGCAGACGGCGACTTCGTTGTCGTCGAGAAGCGGACGACGCCGTGCAACGGCGAAACGGTGGTCGCGGTCTTGGAGGACGGGGAGGCCACGCTCAAGCGGTTCTACCGCGAGCGGAATCGGATTCGCCTGCAACCGGCGAACCCACGCTACAAACCCATTCTCGTCCGCCAGGCCGACATCCAGGGTGTCGTCGTGGGTGTCATCCGGAGGCTCTGATCGGCTCGCCGGTTGTGTGGGATTGCCGGTCTTCCGAAACGGAGGAGGCGCAGACGAATCTCCCGCCAGGCCTCACGCCCGATGAGGCCCGCCTGGATTCGGTCGAAGCGCACGCCCTCCCCGGCCCCCATGTCAGCACTCAGGGCTCGGTTGGGAAGATCACGCGCTGAGGCCCGGCGCGGATGACCGACCGGGTTGCGACGGGTCACATAGGGGTCGTGCCGCCGAAGATGCTGGCGAGATCGCCGGAGAAGAGCTTGATGACCAGATTGATGATGAAGAAGATCCCGAAGAGCGGGAAAAACCCGCCGCCCAATCCGCCGCCGATTCCAGGAAGGCCGAACATTTGTGTTCTCCCGTAGGCTCGCCGCCCACCAATAGTGCCTTATTCACAGGTCCGAACGTCGCAACTATAGCCGCGGTCCGGGGCGGAGAAAAGACCGGGGCTGTGCGGGCGGAAGCCGATGGCGCCGAAAGCCGGCTGACCCGGCCGGCCGGGCGGGCGCTCCGGCCTGGGCTGGAGGCCCTAATCTGTTTCGCGGCAGGAGGTTAGCGATTCAAGGCCGCGGCCAGGCGCTTGTGATGATGCCTCAACGCCAGGCTCCGGGGCGTGTTGCCTTGGGCGTCCTTTAGATCGGGGTCCGCCCCATGATTCAGCAGGAGGGTCGCCACGGTTGCGAGGAGCCGGTCCACTTCGTTCGCCCCGGATTCCGAGGATGCGACCCGGTGCAGCGGCGTTGCGCCGAGTTTGTTGCGGGCGTTCGCATCCGCGCCGGCCTTCAGGAGTTCGATCACGGCTTCCTTGCGGAATCGGAGGGCGGCCAAGTGGAGCGGCGTGTCGCCCGCGCGGTCGGCGGCTTCGAGTTTGGCCCCCTTGCTCAGGAGCCGGGAGATCACCTTGGGGTGGTTTCCGAGCGCGGCGGCGTGCAGCGGCGTGCGGCCGAGACGGTCGGCGGTGCTGATCTTCGCACGGTGCTTGAAGAGCGGCTCCAGCATGCCGAGCCGACCGCGCAAGGCCGCGAGATGGAGCGGCGTCGCTCCGCGGGAATCGGTCGCATTGACATCGGCATGTTTCAGAAGGAGCTGAACGATCGCTGCGCGCGCGGCCGCGTCTTGCTTGGAATTGAGGCCGACCAGGGCGGCGGTGTGGAGCGGCGTCTCGCCTCGGCGGTTTCGCGCCTTGGCATCGGCGGCCGCGCCGAGGAGTGCTTCAACCAGCGCCGGCCGAAGGGCCTGAACCGCGAGATGAAGCGGGGTATCGCCCTTGGCGGTTGCGGCATTCACGTCGGCGCCGCGCTCGAGGAGCGCGCGGAGCACCGCGCCGTTCCTCGCCTGGGCCGCGGCGTGCAGCGGGGTCCACCCGGACGGCGTTTTCGCGCTGAGCAGCCCGGGAGACGCCGCGAGCATTTTCTCGACGCGGGCGAGGTCACCCTGCCGGACGGCCGTGAGGAAGTCCTCGCTGGGGCCGGCACTGGCCGCGACACCGACGCCCAACAGAAGACTTGCGGAGACGATGACGATTCTTGTCTTTTTCGGATTCATGACGGTTCTCGCAAACTGCGCGCTGTTCGGCGCTGCGGTCTTGTCCTACGGCGCGAGCAACGCCGCCGCCATGCCTGCGACATCACCATAGTCGAGGTCGGTCGAGGCGTTGAAATCGCCCCGGCAGATTTCGTCAGGGGTCGCCGGCGGAGTCAGCAGGGCGTTCGTGAACAACTCGATGTCCAGGCCATCGACCGTGCCGGAGGCGTCCATGTCCCCCAGGAGGCAGGCCGGCGCCGGATCGACGGTAAAGGTCGCATCGCTCTCGTCCCACAGCCCGTAGCTGCCGGCGCCGTAATACGCGCGGACGCGGACCTTGTGGTCGGGCCCTTGAATCGTCGGTGTCCACGGCGTCGAGGTCGCGCCGACGGGCGTCAGGGCGATGATGTCGGTCCAGACGGTGGTGTCTTCGTCGAATTGGAAGTTGTCGATCCAGGCGGTGTCGCTGCCACTCGAGACGCTTCCGTCCTTGGCGTACTCCCACTTCAGCAGGTGTGAGCCGGGGGCGAGCGTCGTGACGAACTGCGTCCATGTTCCCGAGGTTCCCGAGACGCTGACCTGGACGACGCCGTCGACGTAGAAACGGAAGAAATCGTAGTTGGCTTCCGAGCTGACCCGATACCAGAAGCTGATGTCGCCGCCGTTGACGGTGCGCGTCAGCCAGGAGGTCTGGTTGTGGGTCATGGCGCCGGCTCGGGCCGACCAGAAGTCTTTGTAGGAGGCGCTCGTCGTGGCGAACCAGACGGCGTTGCCGCCGGTGGCATAAGCGGGATCCAGCGTGCCGGTCTCGAAGCCATCGAGAACCGTGGTGACTCCGTAGTTGTCGGTGGCCTGGACGTGGAACTGGGCCGAGGGGCTGCCGGTCCAGGTGACGGTGGTCTCGATGTTGGCGGGCAGGGTTTCGCCGCCGTTGGGGGCGAGGACCACGGCGGGTGGGTCGAGCGCGACATCCAGCCGCGTGGCCGGGCCGGGGTTGACGGCAACGTTCATGACGGTTCGCGTGTCATGGCCGGCCGCCGCGAAGGTCAGGTCGTAGGTTCCAGGCAGGAGCATGCGGTGATAGTCGCCGACGTCGGGATCGGTGTAGACCGTGTGGTCGCGGCCGGCGACGGTGACGGTCGCGGCGAGCGGCAGGCCCGAGCCGCTGTCGGTGACGATGCCCCGGACCCCGATGAGGGATTGTTCGACGTAGGCCAGCATGGCGTCGCGGTTGTCGCTCCAGAAGGCGGGGATCTGCGACGCCGGGGGCTCCTTGGTGTTGCTGACTTCGATGGTGACGCCGTTGCAGCCCATGTAGCGATAGTTCCAGTCCTGCATGCCGCCGTAGATCGCGTACCAGTCGGCGCCGTTCGTGGTGCCGTTGGGCGGGAAGGAGGGGTTGTTGTACATCGGGAGATTGAGCTGGGAATAGGCCTCGCTGATCGATCGGAACACGTCGTCGTCGGGACAGGCGACGTAGAGTCCGCTGCCGGAGCTGCCGTCCGGTCTGCCGTCGTAAGGATAGTTGGCGACCAGCGCGCCGCCATGAAAGTTCGCTGAGAGTGTGAACGATCGGCCGAAGGACCAGTTCATGATGGCGGCCGTCTCCGGCGCGCGACCTGCGGTCGTGTTGTTCGGACTGGTGAGATTGTCGGGGAAGTCGCGGTTGAGATCGACGCCGCCGGCGTTGTACCGGGTGCGCGGCGAACGGTCGTAACCGTCCGGATTCATGAGCGGCACGATCCATATCTCCACACTGTCGACGAGGCTTGTGATCTGCGGGTCCGTGCCGTATTGGAGCAGCAGGTCGTCGATGAGCTTCATGCACAGCGTCGCACCGAGGATTTCGTCGCCGTGCATGGTGGCGACATATTTGAATTCCGGTTCGTCCTCCTCGACGAGGACGTTGTCGCTGATGCGGATCGCCCAGATCGTCCGACCCTGCGTGGTCGGCCCCAGGTCGTATCGCTTACAGAGGCCGGGATAGCTGGTTTCGTAGCTTAACAGGGTCGGCCCGATATCGGCGTAGTTCGTCCAGGATTGCGCCGCCGCGGGTGATGTGCCGTACAACCAGACCGATAGCGCGACGGACGCCGCCAGAGCTGCGTGTCTCATGCTCGCTCTCCTACATCCCCTCCCGGCGTGCGATGGCCGGCGCAATGGCAGTGAACGGTGTTCTGCTTCCCTACTCCCGTCGCGGGAGAATCTGCGATCCTCCCACGGTCAATCAGTATAACCGGAAAGAGATCTCTTTCCGGTTATACTGATTGACCG
>JBHHUY010000170.1:0-6374 GCA_046753965.1 Phycisphaerae bacterium
CGAACGTTCGCCGCCCCTTGTCTGTTGGTTTTCGGCGCGCGCGGACTCTCACGTGTCGTTCGTAACGACGGAGGTTCTCGGTCTTGGGGTGCCCCAAACCCCGCGATGCGGTGTGCCGGGCCGTTGCATATCGGCCCCGGTGATCTCCGGCGCCCGACTGCTTGTGACCTGAGGCGCTTTCTGCTGTAATAGAGCGGTTGATCGACACGACGTTTGCACACAGATGACATGGGCATGCACATCGGGCGAGGACGGCAAACCGGCGGTCCTCGCGTCAATGGCACTACGGCGAGGAACGTGTGCGATGGGCCATGGCTTGAAAACGCGCGGCGCAAGCCTTTTCCTGGTGAGCCTGATCTGCTCCCTTCTCAGCGGCTGCGCTCTTTTTGACCTGTTGTTCGGAATCCCGGCGGGCGAGCCGGTGATCGATTTTGCGGGCGGCGTTCGACTCCGCATCGAGAACCGGTCCGGGCTGCTCGCACGGGTCGAGGCGACCTACGTCATCGTCGGCGAGGATGCGCGCCAGACCAGCCGCGTCCTCCAACCCGACGGGCCCGAATCGACCGATGAAATCCTCCCCACCCGCGCGGACATCATCACCGTCCAGGCGCGCATCGAGCCCGGCGCCGTCTTGCCGGACGTCGCACGCCTGCAAGTCGGTGACCTGTTGGCCGAGCAGGAGTTCCGCATCAACGTCGATTTCCTTCCCGGCGACACCCTCGTCTTTACGATTCCCGATCCGACGACACAGGGCGAGATCATCGACTGCAACCTGAACCAGGTGGCGGACGTGCTTGACATCAGCAGCGGAACCAGCCAAGACTGCAACCAGAACACCATCCCCGACGAGTGCGAGATCGATCCCGCCGGCCAGGCCTCGGGCGGTCCCTTCTTCTGCGATCCGGCCATTCAGGACTGTGCGACCGACTGCAACGCCAACGGGATTCCCGATTCCTGCGAGGTCTGCCCCGAGTTGCCGGTCTTCAACCTTGCAGCAGCGCGAGCTCGGTCGGGCGTGGTCGCCGGTGCCGGCGCCGTCATCATCGGCGGCGACGATCTCACCGACCACGGTTCGGTCGACAACCAGGGCAACCCGCTGCGAGGCTGGCTCTACATCGAACGGGCCCTTGAGAACATCCGCCCCCTGGTCACGCGCGCCGGCAACGACGGCAGCATCGCGGCCCTCGGCTCGGCGCCTTCGACGGAACTCGACGGCAACGCGGGCGCCGCGATCGGCTTCGCCGCCGCGGCAGCCGGCATCCCGGTGACCTATTACGAAGGCGCCGCGGCCATCAACCAGTTCTTTACCGATCTCGATGCAGGCACCGTGAACCCGGCCATCCTCTGGACGGCCGGAACCGGCGCGAGCAATGATCTCGGTTTCAACGAAGGCCAGGCCCTGACGAACCATGCGGCCTCCATCGCGAACTTCGTCAACTCCGGCGGCGGTCTGCTCTCGCACGGCTCGGGCAGCACGGCCTACGGCTGGCTGACGGCCCTGTTGCCGGACCTGGCGGACGTCAACTCGGGCAGTTCCGGCGACCTGACGCTCACAGCGGAGGGCCTCGCGGCCTTTCCGGGCGTGACCGATTTGGACATCAATGCCGGGCCGTGGCACAACCATTTCGAGGGCGATTTCCAGGGGCTCGACATCCTCGCCACCTCCGGCGATGTCACGGATTCGTTCGGCAATCCTGCGGCCGTCATCATCGGCGGCGCCGGCGTTTCGCTTCCCAGCCAGATCACGTTGGATCCCGAGACGGCGACGAAGAACATCGGCGAGCAGCACACCGTGACCGCAACCGTCCGGACCGACCAGGGCGCGCCTTTCTCCGCCGTCTCCGTGGACTTCGAGGTCCTTACGGGCGGACCCAACGCGGGCACGATCGGGTCGGACGTCACCGACGCAAACGGCGTCGCAACGTTCAGCTTCGTGGGAACCGGCGGGCCGGGGACCGATCAGATTCGCGCCTCGCTGTTCGATGGCCAGACGCCCCTCTTCTCGAACGTCGTGAATGTCACCTGGGAGATTCCACCCTGTCCACTCGACTGCAACCGCAATCTGGTGCCCGATGATTGCGAGACGGATACCGACGGTGACGGCGTCATCGACGACTGCGACGGTTGCCCGCTCGATTCGGCGAAACTTGATCCCGGCCCGTGCGGCTGCGGTGTGGCGGACGACCTCGGGGATCTGGATGAAGACGGCGTACCCAATTGCCTGGATGTCTGCCCTGAAGGCGACGACACTTTGGATTGCAACGCCAACGGCATCCCGGACGCCTGCGACGACAGTCCCTGCCCGTAAGCGCACGCCCCACCGGGGACATCCGCCAGGAACCGACTCTGAAGTGACCCCCCCACACTGCCGGCCGCCGGGATAATCGGCGGGGTTCTGCCGAGGCGTTTCATCCCAGCGCGGATCGGTAGATCTCCAGCAGCGCTTCTCTGTCCATCGCGCGCGGGTTGAACCTCGCCGTCCATTGCTCCGCGGCCATCGCGGCCAGTTCAGGCAGCGCCTCCTCTGCGATACCGCAATCCGAAAGTGTCTCCGGCAGGTCCGCCGCGGCGAGCATCGCCGACACGCGACGGGCCAGCGCCGCGGCGTCTTCGCACAAGTCCGCGTACGGGTTTTCACCTGCCGCCGCATTGAACCGGATGACGGGCGGCAACATCACCCCGACCGCCGCGCCGTGAACGATTCCGTATCGTGCCGTCAGTGGGTTGGCGCAGGCGTGTGCCGCGCCGAGCATCGAGTGCTCGATGGCCGCGCCCGCCAGGTGGGCCCCGAGCAGCATCTTCTCCCTTGCCGCGGCATCCGCCGGATGGCGATAGGCGGTTTCGAACGCGGGCTCGAGTCGCGCCCACGCCGCGCGCGAAAAGGCCCGCGATGCGGCGTTGCGCCGCGTGCAACCGGCCGTCTCGATCGCGTGTGCAACGGCGTCGATGCCCGTCGCCGCCGCGACGGGTCGCGGCACGGTCTCGAGCAGATCGGGATCGAGCACCGCGAGCCGGCACGCCGCCTTCTTGTCGCCGCACGCCATCTTCTGTTGGGTCGCCGGGTCGGTGATGAGCGCGAAGGACTGGGCCTCGCTGCCCGTGCCCGCCGTGGTCGGCACGGCGATCATCGGCAACATGGGGCGCGTCGCCTTGCCCACCCCCCAGTAGTCCTGCATGCGTCCGCCGCCCGTCAGCAGAAAGTTGATCCCTTTCGCGCAGTCCATCGCGCTGCCGCCGCCCAGGCCGATGAGAAAGTCGATCTCGGCTTCGCGAGCGACGGCCACGCCGGCTTCGACATGTTCGGTCGTCGGGTTCTCCGCCACCCCGTCGAACACGGTGACGTTCAGACCGGCGGACCTCAGAGATTCCACCGCCCGCTCCGCGTGGCCGGCGGCGACGATCCCCGGGTCGGTCACAAGGAGGACGCGCGTCGCGCCGGTTTCGCCCGCGAACGCCCCGAGGCCGCGCAGCATTCCGGCTCCGAAGCGAATACGAACGCGCGATTCGCGGAGCAGGTCGGCGAGGTCGTCCACCGGGCTCGGGCTGCGACCCGCTCCCCGGTGGGGAGACGGTGCCTGATCGCTTGTGGTGTTCATGCGGCGGGCTCGATCTGAAAGGCGCGCCGACGGTAGAGATGCTCGAACAGGTTTCCCTCGTGCGGCTGGTCCCAACTGAGCCGGACCGTCGGCACGGCGCCGATGTTGAGCCGATCGACATTCGAGGCGGCCATCAGCGAGCCGATCAGTCGGTCGTCCCGGCTGAGGACCGTCGCCACCAGCGTCGGGCCGACGGCCTCGGCGACTTTCCGGACCGGGCACTCGACCACCGATGCGTATGGGAACAGGTATTCCGTGTTGGCCAAGGGATGGTCTCGCGTTTCGCACCCAATGATCGTCGGCAGCAGATACGCCACGCGCCCGCGCCGCACAAGCCTGGGAGACCCGCGGAACGCCTCGGTCAGGTCCGTCGCGCCAGGTGTCATCAGCGACCGATCGATCGCCCGCGACATCGATTCGGCCGCCTGGGGATTCGCGAAGGCGGCGATCTGCGCCGCGGGATCGTCGGCGGGTCGCGCCTCGACAGCCGCCAGCCGCTTCGCGAGGGCTTCGGCGATCCGTCGGCCGTTTCGGGGCGTCCACACGCCCGAGGCGTTGATGCACGACCGGCCGCCGTTGGCCAGGATCGACGAGACCATGAGGTCCAGGTGCCGCTCCCAGTCATCCGCCGCGTCCTCGCCGAGAATGATCTTGCTGTAGCCCGGCCCGTGGACTTCGACGCGCGGGTCGTCGGCATACGGCCGCGTCGTCGCGGAGCCGCCGAACAACATGGATCGGTCCGCGCAACGCAGCAGCTCGGCCGCGCCGCCGTGGTCGGTGGGATAGAAGCCGAATGCCTCACGCGGCACGCCCGACGCGATGAACGACTGAATGATCCGAAGCGGCGACCACGGTTCTTCGCGGCCCGGTTTGAGGACGATCGGTGTCTTCAGGGGAATCGCCGGAATCCACAGCGCGTGGACGCCCGGCGAGTTGCTCGGAAGCACCGCGCCGAAGACCCGAGCCCGGCGGGAGAAGCTCAGCATCCGCCCCTGGTCTTCGCCGTAGCCGCGATCCAGGATGCTCAGATCGAAGCCGCGCGTCAGCCCGGCGATCACGCGATCGATCTCCGAAAACACGCGATGGATCTTCTTTGCATTGTCGCGGCAATAGCCGATCGGCATGCCGGTCGTGGCGGAGAGGTCTCGAATGTACGACTCGAAGTCCTGCTGCCGGTCGCCGATCGGCACCGTGCCGCGGATGAAGACCTCGCCCGCGCTTCGCGCCATCGCGATGAGGTCGGCCATCGAGAAGCGTTCGAGCACGTCGTGCCGCATTCGTCCGATGTCCCAGCCGACCATGCCGCTGTTCGCCTGGCTGAGCGTCGCAACCGGCTCGCCGGTGGCGTGATGCCCAATCTCCACCGTCTCGACGCTTTCGTACGGTTGACCGCTGCGCAGGATGGGAATGTGCGGTTTCAATAGACGCCCTCCACCACGCCGGCGGCCTCAAGCCGCGCGTACGGCCGGACGTTGGCGACGCCGTCCCAGGGGTAGGCCTCGCAGGGCGGGGTGCGCTGGCATTCGTCCCGCTCGAGAAACCGCGGCATGAAGAACTCTTGGGTCAGCGTTGTCAGTCTCGCGCGACCCCACTGGCCGTAGTCGACGAGCGTCTTTTCATCGTCAAAGCTCACGACCTCGACCATCGCCCGCGGCTGGGGCGGATGATAGATGATGTCATAGCAGTCGGCCGGATCAAACGGCTTGCAACAGGCGAGCCCCATCAGCGTGTTGCCGTAGGTCGGGATGAAGTCAATCTTTTCCTCCAGCAGTTCTTCTCGCGCGAACCGATGGAACTGCGGCGTCATCTGCGTCCCGCCGCAGAAAATGCCCGTGATTCCGTACTTCACGAGTGAGATCTTCTCGCACAGGGCTTCCAGCAGCTTCGGTGTCGTGAAGATGCACCGGATGCCCTCATGCGCCTTGAGCAGGGTCAGGCCCTGGGCGACGACGTGATCCTTGTAGGCATGCATCTCCTGCGGCCGGCCTTGCTTGATGAGCTTGACCACCCAGCGCGGGTCCATGTCGACGCAGAAGCAGATGCCGCCGCGGTGCTGCGCCAGATGCTCGATGGCCAGCCGCAGGCGTCGCGGGCCGGTCGGCCCGAGCATGAGCCAGTCGGCACCTCTGGGAAAGGTCTGATCGCTCAGGGTCTCGCTGAACATCTCATAGTCGATGCGGAAGTCCTCGATGTTGACGCGTGATTTCGGAACGCCCGTGCTGCCGCCGGTCTCAAACACAAACACCGGTCGATCGGCGTACGCCCTGGGAACCCATCGTCGGACCGGGCCGCCGCGCAGCCAGGCGTCCTCGAACGGCGGGAACTTGTCCAGATCGGCATAACATTGGATTTCGTCCCGTGGATCCCAGCCGAGCTCTTGGGCGAACTCGAGCCAGAACGGACAACCCGTCGCCGGATCAAAATGCCAGGCGACGATCCGGCGGACGTGGGCATCGAGGCGATCCCGGGCCTCGGCGATGCGTTCCTCAATCGTCTTGGAGTGTGCCTTCTCGGTTTTCATGTCGTTCTGTAGGTACGCGACGCGACGCGATCTTCGCGAGTCGCCCGCCGACAGCCCGCAGTCGATGTTGACGCCCCGTCATCCCTCGGCGCTGGCTCCAGCCGCCGGTGCGGAAGGGATTGGAACCGGTCGCTGTACGGCCTCTGGCGTACTGCACAGAACGACCGGCAGAGGCGCCGTCCGTGGGGTCCATGACAGTTCAGGCGGCTCTCATGTAGCGTCCGCCCCCCGTGGCGGACGTCGGGACGCACATGTGC
>JBHHUY010000171.1:0-6355 GCA_046753965.1 Phycisphaerae bacterium
TCCGGAAGATGCGGAAGGCCATGTCCTGATAACGGAATTCGGTGATCTGCCCCGCGGTGCGCTGTCGGTACGCGGTTCGCGCTTCCAAGAGCCTCAACCCCTTGCCAAGCGCCGACTGGTACTGGCCCGCCGCCTGGTTGACCGCCTCGGCCAGGTTGAAGACCTCCAGGCGAAGCACCGGCTCCTGGCGGATCAACTGCTCGATGACCTCAATCTGTTCCTGCGCCGCGAAGACGCCCTCCGCCCCGGCGATCCTGGTATCTGCGGCGAACTCGACGGATTCGATCGTCTTTTCAAGTGTCAAGCCCGCGACCTCGGCGGCGGCGGCGAAAAAGCCGGCCACGGCACTGCCGCCCTGACCGGCGATCTTAATGGCCCCCTTGGGGACCGCGCCGACTTCGACGCCGACCGAAAAGCCCGCGATCACCAGACCGGGAATCCCGGTGCTCACCGCTTCGGCGATCTGGTGCGTATCCTCGGCCACCTTCTTCAATGCGAGTTCCGAGATCTTGGCCGCGACAATTCCCGCCCGCAGTGTTCTTGTCGTTCCCAGCGTGGTGTTGCGGATAGACAATCTCTCGTCGTTCAGGTCATAAAGGTTCTGCAGAAGGTCGGCCTGGCCCTGGATGTCCTGAATGTGTGCGCTGTACGCGGCGAGGGCCTGCTGATAGCTGCCCAGGGCTTGCAGGAGCTCGCTGCGGGAGAGCTGCACCGCACCCGGTTCCGGGCGACGGGCCCAGGCCGCCGGCTTGATCGTGCCGAATCCGTTCGTCGAGACGTTGTACTCGACGGTCCGCTGCGTCGGGAAAACAATGCCGGTTTGTCGATCGATCACCGGGTCGGTGAAGGTCACGGAGTACGTCGTGGTCTCATCGCTGATGTCCAGACCCGTGAGATTGGTCGGGTCGACGTAGTCGAAGTGGTACAGATCCGGGCATTGGTCGCTGGGGCACTCGGCGGTCGAGTAAGTGCCGCCGGGGCCGATGTCCTCGGCATACGGCCTCCCGAAAGCCTCGATCAGCCGCGCCGTGAAATCCAGCTCGCGCTCACCAACGTCATCGGCGAAGCCGGCCGAGTCGGCCTGAACCTCTCGCAGGCGGCGCGTGTTCTCGTTGGCGTAGTCGAAGACGGTGACGGCGTTGTTCAGGGCGGCGACCGCTCGATCGAACACCTGATCGAAGTGAGTCTGGCCCGCAAGGATCTGCCCGGGATCGAGGCCGAAGGGCACGACGTTGGTGGCCAGGCCCAGCGGATTGAGGCCGGCGTCCATGTTGTCCACCGTGGTCTGCATCTGGACGAACGCGGCGTTGATTTGGCGAATGTCCGTGACGGTGTCGCGGTCGATCTTGCGGATCGTGTTGGCGTGGTCGGGATCATCGTCGTCGTCGTCCAGCAGGGCGTTGGCCGTCACCCAATCGAAGTAGGCACCCTGGCCCGCTCGCCGTGCCCACTCGGTGACGCCCCACTTGCGGCCGGGGTGTTCGACGGAGGTGTCCGGGTAGCCGTTTTGCTGCGTGGGATCGGCGTCGTAGCGCTGCCGGAAAGTCAGCGACGTGATGTCCGCGCCGGTCTGCGCTTTGGCCGCGGCCGCGGCCGCGAACTTGCGTTCGTATTGATAGGCCACTTGCACCGGCTGCTGGCCGGCCACCAGTACGAATTCGGTCGACACGATCCATTCGAAAACCGGGTGTTGCAGGAGGCCGTAGAACTGTTTGACGGCCGTAAGGTAATGGCCCCACGCGTCGCCGTGGCCCTGGGGATGGGCCCGAATGGCGGCCGGCTCATCCGTGAGCTGATAGTTGTTGACGTAGGCCACACGGCCGGGGGGATTGACACCGCCCGGATTGAAGTTCCACAGCAGCCGGTTATAGGGCGTGGCGATGATGAAGCCGTCGATGTCGGTCAGCGGCGGTACCTGTTCGCTGGTTCCGCGAAGCAGCGCGAGCTCTTCAGAAAGCAGACTGTCGACGCGCCCCTCGAAGCTGAACAGGGCCGACGGACTGCTCGGCACCTCGTTGCCGAAGAAGCCGATCGTGGGATCGGTGGCGTCGGCGAAGGCCTCGTTGGCCAGCAGCATGTAAAGGTCGCTGATCTGCGACTTGATCAGCAGCAGCGCCAGGTTGGCCGGATCGAAGCTGATGCCGGCGTCGATGCTGAATTGTTGCGCGCGGTTGGCGGCGGTCTCGTAGGCCTCGATCAGGCCCAGACCGTTGATGTTGGCGGGTGTGCAGTTGAGCGCCACCGGGGCCTCGAAGCGGTTGCCCGCCTGCTGGATCATGCTGACATAGGTGGCGAGCGGGGCGTCGTGGAAGTCGCGGACGCGTTGGTCAAACGGATTCAGCCCGCGAAGCAGCCGCTTGATCCACCCCTCGGCGAGCTGCGGATCGGTCCAGTCGCTGATACGCGTGGTGTCGTTGTTCAGCGATGCCAGCCAGACGTCACCCTGCTCGTTGCAGTCGAGACCCACGCAGGGGCAGCCCGGGAAGCCGCGATAGCGGACGCGCCACCAGGTGTCGGCCAGCGTAAAGGGCGAGCTGCCCTCGATGACCACCTCGCGCAGTCCGACACCGTTGACGTAGCCGGCCGGCGGATTGTAGTCGTTCCAGGGGCCGTCGCGGCTCTCGGACCACTGCCACTGAAACGTCAGGTTCTCCGGCTCGCCGCCGCCGTCAACCGAGAGCTGGAGCACCTGCTTCTCGTTGAACGGGCAGGTGGGCGTGAGAACGCGAATCCGGCCGGGATCGGGGCCGCAGTCGACGCGCCACACCTGAACCGTCGGCGGGCCGACGCCGACGCAAGCCTGATCGTTTTGGAAGCCGAGCGTGATCCAACCCGGAACCGCCGCGCCGTCGGCGACGGTCACGAACTTCAGATTGGGCGTGGCAAGTGGGTTGGCGACTTGCTCGCGCGAGAGTGCCAGGAGCTCGTCGATCTTGCCGCGGTAGATCAGATCGCCGCTGAGCGAGTGGAGAACGTCTCGATCACGGAGGCTCATGACGCCGCGGATGATGAGTCGCTGGGCCAGGTCGTCGAAGCGGATGCGATCGGTCAGCAGCGTCGCCCCGAACTGTCCGCCGAACAGATGCGGCGGCAGGGCGCGGAAGTCGATGTCGGGCGGAAAGCTCGGATAGTCGACGCCCACCTCGTGGCTCGGGTCGATGATCCTAAGACCCACGCTGTCGTGCAGGACCGAAAACGCGCCGCACTGGCCCGACTGATCGACGACGGTCTGACCGATCAGGACCGGGCGGGCGCAGGTCGGGTCCGCCGGCCAGGCGCACGCGGGCGGCGTAAGCGGCCAGCCCGGTCGATACCTGATCGGAAACGGTGTCGACGGATCGACAGGATCGAGGCCCACCGGCGCAAAGGCCCGCCAGGGCTGACAGCCGCCGTCCGGCGCCCAGTTCTCGAAAAGCAGAACCTCGGCGGTGCTTGCGGTGCCGGTCAGATCGTCGGTCTCTTCCACCGCCCAGATCGTTCCCGCCCGATCCACCCAGACGGCGTCACCAACCACCGTGGTCTGCGGAACGGGCGGTGCGCCAAAGAGACACGGCGCGGCACCGAAGTTCACCGGGAAGAGCGGGTCGATCGGCTGTCCCGCGAGCACGGGCAGCAGCCCCGCGCCGCCCTGCGCGGGAAACTCGGTGTAATCGAAGAAGAAGGGATCCTGCTCGGCGATGACCTGGTGCACGCCGAATCGCCAGCCGGACGGACAGTTCGGGGCGGTGGCGGGGTCGTCGCAATACTGTATGAGGACGTAGGGGTGGCCGGAGGCGACGTTCCACGGGTTGTCGTCGCGAACGGCGAAGGCTCGCCTACCCCCCGCGACGGATAGCATGATCGCGTGCTCGTCGTTGGGGTTCCAGCCGGGCAGCGTGTTTTGGTCACCGGCGATCTCGCAAGTGCCGCCGGAGCAATCGCCGGGCGCGCTGCATGAAAGGCCCTCGCTGGCACCGCCGACGCAAACCTGAAACGTGCCGGCACTGTAGACGGTAGCGTTGTCGGGATAATTGACCGTGGCGCTCAGCCCGGCACCCTGCCGCGAGGCGATCACGATGGGATCCGTGACCGCCGGCCACGTGGCGTGATAGGTCGCAACCTTGAACGGCCAGTAGATGCCAGGGGCCTGCATACTCTCCTGGAACCACCAGACCTCCAGCGGCCCGTGAACGTCCGACGTGTTCACCGGAATGACTTGACCCGTTTCGGCGTAGACGTCGGGCGCGAACGGCTGACCGTCGTGCAGATAGCCGAAGGGGTAGCCTGGCGCGAGCCTGTCGTGCTCGACGTCGCCGATCTGCGTCCCGATCGGCGCATCCGCCGGGTTGACCATCCCGTCGAAAAGGGGCGACGTGGGATCGAGGTGCTCATACGACGCCACCACCTCGAAGACGACGCTTCCGCGGTTGTTGTTGCACGTCGCACCCGGAAAGTCGGCTTTGACGTCGAATCGAACGACGCTGTAGCCCGCGTTGAACGCGCTGAAGCGATCGTTGGCCGTGCTGGCCCCCGGCGGGACGGCGGGGTTGAACCCTTCCTCGTACATGATCTCCGCCTTGCAGTACTGCCCGGCACCCTCGCCGATGGGCAACGTCACCACGGGCGGGTTCGGCACGTTCAGCGGGTCGACGGCGTGTAGCTGCACGTCGGCCGGCCAGTCCGCCCGATAACGCGTCATGGCGTGCGGCCAGCAGTTTTGCAGGGCGTTCTCATGGTACCAGGCGACGATGAAACCGGCTTCGTTGGCCACCGGTCGGATGGGCCAGATGTCGGTGATCTGCTCCGTTCGCTGAAAGGCCACGACCGGGTTGCTCTGCGCCCCGCCGCGAACCAGGTGGGCCTTGCAGTCGGTGCCCGCGGGGATGTCAAGTTGTCGACCGATGTCGACAAGGTGCAGCGTCGGCCCGCCCACCAGATCGCGAATGTCGAGCACCTCCAGACCCACCAGCGGCCCGCCGGCACCGTTGGTGTAGCGAATCAGGACCGTTCCCTCGGGCGTGCGATCGGCGACGCCGTCGTTCCGCAGCACGACGGGCCGCCCGAAGGGTCCACCGATTTCAAGACGAATATCCGGCGTGCCCACCGGCCCGGCGGAGGCCAGGATGGTCGAGTTGTACATGATCGCCGGGAAGAAGGGCGATTCGAGAAAGACTGGAAAGTCGGCGCCGAACTCGAAGAACGCGTCGCGGAACAATGCGGGGTTCTCGACACTGTAGGGTGCACCGACCGGCGCCGTCGCGGCCTCCGCGCTGATGGCGTAAACGGACGGGTCGCCGAGCGGCATCCCCCCGCCGTCCTTCCACTGAATCTGAATCAAACCCGGCTCGCTGGCGAACCAGCGGCCCTGAAAGCCTGCCACGCAGTCGGCTTCGACCGTACAGGGATAAACATTGTCGTAGTAGAACGTCGCCAGATTCGTCGCGATAGACCCCGCCGGGATGATCACGTCGGCCGTTGCCCGAACGAGAGCGGCGTTGGCCGCGATCGCCGCCGGCGGCTCCAGCTCGCTGCCCAGCGGTACCCCGTCGCAGAAATCGCCAAGACCATTGCCGTCGCGGTCTGACTGGCTCGTGTTGGCGATGTCGGGGCAGTTGTCGCAGACGTCGCCGACGGTGTCGCCGTCGCGATCGGCCTGGTCCTGGTTGTCGATGAGCGGGCAATTATCGCAGGCGTCGCCGAACGTGTCGGCGTCCGCGTTCGCCTGAGTCATGTTGGGATCGACGGGGCAGTTGTCGCAGACGTCGATGACCGTGTCGGCGTCGCCGTCGGGCTGGCACTCGTCCGGCACCAGGTTTCCGTCACAGTCGCTTGCGCCCCCGGCGATGTCCGTCCCATCGGGAATCATGTTGCCGTTGCAGTCGGGGAAGGCCTCGTAGGCGCCGATGTCGACGATGGGCGGTACGCCGGTGCCGGTGTCGGGGATTTCGGGGACGTCGACCAGCCGTGGACCGCCGTCGAGGTCGGTGGTGACGTCCACCGGCACGGCCGCGTTAAGCCCGGCATCAATGCAGGCGGAGCCCGCGCCGAGGTGGTAGTCGGTCACGCGATACGGCGTGTTTTGGGAGGCGAACTCGAACCCGATCATCGTAATCGTTGTGGCCGTGTTCGCCACGATCAACGATTCCGTGAAATCAAAGGGTGCATTGGTTCTTGGCCTTAGGAACTTTCCAACGAGTCCACCGGGCTCAAACGATGCCGTGGCATCGTTAAACGTCGCCAAATTGGTGACGGAATCGTAAACGCTGGCGCCGGTCCAGGTGCCCGACGGACCGCCGAAGAACATCGGGTCGGCGCCGGTGTTGTGGTTGGCGGTTCCGGTAAAGAACTGGATACAGGAGTATTGGACATCGCCGCC
>JBHHUY010000172.1:0-6330 GCA_046753965.1 Phycisphaerae bacterium
ACCGCTCCCGAGCCCCCGCGGAGATTCGTCCTCTGCCTCGTCGCCGACGATGAGGCCGTCGAGCGATTCCCCGAGGCCGTGCGATTTCTCCAGGTCGGTCTGATCGATGAGCCGATCGACGTGATCCTCGTCGTCCCGCAGCGCGGCCGCGCGCGATCGCTCGCCATCGGATCGACCGTCGTCATCCCCTACCGCAAGGCGCAATGGCCTTTCGACCGCTGGGCGCGGCGACAGCTCATCGACAGGGCGTGCGAGACGATCGATGGTTTCAAGGCCGAGGCCGGCAGAATCGTCCACGCCCTGAGCGTCTCGGCCGCGCCGCCGGCGTCGGCGATCGCATCGGCCGCAGGCGCGGACCTGGTGGTGACCGTCAGCGCGCCCGCGGCTCTCCACGATCCCCGCGCCCTTCGCTGGCTGACCGGCGCGGCGGCTCTGGCGGCCCCCGCCGAGGCCATCCGTCGTGAAGCGAACGATTCCCCGCTCGCCTCGAAGCGTGTCGAGGTGATTCCCCCGGGCATCATGGCAGGAGAATCACCGGCGGCCTTTCGTAATCCTGATGAGGCGCCGACCCTCCTCTTCGCCGGGGAGCTGACGGCGGCCACGGGCGTGGACATCCTGCTTCGCGCGGTTGAACGGGTCCTGCGGCGGCGACCCGACCTCCAGCTGTTTCTTCTCGGCAAAGGCCCCGCCGAGGCGGGTCTCCGCAGCCTGGCCGCGGCCCTCAAGATCACTTCTAACGTCACATTCGCCGGACGGCTCGATGAGCAGCGACGCGCGATGGAGGCGGCCGACCTGTTCTGCATCCCGCGAGCCGTGCCCGTCTATCGCGAGGAACCCCTTCAGGCCATGGCCGCGGGGCTCGCGATCGTTTCCGCAGAGGGAACGCTGTGCGAGGGGCTGGTGGATCGGCAGACGGCGTTCTTCTTCCCCGACGGCAGCGCGGCCGAACTCGCCGATCGCCTCGTGCTGCTCCTGGAACGTCCCGAAACCGCTCGGACCCTGGCCGCCACGGCCCAGGCGTTTGTCCGATCGCATCACGCGCTCGCGGGAATGGTCGGCGCTTTTCTGCGTCTCTACCGCGACCTGATCGGCCGCCACGAGACCCTGCCCCTGCCGCCGCGCCGATAATCCTGCGGCCCGTCAGCCCGCTCGAACCGGCGACTCACCTCGCATCCGCGTTGTGACGATCATTCCCGCGGAGGATCGCCCCCGCGCCGCGGGGTCGATGTCCGAAAACCGGCTGGCCGTTCGCGGGCCGCCGTGAGCATTCGGAAGGAGACATCAGATGAAGCGGGCGTCGACTCGATCGATCCTGACCGCCGCGGCAATCGGTTTCTTGGTGGTGACGGCGTTGGCCGGTTGTCACAAGCCGGAGTCCTGGTCCTACACCGGCCCGCGCGTCTATCTGATCGAAGGCGAGACGAACGAGAACTCCGACGGCCTCGCCCAGATCTGCCACGAACTTCAGCGGCAGGAAATCAACGCGCGGCTCTACACCCCCGACGACTGGCTCAAGATCGTCGTCGACATCGACGACGACCCCGACGAAGAGGCCATTCTCGTCGGCCACGGTCACGGCGCGTTTCTGGCGACGCAGGTCGTCCGGCACTACGCCCAGCGGCACAAGACCAAATACATCAAGGCGGTCTTCACACTCGACCCGTACAACAAGGACTGGCCCCACAGCCTCCGGGAGTGCGGCCGATGGCCTCCGCACGGCAAGCCGATGGCCATCCCCATCGGGCACAACGCACACAAGGTGCGCAACTACACGCAGGCCAACCCGGACAGCCGGCGATGGGGCAGCGATCTGGTCTCAACGCGCGCCTCCAACATCGCGATGCAGCATCCCTATTACTGGTACGACGACTACTGGACGCGACGCCCGGTCACCGGACAGATCCTCTCGCGGGCGGTCTCGGGGGATGCGGTGTTACACGAGACGATTGACAACGACGAGGCGCTGGTCCAACGTATCATCCTGATGTGCCGAAGAGCGGCATTGTCGCCCTATCACTACACGCCGCCCGAGCACCATCCGGATGCCGACCAGGAAGAAGAAGCCCCGCAACGCGACGTCGGACCGAAAGAGGCGGTCTGACGCTCGTGATCGGGACCGGCCGGCGGCGGGCGCGGTCGCCCTGTCCGGATGGATCAAGACCGTCTCGGCCGTGGCCTTGGCGAGCCTCCTCAGCGCCATTCTCTACCATCAGCTCAGCGATCCCGCCGGCATGCTCGGCGCGATGCTGGCGACCGAAACCTCGAAGCTGGACTGGGACGCGCCCGAGCGCGATCTGGCCGCGGCGCTCCGGCAGGACGAGACCACACCGAAACGAATCGCGGTCGATCACCTGCTCCGATGGCTGAACGCCGTGCAGCGCGGAAGCGCATCGGTCGATCGGGCGCTGTCGAACGGGCAGACCTACGTCGCGGCCGACACCGAGAATCTCATCGCGCGGCTCGCATTTGCGACGCTTGTCGATATCCAGTCGGCCGCCGAACCCGGGGCCGCCCCGAGCCCGCGCGAGCGGTTCGACAGCTACCGGCGAATCCTCGAGACGCCCGCGGCCCCCGCCACGGCCACCCTTTACAACGATTCCGTCATCCGCCGGTGGCATGAGATTCTCGGCTATTACGTCGATCGGCCCGATGTCGCCGCGGCGGTCGCGCGGACCGGGCGCTACGTCTCGATCGAGGGCTATTGGGTCGGGCCCGTCAAGAGCCACTTCGAGGCCCTGCCGCGGATTCAGCACCGTCTCAAGGCGCTCGCCGAGGACCTCCGCGCGGCCGGGCTCCCGAAAGAGGCCGCAACCTGCCTCGAATGGATCAACCGCGGCCTGGCCGGGCTCATTCGCTCCGAACGGGACGCCGGCACGCGGCTCCTTTGCGCGGAGCTGATGGCCCGCGGCATGGATCCCAAGTCCGAGACCGCACGCCGTCTGGATGCGTTTCGCCGAGCCTTCCACCGGGCCGCCGCCGCGGCACCGATCGATCTGGCCGACCGTGTCCTGACGGGCAGGCCGTCCGTGGCGCCCGCGGAATACCGCCGGGCGTCGACGCTGCTGGCCGCTGTTCTGGTGCTGGTCTTTGTCGCCTTGGGAGGGGCGCTCGTGCTGCTCATCGCCGCGCTGCTCGCGCCATGGATGCGTTTGATCAGGACGCCCGTGACACCGGCGCCCGATGGCGACAAGCCCGGCCGTGGTTCCGGCACGAGACCCACGAAAGAATCAGACTCCGATCTCCCGCGAGGGAAGAGACCGGCGCGACGCTTGCGCGATAGGCAATGGGCGGCGGTCTGCCTGTTCGGCCTCGTCCCGATGCTGCTCGTCGAGGCGTCGGTGCTCGTCCAGTTCAGCCGACACGGACTCTATGCCGAGTCCTGGGGCGTCGCCGTCGCGCTGCTCACCGTGGTGGTCGGCGCGCTGAGCGCGATCGCCCTCGCCGCGGTGACCGCACCTCGCGATTCCAACCGCGGCCGCGGCGGGATGATTCCTCTCGTCCTGCTCTTGCTCGTTGTCGCGGTCGTGCCCGTCCTGCCGGTGTCCCTCGTGACGCGAACCTACCGCAGCCTCGATCTGTCGGTCGGAGCCTTGACCGTGCTCGTGCCGCTCGCGATCGGACTCATTCTCACCGCCGCCCTCCTCTCACGGGCGAGACTTCGCCGAATAGCCGCCGCGGCCGCGCTCGTCTGGTGCCTGCACGTTGCGATCGCGGTGGCGCTCTACCAGGTGCATCGTGCGGCCGACCGCCGATACCAGGCCGCCGCCGCCCGAAACCATCTCGATGTCGTCGCCGCCCGCCTCGGGCCGGATGGGCTGGACCAATACCTCGGGCCGATCCTCTCGATCGCCGACCCCGCGCGGCCCTGAACAAGCCAACGCGCAACCACGCTTTCAGTAAAGCGAGATCGCCGGACGAATCCCGCGCTGGACGAGCGGCGTCGGCGAGGCGACGCCGGCCAGACGGAACGGCTCGGGCGAATCCTTCGGCGGATCCACCAGCCGCGCGCGGTCCCGCTCCACGTAGTTCAGCAGCAGCATGCTCCGGTCGAGACGTGAAAACACCAGCCGCCCCTCGCGCCCGATCTCGTTTGTGACGGCCGCTCCCGGTTCGTCCGGTCGAACGCCGAAAACCAGCCGTTCTCCGAACGGAAAGTAGCACAGGGTTCGACCGACCGAGACATCCAGCTCCAGGCAGCAGCCGAAGAGCGTGTTGCCATAACCGGCGAGGTGCGCGGCATTCGGAAAGACATCTGTCTGCATGCGCCGAAGCAGAACGGGATCGATCGCCATGCCGCCGTAATGGACGCCGCGAATGTCCTCGCGCTGCTCGGCCGTCATCTCCTCGGCCAGCACGCTCAGCACCGTCGGCGTCGTGAACAGATGCGTGATCGGCTGCGAGCGGACGACGGCCAGCGCCTGTTCGGCCACGTGCGCCAGGTAGCGCTTCGCGGCGAACGAACCGGCCGGCAGCTTCCGCGCCCAACGCGGATCGAAATCCACCGAAAACGGCGAGGCGGCGCCGGTCGCCCGGGCGATGGCGTCGGCGGCCCGGTGGATGATGTGGGGTCCGGACGGCCCGACATAGAGCCACGCACCGCCGCCGGGAAATGCGACATGCTCGGCGGCGCGGAGGAACGGCGAGACAAAGGCCTCGCGGAAGTCGTCGCGCGTGTAGGCCGTCCAGACCGGCCGGCCGAGGGTGCCGCCCGTCTGCGCGACGATGAGATCGCCGCGTCGCTCGACGACGCTCCTCGGAATGAAATCAACGAGCGGACGCTCGCGCAGGGCCTCGGCGTCCATGCACGGCAGGCGGTGAAGGTCCGCGGCAGTGCGGACGGCCTCGCGAGGATCACAGCCAAGTCGCTCCGACTGGTCGAGCCAGTAGGGCGTACCCGAAACGGGGTCGAAATGGATCGCCAAAACCTCGGCCAGATGTCGTTCGAATGTGGATTCAAGTGTTTCCATCGGACCGCTCCTCGGGGCAAACGACGCGGCGGGCGCGGAGGAAACCCAGACAGCTCGTCACCACGACATCCTCGTGTCCGCGGAAAAAATGTTCACCGGACGGAATCACGACGGATGTCTTCGGTTCGCGCAGACCCGCGTACCACGCGCGGAACGCGTCCGGCGGGCAGTCCACCTCGCGATCGCTGTGCAGAACGAGAAGCGGCACGGCCGTTTCGGCCAGCGCCGAAAAGTCATGCCGCGACGGATTGGGAGAAACGAGAATCATCGCCTCGACCCGCGGGCCGTCCGGGATCGCCGCGGTCGCCCAACAGCCGAAACTGTACCCGACGAGCACCAGCGGCGCCGGGCCGATTCGCGCGAGTTCGCCGGCGGCCGCCTGAGTATCCGCCCGCCAGTCCGCCTCGATCGGCAGCGTGCCGTCGCGCCAGAAGGCCGAGATCGAGGCGGGCCAATCGCCCGGCCCGCCCGTGCTGCGGCCGACACCGCTGTAGTTGAAATGAAGTGCCGCGGCCCCCGCCGCCGCGAACCCGGCCGCCAGCGCGCGAACCACGTTGTTCTCCAGCTCGCCGCCCAGCAGCGGATGGGGTCCGGCAATCAGACAGGACCAGCGCGGCTCGGTCGCGACGGGATAGACCAGGCGTCCCTCCAGCACATAATCCGAACGCCGGATCGTGATTGCTTCCTCGATCCGTTCGTCGACGCTCACGGTGATTCGTCCCCGACCGGCGCCCGGACGGGACACTCCCTGAGAAATGCCTCGATGACGGGCACCATCTTCATCGCGCGGAGCGGATCGCCCAACAGGTCGGCTTCGCCCTGATAGAACACCGATTGAACCGTTCGCCGGCCGGCGACGATCTCGCGGAAGCGGTCGCGACGAATGCGATAGCCGAACGCGTCTCGCAGACCGTTGGGGCCGCGATGCACCTCGACGAGCCGGCCGTGATCGAAACGACAGAACCACTCCTCGTCCTCGGCGCCTTCGATCAGGAATCGGACGACGGTCGTCAGGGCCTCGACGCGGGCGACTTCGGAATGCGGCACGCGCTGCGGCAGGAACTGCTCGAAGTACCAGCGCAGGTCGAAGGACGCGTCCTCGGGGTCCGGTCTGAAGGCCGCCGGCATCCGGCCCCACCGCGTCTCCTTCGCATAACGCAGGCATCGGGCGAAATGCGCGCCGTCCACGAGCCGCCGCGCCGCCGGATGGGCTTCCTGGTGCCGGCGCTCAAACGTCTGGTCCCGGCGAAAGTAATCGAGGACAGCATCACTGACAGAGTAGAACGTATCCTCAAAACGGGACGGATTCGGCCACGGCCACGTCGCGTCCGTGAACGTCCCCCCGGAGACATCGAAGAACGAC
>JBHHUY010000173.1:0-6316 GCA_046753965.1 Phycisphaerae bacterium
ACAACGGCAGGCGCTGGTCACGTGCGAACACGTGCCGGCCGGCCGCAGTCGTGTCATCCGGCCCGCGATCGAGCTGGATCGTTTCTCGGGACGGGCCGAGCGCGGCGAGGCCCGGCGGCGCCTGCAACTGACGGCGAACGATATCGCCGTCGGCATCGTGGCCAACCTGCGATCCGAAAAGCGGCACGACGTGTTCATCGAGACCGCCCGGCGCCTCGCCCCGCGATATCCGAATCTGCGATTCCTCATCATCGGGGACGGGCCGCGGCGCGAGGCGGTCCGAGCGGCCGCGGCCAAGACCGGTCTGCCCGCAGGTGTGCTCCGGCTGCTCGGCCCGCGCGACGACGTGGAGCAGTTGCTTTCGGGATTGGACGTCGCGTGTCTGTGCAGCGAAGTGGAGTGCTTCAGCGTCAGCATGCTCGAGGCGGCCGCGGCCGGGTGCGCCTTCGTGGGTCCGGATACCGGCTGTCTCACCGAGTTTCTCGAATCCGGCCGCAACGGGCGGGTTATCCGGCCGGCGGATGTCGAATCACTGGCCGACGCGATTGCGTCGCTCGTCGAGGATTCGTCGCTTCGCACACGGCTGGCCGAAGCCGCGCGGCGCGACGTGGAGGAAGGTTATGGGATCGACACAATGGCGGGCGCATTTGCGGACCTGTTTTCGGCGTTGCAGGCGAAACCACGGGAAAACACCGTGCGTCCCATGCCCGCGCCAGGGATTCGTGATTCGCAGCCACGGAACAAGCAACCGATACCTGTAGACGCGTCGCCTGATTCGTACACTTGAGAAGGGGCGAGAAGAGATCGGCTCGCGACGCGCGGCCGCGAGATGGGGGGAACGGGACGCATGCGCGAATCGGATGACACCGAGTTCACGTGCTCGCCGCTGCATGTGCTGCATCTCGTCTCCACGTTCGAGGTGAAGACCGATACGAAGTGGCTCGTGCGGCTGGCTCGCCATCTGCACGGCGGCGCGGTTCGCATGTCGGCGGCGTGCTTCCATCGCGACGGGCCGATCCGCGAGCAACTCAATGCGCTGGGCATCGAAACACACAACCTGGCGGTCCGCGACCCGCGCGATCCGCGCGCGATCCTCCGCGCGCGGCGTCTGATGAAGCGCCTCGGTTGCGACATCGTCCACACGCATCTGCTGCGCGCCGATCTTCTGGGCGGCATGGCGGCGCGACTCGCTCGCGTGCCGGTCGTCCTCTCGACGGCCTACGCCCTGGGCGACTATCGCCGGTCCGTCCGGCGCCGCTCGGACCGCATGCTCGACGCCGGTACCGCCGCGTTGCCGACGCACGTCGTCGCGGTCTCCAACGCGGTCCGGCGAGATTGCATCGCACGGCTGGGCCTCGACGAGACCGACATCACGGTCATCCACACGGCAATCGATCCGCCGAATCACGTCGACCCGACCGCGATCACGGACTTTCGTCGGACCCACGCGACCGACGGCAAGCGGTTGCTCGTCGTCACGACCGCACGGCTGAGCTATGAGAAAGGCCTCGACACGTTGGTGAACGCGGCGGCGGTCTTGAATCGAACCCATCCCGCGGCGCGGATCGTGGTCGTGGGAGAGGGGCCCGACCGCGCGGCGATCGAGTCCGCCATCGAGACGCGCCGTCTGCGCGGCGCCATGATCCTGCCCGGATTTCTTGAGGATGTCTGGCCCGCACTGTTCGCAGCCGATGTCGTCTGCCTGCCGTCTCGATCGGAAGGCATGCCGAACGCGCTGCTCGAGGCGATGGCGGCGGGCCGGCCGGTCGTAGCAGCTCGAGTCGGCGGGGTACCCGAGGCGGTGACGCATGAACGCGACGGGCTGCTGGTCCGCCCCGACGACCCGGCCGCCTTGGCGGCGGCGATCGGCAGGCTTCTCGACGATGTCGCGTTGCGAGAACGATTCGGCCAAGCGGCGAAGCGAACCGTGACATCGCGGTTCGACGTGCGAGAAGCGGCAATGCGATACGCCACCCTGTACAAGACGCTCCTGAGTCGTCGGAGGACCGGACGTGTCCGCGCGTTGCAACTCAACTGAACAGGCGACCGATGCAGCATGCGCCGCCGTTGAACACGGCGATGCATCACGGCGGCGCCGTGCCGACGGACAAGGCGCGGTGCCCGCGCCTCGGGCCCGAGCCCCGCGTCCCTCTCGCTCTGAGATTCCCCCGGCTGTCGATGTGCTGGGCCTGCCGGTCCGATTGCTCACTTCCGCCGAACTGGCGGATTGCCTGGCCGGCCGCGCCGCGCAGGGGCTCCGCACCACGGTCTGTTATGCCAACGCCCACACGATGAACCTCGCGGCACGCAACGCGGCCTTTCGGTCCATTCTGACCGAGGCCGATCTGCTTTACGCCGACGGCGCGTCGGTCGTCTGGGCAAGCCGCTTCGCCTCGCGACGGCTGCCCGAGCGGATGACCGCGGCCGATTGGTTCGATGACTTCGCCGCGCGCTGCGCCGCACGCGGCCTGTCGCTGTACCTGCTTGGTGGACGGAACGGTGTCGCACATCGCGCGGCGGAGCGCTTGCGGGCGTTGCACGCCGGTCTGCGCATCGTCGGCTCGCACCACGGCTTCTTCGAGGAGGCCGACGCGCCGCGACTCATCGCTGAGATCAATGCACGGCAGCCGGACGTGCTGCTCGTCGGGCTCTCGAGTCCGCGGCAGGAATGCTGGCTGGCGACGCACGAAGCTGCACTTCGAGTGCCGGTGCGGTGGTGCGTCGGTGCACTGTTGGATTACGTGGCCGGCGCCGAGCCGCGGGCCCCGGCGGCGTTCTGTCGAATCGGGTGCGAGTGGCTGTTTCGTTTCCTGGCGGATCCGGTGGGGAAATGGCGGCGATATCTGGTGGGGAATCCGCTGTTCATTTGGAACACGCTGCGTTGGCGGTTGCGTGTGAAGTCAAAGCGGGGAATCGCGGCGACCGGAACCTCGGCGGGATGATTTCGCAGGTGGTGACCGGATCGGACCGGAAGGCAGGCGAGAGATGCGGGGAGAGAAGCACATGACATGGATCGCTCCCCTTCGGCGGGCGGAGGCCCGGTTGGCCGTGGTCGGTTCGCCTGCGATCGGCCTGCCCGCGGCGTCGCCGGTCGACAACACCTCGCGCGTCGGGCGAGAGGAACGAACCTACGCGCGCCTGTCGAGGTTGATGGACGTCGTGCTGTCGATCCTCGCTCTCATCGTCTTCAGCCCGATCCTGCTCGCAGCGATGCTGGCAATCCGGCTGACATCGCGGGGCCCGGTCATCTTTCGCCAGCAGCGCGCCGGGCGGGACCGCGTGCCGTTCGCGATGTACAAGCTCCGAACGATGTACCAGGGCGCGGACGACGACAAGGAACTCTTCCGCGGATCCAACGCACTCGCCACCGGGCCCTGCTTCAAGATGCGCGACGATCCCCGCGTCACCGCGGTGGGTCGCTGGCTCCGGCGGCTGAGCATCGACGAGCTGCCGCAGTTCTACAACGTCCTGCGGGGCGACATGGCCCTGGTCGGCCCGCGGCCGATCCCCTTGGACGAAGTGCGAACCGACACCATCGAGCAGCGCCTGCGCTTCCGCGTCAAGCCCGGCATCACCTGTCTGTGGCAGGTCAGCGGCCGCACGGAGATCCCCTATGCCGAGTGGTTGGCGCTCGACGCCTGGTATGTTCGGCATCGCACCCTCCGGCTCGATGCGCAGATTCTGCTCAAGACCATCCCGGCGGTCCTCTCCTGTCGCGGGGCCTACTGAGCACGGTGTCCATGACAGTTCAGGCGGATGACGGCGAAGTCCTTCCTCGCAAGCGTCCGCCCCCCGTGGCGGACGTCGGGACGCACATGTGCTCTGCCGCGCAACGGCCGCCACGGGGGGCGGCCGCTACATAAGAGCCGCCTGAACTGTCATGGACCCCCGAGCACGCGCCCCGCTCCGCGAGACTGGCGCCCGCGCCCGGAACGGGTTAGGATACCCTTTTTCTGAACCGACTCGGACGGTACCTGCATGGGCGAGACGCCGAAACCATCGAAAGCGCTGAAGAAGCTGGCCAAGGCCGAACTCAAGCGCGAAAAGAAGGCCGCCAAGCAAGCCGTCGCCGGTCCGCCCGACGCCGACCGATCACGGGTCGTCGAGGGCGCCGGCGATGATTCGGGTGCGGACCCGCGTATCCGGTCGGCCGAGGCGGCCGAACGCCAGGTGAAGCTCCAGCAGATTCGCGTGGCGATCGCGCTGGCGACGATGCTGGTCGGGCTGGTCACGCTTCTAATCACCTGGCGACCTTGGGAACACCTGGGCGAGAATCAGGCGTCCACACCCACGACGCAGCAGCGCCCGGCATCCGAGTGAGAATCTATTCCAACTCAAAGAGTGCGTCCTGAGACGGTTGTGGCACGGGCGTCCCGCCCGTGTCCGAACCGCCGAGACGGCGGTGCCACAGGACTTTCAGGACCCGCGCTAGACCGGTTGAACGCAGCGCCCCGTGGCAAGGTCATGGAAGGCGAGGTCGTCCGTGTTCAAATCCAGCAGCGCGACCGTGTGGACCGCGGCGCGGTAGAGCGCGCCGGGGTTGATGAGCCGGCAGCCGTTCCGCCGATGGTCGTCGCAGCAGTGCGTGTGCCCATAGAAGAGGTAATCGAGCTTCGGTTCGGTCTCCGCTTCGCTGAAACCGCGCTCGTGCCCGTGATAGACCGCAATGCGTTTACCGGACAGCTCGACGCGGACCGGCAGTTCGGGCCACGTCAGATCGAGGCGGGCGACATACCGACGCATCGCGGGGGCCGGATCGTCGCAGTTTCCCCAGACAAACGTGCAGGCATGACCGGCGAGTGCATCCAGGACCGCCTCTCCGCAGATGTCGCCGCAGTGAAAGAGCCGCTTCGCGCCGAGCGACTCCAGGAGTGAAACGGCCGCCGTCGTCGCCGCGGCATCGCCGTGACTGTCCGACATGATTCCGACGCGCATCATGCCTCCTCGCGCGGAGCCTCGGTCGCCGGCGTCCTTCGCGCCTCACCGGGGGTGTTCCAATTCTCGACCCAGCGGGATTCGTCGCCGCGCAGATCGACCGGCCGCACGCGCAGGGCCGCCAGGACGCCCATCAAACTCAATCGGCCGGCGTCCGTCGCCGCTTGAATTGTCGGCAACGCCGAAGGCCGATACACGCCGCAGCAGGGATGCCACTGCGGTGACGCGCCGGTTTCGCCGGCGGTCCGGCAGACGGCGGCATCGTGCGGCCCCTCGGCCTCCACCAGCCGCCGGAGCAACGATTCGCACAGATGGGGCATGTCGCAGGCCAGCAGAAGGCAGGCTTCCTCCGGCCGGGATGTCAGGAAGGCGTGGAGACCCGCGAGCGGGCCGGCGTTGGCCTCGCGATCCTCGATAATCTGGAGGCGCGGCATCGACACCGGCAGGATGAACGGTGGCCGGCCGAGCAGAACGACCTCCTCGCAGACGGATCGCGCAAGCGTCGCCGTCTGTTCAAGGAGGGTGGTCGTCCCGACGCGGATCAGGGCCTTCGGGCGGCCCATCCGTCGGCTGGCCCCTCCGATCAGGATTCCTGCGGTGAGTTTCATGTGCGCGGCCGGTCCAACAAGCTCCGGTTCTTCTTCATTGTACGCACCGCCGCAGAACATGTCGCGACAAAGGGCTTCCCGTACCCGCCGAGGAAGGTGCATCCCGCGACACAGCATTCTTACACCGCCTGCCGCGCGTCGGCATACAGACGCCCGTCTTGCTGACCGCGATCATCTGATTTCCCCCCGAAGGCCCCAAGAATACGGCCGTGGCGAACGGCTGCGCTGACAATCGAGAAGCCCCGTGGGATGGGATCAGCGTCGGCCTCGAGCTGACAGCGAGGTTCGGCCCGGCCCGGCCGCGAGAAACTGGACAAGCTGATGCAGCCCGCAGCGTAGCGAGCTGCCCAAGCCTCTCACATAATGCCGTCGAGAGATTCCACTTGAATTGCGAGCCAAGACATTCTGGTCCACGGCCAGAGGCCGTGGTCTTAGGAGAGAACAACGGCGTGCCGGACAAGGACCAACCCTGCTCGCCCGGCAACTGCCCGGCTATAATCGGTGAGGATGACCTGCACACGCTGTTCATGAGCGTCTGCCCGCAGGATCCCGCGGTGGTGGTGACCCTGCGCGGCCCGGACGGGGACCGAAGAAAGGACACCGACTCTCACAACAGGTGGGACATAGACTGGGGGCAGGTCAGGCAAGGTGCCCGTACGGCCCGATGTCGATTGTTCAGTTTGTTCTCGCGCGGGTCCAGGGGCCGTCGATCGCAGGCTCATCGGGGCAGGGCGCCGAGGAAGGGGTAGAGCGCCGCTTCGAGCTTGCGGACG
>JBHHUY010000174.1:0-6293 GCA_046753965.1 Phycisphaerae bacterium
GCTGCAACTCGCCCTGCATCAGATTCAGGTCACCGGCTTCGATGACCGGCCCCTCCTGGAGAAGCAGGGCGCGTTGGAGCACATTGTCGAGTTCGCGCACATTGCCCGGCCAACTGTACTGCCGCATCGCCGCCTTGGCCGACTCGGAAAGGCGCGGTGGGTCTCGATGCAGGCGCCGCACCTGCCGACTGATAAAGTGTTCGGCCAGTAGAAACAGGTCATCGCCGCGCCCGCGCAGCGGCGGAAGTTCGATCGAGAGCGCTTGAAATCGAAAGAGCAGGTCTTTTCGGAATCGCCCGTCCGCGACCAGAGCGGTCAAATCGCAGTTCGTCGCGGCGATGGTCCGGGCCTTGACCTCACGCTCGCGCGTGCCGCCCAATCGGCGGAAGCGCCGTTGCTCGAGGACAAGCAGCAGCTTCGCCTGGAGGCTGAGCGGCGTATCCCCGATCTCGTCGAGAAACACCGTGCCCTCGCTGGCAACCTCGAAGAGCCCCTTCTTGTTCGCCTTCGCATCGGTGAAGGCGCCCTTCTCATACCCGAACAGCTCCGCCTCGACCAGTTGCGCCGGCAACGCCGTGCAGTTGATCTGTACAAACGGCGCGTCGCGGTTCGCCTGCAGGTCGTGGATGTGGTGCGCCAGCAGGTCCTTGCCTGTGCCGGTCTCCCCCGTAATCAGAACCGTCGGAAGATGCCCACGCTCGTCCGGCGGCGCGTCGGCGATCTTCCCGGCCATGGCGAGGACCTCGCGCATCGGGGCACTCTCGCCGATGATCGCCCGGTCGGCCCCCTGGCGCTCCCGTTCGCGTTGCAGGACGTCGAGCTGGTCCTTCAGTCGCCGATTCTGCATGACGCGATCAATGACCACCTCGAGCTCATCAATCGCCACGGGCTTCTGAAGATAGTCGGTCGCGCCGGCCTTCATCGCGGCCACCGCGCTCTGGACCGAACCGTAAGCCGTCATCACAACAATGGGAAAGTCGTGCCCGATCTGGCGAATGCGTTCGACAAGAGCCAGGCCGTCCATGTCCGGCATGCGAATATCGACCAACGCCAGATGCGGATCAATCGACTCCAGCAGGGTCAGCGCCGCGGCGCCGGACCGCGCGGCATGGCATTGGTGACCGCTGCGACCCAGTTCCAGACTGACGGTCGCAAGCAGCGTCTCTTCGTCGTCGACAATGAGGATTTCAGCCATGGGTGGATTCCGATCCGACCTCCTGGTGCATGACGAACGAAAACACCGTTCCACCTTCCGGCGGACACGCCACCGCGAGCTGCCCGCCGTGCAGTTCGATCACCTTCTTCGCCATGGAGAGCCCCAGCCCGTGTCCGTTTCGTTTCGTCGTGAACGACGGCTCGAAGACCCGCTCCCGAATCTCAGGCGGAATGCCCGGACCGGTGTCGGCGACCGTCAACTTCCACTGACGCGAATCGCCGTTCGATTCCATGCCGATCGTCACGCGCCCGCGGTCGCCCGCCGCCTCGATCGCATTGCCGACAACCGCCGCGAGGGCCTGCTCGAAGTGACGCGCGTCGAGCGAAACCACGAGCCGCCGGTCGAGGCCGTCCGCACTCACCCGGATCGAGCGCCGATCGGACATCGGCCGGAACACCGTGACGACGTTGTCCACCAGCCGGCGGAGATGAACGGGGCGAGGCTCCATCTCCAGCGGCTTGCACGTCTGTTCCAGTTCGCGCAGCCACTGCTCAAACTTGTCGATCGACGAGACGATTCGGTCGTGATGCCCCGCGATGGGAGAACCGGGCTTCGATTCACGCCGACAGGCCTCGGCCAGGCTCCGGATGCCCGCCAACGGGTTGCGAATGTTATGGGTGATGTAGGTGATGAGTTCGCCCATGGCGGCGAATCGCTCCCGCTGCACCATTTGCCGCTCAATACGCGCGAGATCCGCCGACATCCGGTTCACCGCCCGGGCCAGCCGGCCCAACTCATCACACGAAGTGACACGCGCCCGATGCTCCAGGTTGCCCTTTCCCAGCTCGTCCGTGGCTCGCTCGAGTTCCTGGATCGGCGACAACACCCAGCGACGCACCAGCACGATCCCGAGAATGCCGAGCCCCGCGCCGACAAGCATGTTGATCGACAGGATCAGCGCGGCCTTCTCCTGCGTCTTGAAAGATGCGTCAACCGCGAACCGCATCTCGTCGAGCATGGTCGATTCCATCTCGCCGAGAAACTGGTCCAGCGCCAGATGCGGCTCCGGGTCAAGCGGCGGCGCCTCCGGACGACCCTGCCTGATGTCCTGCAAAAACCGCTCGGTCTCGGCCGTTCGCGCGTCGCTCAACGACTCCAGCCGCGCGACCGCCTCCGCCGACAGTTGCGCCCCTGGATCCCGCTCCAAGGCGACCGTCGCCGCGGCGATCCGCTCCCGGCGCCCCCGCGACTCATCGACCATCGACGGATGCGGCGCGTCCTGCAGCAGGTGCGTCAGGTCGTCGCGGACGAGGGTTCGCAGCCGGCTGACACCGGCGATGCCCGCGCTGGAGCGCGTGAGCAGCCCCGCCGCATCGTCGAAATAAACGCGGATGTATCGGACGGTCAGGAGGATGGTCGCCCCCAGCGTGATTTCGAAGGCGAGCAGCAGCAGCGCACACTTCGCACGGAGGCTCATCGATTCCACCCCGTCACGCAGTCAGAAATCGAACAGAAGAAACAGGATCGATTCTCCGCTCGAACCGGCCGGCCGGCTTTGCCGTTCGGCAGATCAACCAGTCACCGGATGCTTGCCCGGCTCCCTATTCCGGATGATAACGCCATCGCCAGGAAGGCTCGTCCCGCGGATGATCGGAGGAGGCAACGTGTCTGTCCACGAAGACCACGTTCATCCGCCCGTTATGGCGAAATGCGGGGAACCAGTATGTACCCTCCTCGTAGTCGTCCTCGATCCCCACGGGCGGCGCAATGTAAACAGGCCGCCGGCCCGCACCGACGGCCGCGAAACCGTCGACATCCAGGATGACCGGTACATCCGGGCAATCGAGCACCTTGCTCGTGATGATCTTGATGCCCGGTTGCAGCCCGTCGCGCCACAACCGGCGATTCATCGCGAGGCTCACGTGCTCCGGCGGCCAGACTCCGAGTTGAAACGCCGTGCGCTTGGGGCGGCGATACAGCTTCTTGGGGCCCGCCGGGCACATCATCAACTCGCGCGTCGGATCATAAGGCACCAGCGGCGCGAGCGCCACATCCCAGAACTCGTCGATCCGGTACAGGCTGTCAACGAAATCATCGGCGACAAAGGCGTTGGCCCCGTGCGCGGCGCTGTCGCCGCGGCTGCGCACGGCGAAATCATCGGCGAACATGCGGAACTCAAAGCCGATCTTCTGCATCTGTGCAACACACTTGAGATTCAGCGCGAGGCGCCGGCTGCCCGACAGCGCCGGCAGCAGGATCGCCAGCAGCAGGCCGACCACGGAGAGGACCACGAGCAACTCGACCAGCGAGAATCCGCGCGCACCGCCCGGCCCAAACCGACGCGCGTCCCGATCCTTCCCCTGCCTCCGGTACATCATGCCCTCTCCCCGATCACGGCGGTGCCAACAGGCGCTGGACAAACACCTCGATGTCCCGGCCGTCGAGCAGGCCGTCCTCGTTCACATCGCCGCGAAGCAGGATGCCGGGCGGATTGAACGATGCGAGCAACGCCTGAACCAGAATCGAGGCGTCGACCAGATCGATGTCGAAGTCACCGTCCATATCGCCGCGGATCACGATCGCACCGCGGTCCCCCCCACCGACGACGCCGTCGTAGTTCAAATCGAACATGCTGAAGTTCTGAGCAAAGTTCGGCAAGGTCACCGTACCGGCGATCACGTCGAGGTCCCGGCCGGGAACCCCGTCGTTCGTGAGGATGTAGTCGTCAAAAGCCGCCACGTCGGCAAGGCTGACCAGGCCGTTGCCGTCGAAGTCGCCGACCTTGGGCCCCGGCATCGCGTCGGTCCAGACGAACACGTCCCCGAACGGATCCTGCACCTCGTACGACATGCTGACGAAAACCGTGACATCCCAGATATCCGAGAGCAGATAAGCCGCGGGGTCCTGCGTTTCCCACGGTGCGATCAACACGAACCCCGGCGCAGACCGCAGCGGATCGCCCGTGGGAATCGCCTGCACGCTGTCGACCAGCTCCTGAAGACCTTCCTGCACCGAGTTCTGGTTAAAGTCGAGGCCGTCCATCGGCTCGACCATCAGGGGAGACCCCGTCATCTCCGCCGCGCCCAGATTATTCAGCGGATAGACCAGCGTCAGCACCGTGATATCGAGCCCGCCGAAGCCGGACTCAAACCGCAACTCGACCGTCGGCTCGTAAAGACCGTCCCCCCCCGCACCGCTGAACGGTTCATACCCGTGCGCCCGATGGAACAACGGGGCCGTCACCACCCAGGTCTCGAACTGATCGAACGTGCAATCGCCGTTCCCGACGAGCTCCGTCACCGCGACACAGCCCGGCGCAAACAGGTCGCCGAACAAAGCGAGATGAAAGTCCTCGCCGCTCCGCTCGATGAACGGCGGTGAGCCGAAATTCGCGTCGTTGTCCTCGCCACCCCGCGCCACGCGATTCGCAAACCTCGGGCCCCCGGGCAATCCGCCGAACCGCGCCACGCTGCCCGGAAACCGAAACTGCGGAACCTCCAGATCGCCCCCGCTGTTGAAGTTCCGATCCACGTCGAAAGAGATATAGCCGAAGACCGGGTGCGGTCCGAACAAATACGGGTCGAACTGAATGCCGCTCAAGGCCCACAACCCGGGCGGATTGACAAGGCCGTTGAAGGCCAGGTCGAAGCGAACGAAATGCCCCGCCGGCTCCCAACAGCCCGTGTACGGGTCTCCAACGGGGTCGGTGGGCTGCCAGTTGCCGATCCGGTACGCGAAGATATCCGGCGCGTTGTGAAACGGCTCACCGACCGGGCCGGCGCCGCCCAGATCCGTCCGCCGAATCGCCGTGTCGCCGATCGGATCGACGAAGACAACGGGATCGGGAAACGGACACTGAAGGTTGCCGTCGTCGAACACCTGGGAGAAATCAATCGCGACCGGCGGGTTCGCCGGCCCGAACAGACAGAAGATGACGATCACGGGGGCCATGCGTGCGTTCCGTCAATATGCGGGAAGAGGGGATGTGCCCCAGCCGGTTTCATTGTATCGAATCGACGCGGACCGAACAAGCGCCGAGCGCCGCAGCCGAGCCTGATCGGACCGCGAATCCTCGGATGCAGCGCCGCGCGGAGGCCGTTCGTAGCGTCCGCCCCCCGTGGCGGACGGCGGAGACTGCGACGCCCGCCGCGCGAAACCGCGCCGGCACGCAACTCCGAAATCCGTGCCTGAAGCGTCAGGCGCCTGAACCCTGCGCCGACGACCCGCGGCCGCCAACCGGACATCCGGCAAAGGGGGCTCGACGGAATCGTCGAGCCCCGCGGCTTCCGCGCCGGCGCACGCGTCGGCAGGGAGGAGGGAAGGAGAAAACCGCACATCCAAAGCCCATGGGCGGCGGTCCATGGGCCGGGCAAAACCGCCGTTGCCGCACCGAGCGCGGCGCCTGCGAGTCCTGCGGCACCGCCGTCTCGGCGTTGTATCCGCGGACACAACGTGTGCCGCGGAGGTTCCAGGCCGCACCACCAACGCCGAAAGACACTCGGTGCGCGACGTCGCCGCCGCGCGCCGAGTGTTGCGCGGACCTCAAAACGGTCCGCCTTCCAGAAGGATCGTCACCACGGCCTGGGCATCCGCATCATCCACAGAGCCGTCGTTGTTCGCATCGGCGGCGCCGACCTGCGCCGGCCCCGCGCCGCCGGGATTGAACAGCACGTTGACGAACGCCTGGACATCCAGCCCGTCGGTCTTGCCGTTCAGGTCCACGTCCGCGTCGTTGTTCAGTTGCGGCATGGGGTCCAGTCCGTCGCCGATGCCGTCGGAATCCTGATCGACGCCGATCCGCCGACCCGATCCCGGCGGAACCGCGCTGAACACCAGCGACGCCCCGTTGTTCACCAGGTTCAGCAGGTCGGTCAGCGTCAGCGCGTTGCCCAAATCAGACTGGAAGATGATGCCGGGATCGGTCGCGATGAGCACGTAGCCCCGCGCCTGGCCGTTGACCAGCCCCTTGGCGATCACGTCGTTCCGGGACGGCACCATCGCGTGCTGGCTGATCATCAGGTTGATCGCCGCCTGATCGAACGGGGAGACCGGCGCGGTCGGCTTGACCTGCCAGCCGACGACGGGTTTGACGTTGGTCGGGAAGGCGTTCGCGTAAGCGATGACGCCGTCGACCAAG
>JBHHUY010000175.1:0-6256 GCA_046753965.1 Phycisphaerae bacterium
TCCGAAGCTCTTCGGGTCGCACGGCCAGAGGCCGTGGGTTTAGTGACTAACTAACTAAGGAGTCGGGCGAGAGTAAGGTAAACGTGCGATCCGCCAAACGGCAAGCCGGCCGGCGCGTCCTACCCGGCAATCGACCATGTTATTCTCACTCGATGCCTAACGGAACAACGCAAGCTTCTCGAAGTCTCCCCCGAGCACCCGCCGCGCGTCTGTCTTCATCCAGCCGGAAAGCACCGCGGCATAGACCGATCGGAAATCCGTCTGCCAGCGCAGGTCCCCCTGGTCGAGCCGGTCCGGTTCGAGGCTCGGATGCTCGCCGTGCAACCCGGGGCGGATTCGGCTGCCGACAACAAAGAGCGGCGCCGCCGCGCCGTGGTCGGTGCCCTGCGAGGCGTTCTCCGCAACCCGCCGGCCGAACTCGGAAAACGTCATCACCGTCACCCGATCGAGCAGGCCGTCGTGTTCGAGCTCCTCGACGAACCCGCTGAGCGCCTCCGCCAGTTGCGCGAGCAGGTTCTGTTGGCGCCCGAGCTGCCCCGCGTGCGTGTCGAAGCCGCCGAACGACACGTAATAGACACGTGTCTTCATTCCACCCGCGATCATCCGTTTGACCGTATGGAGCTGCCGGCCCAGCGCCCCGCCGCGCCGGTTCCCGCCGCGCGGAAACCTCAGACCGCGGCCGCGACCCCGCCCGGGGCGGATCGTCGCGCCGGCGGCCTGCTGAATCTCGCGGGCGGACGCCCGCGCGTCCATCGCCGTCCGCTTGAGAAACGCCAGCGCGCTCGCTTCGTCCGCGAGCGTCTCGGCCGCCGGGCTCGCGCCCGGCTTCGACGCGTTCAGCTTCTTGAAAGCATCGAGCCCGGCGCCCCGGGCCGCCGGCCCCCGCCAACTGAGCTCCTCCGGGCTCGAGAAACTCACCGGCCGGAACCGCTCTCCCCGCAATGCCAGCGGAGATTCACCCGTCAGCGCGATGCCCAGCTTCGGATCGGGTCGATCCCGGCCGGAACAGGTGCAATCGAAGTAGCGCCCGACCCAGCCCTCGTGCACGCGCTGCTTCGGGTCCGCCGTCGCCCAGATGTCGGTCGAGATGAAGTGCGACCGATTCGGATTCGGATAGCCGACCCCCTGAACAATCGCGAGCCGGCCCTCGTCGTACAACTGCTTGAGACCGGTCGCCTTGGGGTGGAGCCCGATGTCGTCGTTCAGCCGAAGCACCTCGTTCCCCGCGATGCCCAACCGCGGCCGCGCCTTGTAATACAGGTCGTTCCGAAACGGGATGACCGTGTTCAGGCCGTCGTTGCCGCCGGCGAGTTGCAGAACGACCAGGACGCGGTGGTCCTTCGCGCCGGGCTTCGAGCCGACCGGCGCGGCATCAAACGGGTCGGCGATCGCCCAGGCGGTGCGATCCAGAAAGAACGGCACGGTCGCGGTCGCGGAGGCCAACATCAGGCCCCGGCGGATGAACGCCCGCCGCGTGTGGACGATCTCGTCATGAGTGGCCATGGTTTTCCCTTGAGACCGAGGGGGTCTGTCTCCTCGCATGTCCGCGCGGGCTGAAGCCCGCGGCTCGTTGATCGAAGCTCGCGGCTCTTTGGCTGAAGCCCGCGGCTCGTTGACCGAAGCCTGCGGGTCTTCGGCACCAGGCCGGCGGGAGCCCGGCTCTGGTCCCGCGAAGTGACGCAGACGGTGGGTGATCACGCTGATTCATGAAAGCTGGTACTCCGGCATGCTCACGATCAGATGGATCAGCCCGCGGATGCCGTCCGCGTTGGCGGACGTCCCGATATTTCGCGTGTTGATGTGCCGCTTGACCGCATCGATCAACGTCCGCCGGCGCTCGGGCGGGATCGACCGCTGCAGGAGACGCCGCACGTAGAAATCCACCAGTTGGGCCGGCGTCTTCAGGCCCGCCGCCCGGACCGCGGGCATCGGGTCGTAGGCCGGTTGCAGCGGCGGCAGACCGTCCACCTCGCGGCGTGCATCCTCGCCCAGGGCTTCCAGCAGCCGCGCGCGGCGTTTCTCGCGCTGCCGGCGGCTCTTCGCATTGTCGTTGCCGGCCAAGACGGCCCCGAGCATGTTGTACCGGTCGAACAGCGTGCTCGTCGTGATCCACGCCGGCCCGCCGTCCCAGCCCTTGACGTTGGGCGGCTGCATGAGCTGCTGGCCCATCTGCCGCAAGCCCGCATTCAAGGCCGACGTGTCCCGCGCCGGAATCTCCAACTCACGCAGCAGGCCCACCACGAGTTCGACCGGGCTCTTGATGTGCGTGAACCGCGCGCGCTTTCCGTAGAATGCGTCGCTCATGAACATCGCCGTCAGCATCGGCTTGAGCTCGTAATCGTGCTCGCGCAGGATTCGGGCCAACGCCTGCACGATCTCGGGCTCGGGGTCCGAATACGCAAAGAACGACCAGAACTTCTTCGCCACAAACTCCGCTGCCGCCCCCTGCGCGAGGATGATGTCAATGATGTCCGCCGGTTCGAAATCTCCCCGCTGACCGAGAAACACCTTCTCGCCGAAGTCGTGTTGACGGGTTCGATAAACCGTCTTTCCCAGTTTTGCGTCGACCGCGATGCCCGTGAAGGCCCGCGCGGCCTCTTTGATGTCCTGTTCGGTGTAGTGCCCTGGCCCCAGCGTGAAAAGCTCCATCAGCTCGCGGGCGTAGTTTTCGTTGGGATGGGTTCTGCGATTCTGCTGGGTGTTCAGGTAGAGGACCATCGCCGGGTCTTCGGTGATGTCCAGCAGGAGGTCTCGAAAGTTGCCCGCCGCGCGGCGACGGAACAACGCGTTCTGGCGATACATCGCATGGCTGCTGCGGACCTCGCGATAGCCGCTCGTGAAGTGGCCGTGCCAGAAGAGCACCAGCTTTTCCTGCAAGGGCCGCGGAGACGAGACCATCGTCTCGAGCCACCAGTCCACGATTCGCTCGAACTGAAGCCGATCGATCATGCGACGGCGCGCGACGACCTTTCGGCGCTCCTCCGGATTGAGATCACGCAACCGCCCGCGATCCGGCGGCGCATAAGGCGCGATCCTCAAGGGCGGCAGCGCTTCCTCGATTCGATCGAAATCGACGAGGTACGCAACGGCCTCCTTCCGGCCGAGCCCGGCCAAGAACGCCGCTTGCTCGGGCGTTCCACCAAACCCCGCTCGCCGCAACAGGTGCGCGGCCCGGGCCTCGTCCCAGTCCTTCGACGACGCGAGCGGGTCGGACGATGCACCGATCCCCAGACCCACGGCCAGAACAAGAGGCAACACGCCGCACATCACACGACCCTTTTCACTTCCGACACCGTCATTCTACGGCACGAGGCCCCCGCCCTTTCCGGGGTGCGACACCCACCCGCAGACGCCTCCAACCCGGCGAAGCCGCCTCGACCCATTCAGACAAACGAATCCGCCCGGTTCCTATTGTCGGTCCGCTGCCGGAGCAGCAACGCGAACCATCCGGATAACCGGCATCAGCGGACCCTCGGCGGGGCTCAGGGCACATACCAGCAGAGCCGCACCGTCAGATCCAGCCCGAACAGCAGGCCGCCCAGCATCACCGCCTCCGCCGCCGAAGGACCGCACGGACCGGCAGCGCCAGCCGTCGGGCCCTGCGAGGATTCCGGAACCTTTGCCAGGGCGGCCACGAGGAGCAACGGCATCAGGGGGAGAAAGATGCGGCCCGCCTCGCCGCGAACCGTGCCCGACAACAACAGGAGCAACAGCCCCGCCGCCACGACCGCTTGGAATCGGCACACCGGCGTCAACGAGTGGAACGACCCGGCCTCTTTCGCGGCTGCCATCGCGCCGAGGGTCCGCCGGGCCCCGAGCAGGACGATCGGCACACCGAGGAAAAGCACAAGATCCCAGGGGTTGAACAGCAACCAGAGAAGATACGACCGTTGCGAGGTGTAGTCCCAACGGTGGATCGCCAGGGCTCGCCGAGCGGTCTCCAGCGGCGCGTAGCCCCACCACGCCGGCGCGGCGTGAATGGCAATGGCGACGGAAACGGCAACCCCCACCGCGACGAACACGCGACGTTTGCCAGGCGGATTCCATGCGGTCAGGCAGGCCGCCGCGGCCCACCCCACCACAAGAAACGCGACGGCTCCATACGAGAAGAACGCCGCGATGCCGCCAAAGACGCCCGCGGCGCCCGCGTGCCGGAGGCGGCCGACGGCGAGCCCCCGAGCCAACAATGCCGTCGACATCGCAACGGGCAGCGCCAGCGCCAGATCGAGCGTGGGAACCATCAGCGCGGCAGCAGGCAGCAGGGTCCAGAGAATCCCCGCGCGAATCGCCGCCGGCGCCGCCAGCCCCGCCGTTCGCGCGAGCCACGCGACCGGCCAACAGGTCGCCGCACCGAGCAGGCCCCAGCCCAGCGCGCCGAGCAAGGCCGCCGCCAGCATCGGCCCTTCGGCGGGCAATCGAAACAGACGCATGTCGAGATTAGGCCTTGCGAGGCGGTCCACCGTCAGCGTCGTCAATCGTGGAGACGATTCGCACACGGCGAGCCACCCGCGGTAATACAGGATCGGCCCGGGAGGATGCGTCGCCGCGTGGCGGGCCTTCTCGCGAAAACCGGGCAGCAGATCGGCGTAACGATCCAGAAGGGCCCCGACATCGCGCGCGTCCGGCGTCACCGAGACGAGAAAGTAGGAGGTGAACGTGTCGCTGATCGTCCGGCGAAACAGGGTGGGCAGCGCGTCTTCCTCTTCAAGCTTGTGCAACCCCCATTGCAGGGCGAAGCCCAACACCGTCGCGCCGGCCAGCAGCACACCCGCCGACGCGCGCGGCCGCCGACGCACGAACGACCCGCCGGCGAGCGCCAGCAATCCGATGAGCCCGCCCGCGCAGGTCACCGCCGGACCCGCGCGATGAATCGTGGCCTTCGGCCGACGCAGCCATTGCCATTCCGGCGGATAGGGTGCGGGCCCACGGACCAGCGGCGTAGGCTCCATGGCCACCAGCATTACAACCCCCGCCGTCGCGAGAATCAGCATCACCGGCTTGTAATAGCGTCTCAGCATGGCCGCCTTCCGCCACGTCCGCTGAACAGCGGGGTGCGTGTCCGATCCGCCATCCCATACGGACCCATCCGCATCGTCTCGCCACAAGAACCCCCTGGCAAGACGAGCCCTCCGTCAGGCGGTTTCCGGGGGACCATGACACCTCAGGCGGCTCTCATGTAGCGGCCGCCCCCCGTGGCGGCCGTTGCGCGGCGGAGCACATGTGCGTCCCGACGTCCGCCACGGGGGGCGGACGCTACGAAGAAGGACCGCGCCGTCATCCGCCTGAACTGTCATGGACCCGGTTTCCGGCCGATCCCTACCGACGCCCCCGGCCAGCCGGGGGATTCTCCCGCGTGATGTCCCCGTCAATCGCGGCTAGCATGCGGCCGATGGCCAGCTCCGAGTCAACTTCTCCCCCAACGCGCTCGACCCTGCGTGCCGCAGGCATTCAACACCGCGGCAAGATCATGTGCCTGCGTGCTCGCAATCGCCTCGGCGCGATCGGTCTCATCATCGGAGCACACCTCGCCTGTTTCGCCACGGGATGCGGCGCGCCGACGGATCATCCCGACATCCGGGCGGTGCTCGACCAACAGGTCCGCGCGTGGAACACGGGCGATATCGAGGGCTTCATGGCGGGCTATTGGCAATCCGACGAACTGACGTTCACTACGACGCGCAGCAAGAAGGCGACAGCGGCGGACGCGACGGGAGAGGAGACCCACACGACGCGGGGCTGGCAGGCGACCTTGGATCGCTACCGGGCGCGATATCCCACGCGCGATGACATGGGGACGCTGGGTTTTGAAGCCCTGAGAATCGCCGACACCGGTTCAGGGGAGGCCGACGTGGCCGGCCGCTATCGGCTCGACCGCCCGGCGGGCCCGGCGACCGGTCGGTTCTTCCTGAAGATGCGCCGCATCGACGGCGCCTGGCGCATCGTCCGCGACCACACGGTCGCCGACTGACGAGCCCCCCACAACCAGCCTCGCGGCCGCCGCAGCCTCCTCGGGCGCCGGGGCCCGCTTGCCGCGAGGCTGACGTGTCCGGTCGCCTGCCGGCACGGCTGTTCCCCCGATCGCACGTCCTCTAACATGGGAGCGATAGATCGCTCGGGAACCGAAGAGCCGCGGACTTCAGTCCGCGCGGCCTCTCGATCCCCGGGTCGACGTTCCGCTGCATCAAACGGCCGCGCGAGCTGGAGCACGCGGCTCGTCCAGGTTGTATTGCGTATTTATCACAAGCGGCACAGTTTG
>JBHHUY010000176.1:0-6251 GCA_046753965.1 Phycisphaerae bacterium
GGGGGCGGACGCTACGAAGAAGGACTGCGCCGGCATCCGCCTGAACTGTCATGGACCCACAACTCCGCCGTTCGGACGCGCCGACTGTTCAAACCCGGACAACTCGTTAGAATGCCAAGCTCGGCGCATCACGAATCGGAGCATGCGCCGATCGATCGAGCCGCGGGCCTGCCAGACTGCGTCCGCGGATCGAAACCATGGAATCCGGCCAAGAGCGCGTCTCAAGACCTTTGTGGCACGGACATCCCGCGCGTGCAGGCACCGCCGAGACGGCGGCACCACAGGGTTTCCGGTGCCACGGGGCTTTCAGGAAGCGCTCCAATCAGAGGAGGGCGTTTCGTGAACCACCGAGCCGCCGTTGCAGTCGTTTCGCTATTCTTGTGCGCCGCCGTTGTCGGGAATCCCGCTGCGACTCGGGCGGGGGAATCCCATCCCTTTTCCGTCCACGATATGCTCGCGATGGATCGCATCGGAGACCCGCAGGTCTCGCCCGACGGCACCCGCGTGGTGTTCACGATCCGCCGAACCGACTTGGAGAACAACCGGGGTCGCACCGACCTGTGGCTGGCGAACGTGGACGGCACGGGCCTGCGCCGGCTGACGTCGCACCCGGCCTCCGACGGCAACCCGCGCTGGATGCCGGACGGGCGGTCCATCCTGTTCCTCTCGGCGCGCTGCGGTTCGTCGCAGGTCTGGCGGATCGCCGTCGACGGCGGCGAGGCCGAGCAGGTCACCGATGAACCCCTCGCCGTGGGGAATCTCGTCGTCGCGCCGACCGGCCAACACATCGCGTATACGATGGACGTGTTCATCGACGCGAAGACCCCGCAAGAGACGAAGGATCGCCTGGACGAAATCGCGAGCCGGAAGGCGAGCGGCCGAATCTACGATCGGCTCTTCTTCCGACATTGGGACACCTGGAAGGACGGGCGCCGGTCGCATCTCTTCGTCCGATCACTCGACGGGGGCGCCGCGGTGGACGTGACGCGGCGGATGGACGGCGACACGCCGTCGAAGCCGTTCGGTGGTCCGGAGGAGATCACCTTCACGCCACACGGTAAGGCACTCGTGTTCACCATGCGAGACGTCGGCCGGGAGGAGGCCTGGTCGACCAACTTCGACCTGTTCGTCGTTCCGATCGACCGCTCGCGCAAGCCCAAGTGCCTGACGAAACGCAATCCGGCCTGGGATTCGACGCCGGTTTTCTCGCCCGACGGGAAGACGCTCGCCTACCTGGCGATGAAGCGGGCGGGTTACGAATCCGATCGCATGCGGATCATCCTTCGCGATTGGCGGACCGGTCGTGAGCGCGTACTGACCGAGGAATGGGATCGGTCCCCCGGTTCCATCACCTGGTCGGCCGACGGCGGGACGATCTATGCGACCGCGGCGAATCTGGGGCAGCGGTCGCTCTTCGCCATCGATGTCGAATCCGGCGAGGTGCGAACCGTCATCGAGAAGGGCACCGTCGGCGGCGTGGGGGTCGCCGGGGACCGCATCCTCTTCGCGTTGGATCACCTCCAATCCCCGGTTGAACTCTTTACGACCAAGGCCGACGGTCAGGACGTCCGCCCCGTGACGCGCATCAACGCCGAGCAGGTGGCCGCGGCGCGCATGGGAGACTATGAACAATTCACCTTCAAGGGATGGGGCGGCGAGACCGTCTGGGCGTACGTCGTGAAGCCGGTTGATTTCAACCCGAAGAAGAGGTACCCGGTGGCGTTTCTGATTCACGGCGGGCCGCAGGGTTCGTTCGGCAATCACTTCCACTACCGGTGGAACCCGCAGGCCTATGCGGGGGCCGGCTATGCCGCCGTGATGGTGGACTTCCACGGATCGACAGGCTACGGGCAGGCGTTTTGCGACTCGATTCGCGGCGACTGGGGGGGCAAACCGTTGGAGGATCTCAAGAAGGGTCTGGCCGCCGCGCTGGAGAAGTACGGCTGGATGGACGGCCGGCACGTCTCGGCCTTGGGGGCCTCTTTCGGCGGCTACATGATCAACTGGATCGCCGGGCAATGGCCGGACCGCTTTCGCTGCCTGGTTTCCCACGACGGCAACATCGACGAGCTGCTCGCTTACTACGACACCGAAGAGCTGTGGTTTCCGGAGTGGGATCACCGCGGCACGCCCTGGAGCAATCCGAAGGGCTACACCGAGCAGAGCCCCGTCCACTTCGTGAAGAACTGGAAGACCCCGATGCTGATCATCCACGGCGCGCATGATTATCGTGTCGTGGAGACGCAAGGCTTCTCCAGTTTCACCGCTTGTCAGCGCCGCGGCATCCCCAGCAAGCTGCTCTATTTCCCGGATGAGAGCCATTGGGTGCTCAAACCGGCCAACAGCATCTTGTGGCATGAGACGGTCATCGCGTGGCTGGATGAATGGACCAAGAAGTAAGAACCCGTTCCACAACCTCTAGCGGCGCAGGCCTCCGGCCTGTGAATCCACACCGGCGAGACGCCGGTGCCACAGTCCAGGTCGCGCGATCATGAGAGAAACCAGCTGTTCGAGGATGGACACCCATGACCCATTCCGCTGAAGACGCCGTTGCGATGATCAGCTCCTATGTGCCGCGGAGATGCGGGATCGCCACTTTCGCGCACGATCTGGCTTCCGCGCTGTGCGAGCACGTCTACCGGCGACCGCTCGCCGATGCTTCGGCGGTCGCCGTCGTCGCGATGGATGACCAACCGGTCGGCTACGACTACGGTCCCGAGGTTCTCCTGCGCATCAACCAGCATCGCCGGGCGGCCTACCGCAATGCCGCCGACGAGATCAACGACAGCAAGGTGCAAACGGTGCTGCTTCAGCACGAGTACGGGCTGTTCGGCGGCGATTGGGGCGACTACCTGTTTGAATTGCTCGACCGCCTCGAGAAACCGCTCGTCACGACGCTGCACACGATTCTCACCGAGCCCAATCCGAACCAGTTGCGGGTCTTGCAGCGGCTCTGTCAGCGGAGCGATCGCGTCGTGGTCATGGCAGACAAGGCGAGGGAGATCCTCCGCACTGTCTACAGCGTTCCGGAGGAGTCGGTCTGCCTGATCCCGCACGGCGTTCCGGACGTCGCCTTGGGGGACACCGAGCCGTTCAAGCGGCGGTTTCGGCTTGAAGGCCATCCGATGATTCTCACCTTCGGCCTGCTGAGCCCGAACAAGTCGATCGAAACCGTGTTGCAGGCACTCGGCAAGGTCGTTCCCGACTTCCCTGAACTCGTCTACGTCGTTCTGGGGATCACCCATCCGAGCGTCAAGCGCGAAGCGGGCGAATCGTATCGCATCTCTCTCGAACGGATGGTCGTCGAGCTGGGCATCCAGAAAAACGTCGCCTTCCACAACCGGTATGTGTCGTTGGACGATCTGCGCGAGTACCTCCTGGCGGCCGACATCTATACCACGCCGTACAAGGAGCGGGAGCAGATCACCTCCGGTACGCTCGCCTATGCCGTCGCCGCCGGCAAGGCCGTGGTCTCCACGCCCTACTGGCACGCGCAGGAGCTGCTCGCCGACGGCCGGGGTCGCCTCGTCGAGTTCGGCGATGTGGACGGCTTCGCCGCCGCGTTCCGGGAGCTGCTCGGCGATGCCGCGGTCCGCGAGCGAATCCGCCGCGCCGCCCACGAACTCGGCCGGGAGATGATCTGGCCCAACGTCGGACGCCGCTACGCCGCCGTCCTCGAGGAGGCGGTCCGCGCGCATGAGGCTCGCCGAGCGGCCGCGGCACCCGAGGCCAAGAGCCTGCTGCGCATGTCGTTGCCGGAGGTCAATCTCGCGCACCTGATCACGATGACCGACGACACGGGCATGTTGCAACACAGCGTTTACTCCACACCCGACCGGCGGCACGGGTACTCGACCGACGACAACGCCAGGGCCCTCGTCGTTTGCGTCACGGCCTGGCAGCTGTTTCAAGATGAACGGGCGAAAGACCTGGTTCGGGTCTACCTGGCGTATCTGAACTACGCGCAGAACCAGAAGACCGGGCGGTTTCGGAACTTCATGGCCTACGACCGTCGCTGGCTGGAACAGGACGGGAGCGATGACTGCCAGGGTCGGGTCCTGTGGGCCCTGGGACATCTGATCGCCCACGCGCCGGATCCTTCGACGCGGGAACTCGCCGAGATCATGTTTCGCGCTTCGGTGCCGAGCTTCGAGTTCGTCAGTTCACCGCGCACCTGGACGTTCGCGATCCTCGGCCTGCACTACTACCTGCGCGTCCATGAAGGAGAAAGCACCGCGCAAAACATGTTCACGAGCCTGGTCGACCGACTGGACGCCCTGGTCGCGAAGCACGAACAACCCGACTGGCTCTGGCCGGAAGAGGTCGCCACCTACGAGAACGGGCGCATCCCGCAGGCCCTGATCATCGGCGGCTATGTGCTCGGGCGGCGCGACACGGTACATCGAGGCTTGCGCGTGCTCCGCTGGCTGCTCGATGTGCAGACCTCTCCCAACGGGCACATTTCGTTCATCGGCAACGACGGGTGGTTTCGGCGTGGCAGCGAGCGGCCTCGGTTCGACCAGCAGCCGCTGGAAGCCGCCGCCCTCATCGGCGCCTGCAAGGCGGCCTATCGCGCTTCGGGAGACGCCGACTGGCTCGTCGAGATGCGCCGCTGCTTTGAATGGTATCTGGGGCGCAATGAGCTCGATGCGACGATGATCGATTTCCGAACGGGGGGCTGTTTCGACGGCCTCACGCCGGACGGCGTCAACCGCAATCAAGGCGCCGAATCGGTCGTCTCGTGGCTCCTGTCGTTGCTCATCATGCATGAGATGCAGACCGGCGACCCGCCGACGGTCGCGTAGCATGGCCCCGCGACTCCGGTCGTCGGCCAGCGGCGATCCGGCGCGCGCCGGGTGCCGAGTGCCCAAGCGGGTCGCAGTGCACCTCAGGCCGGAGGGACGGACGCCGCGATTGTTCGATCATCGGCCGAAGCGGTATCGCGTCGTCGTTCGTTCAGCGCTTGCTCGGAGGTTGCCTGTTCATGGCCGTCCAACATGAAAACACTGAACCGCTGCTGGTCCGACATGCCGCGAACCCGATCCTGACCGGCCGACAGTGGCCGTATGCCGTCAACTCGGTCTTCAATGCGGGCGCGGTGCGCCTGCCCGACGGCGACACCCTGTTGCTCTGCCGGGTGGAAACGCGGTCGGGGCGCTCGCATCTGTGCGCGGCACGGTCGGCGGACGGGGTGAGCGATTGGCGAATCGACTCGGCCCCTACCCTGCTGCCGGACCTCGACCATCGGCCGGAAGAGACTTGGGGGATTGAAGATCCGCGCGTGGTTCACCTGCCGGAAATCGACCGATACGCCGTGACCTACACGTGTTACTCCAATCGAGGCCCCGGCGTTTCGCTGGCCCTGACCGAAGACTTCAAATCGTTCGAGCGCCTCGGTGTGGTCTTGCCTCCCGAGAACAAGAACGCGGCCGTGCTCCCGCGGCGAATCGACGGGCGCTGGGCGATGATCCACCGGCCGGTGTCGGCGGCGGGCGGATCGCACATCTGGCTCGCGCGTTCGCCGGACCTCCGACACTGGGGCGACCACACGCGGGTGCTGGCCGCGCGGCGGGGCTCGTGGTGGGACGCCCCGAAGATCGGCCTCGGCCCGCCGCTCGTGGAGACGCCGCAGGGCCGGCTGATGATCTACCACGGCGCGCACGCGACGGTCGCCGGGCCGATCTATCGCGTCGGCCTCGCCCTGCTCGATCCGACGAACCCCGCACAGTGTCTGCTGCGCAGCAACGAGTGGATTCTCGGCCCGGAATCGTCCGCAGAGCAGATCGGCGACGTGGGGAACGTCGTCTTTCCGTGCGGTTATACGATCGGCGACGACGGCGACACGCTCAATCTCTACTACGGCGCGGCCGACACCGCCGTCTGCCTCGCGACCGGCAGCATCCACGGACTGCTCAAGTGGCTCCGGCAGCACGGTGATCGTCCCGCCGCCGACAACGAGGTTTGAGCCGCCCCCCCCGGCGCCGATCGGAGGGACAGGGCAACTCCGCCGGACTCAGCGGACGTCCCTGCGAGGCCGGTAGAACGCCCCCCCCCCATTCCAGGCATGCATCCCATTCGAGAGCCGGCTTCCGGCCTCAATCCCGGCCGCCCGACAGGATCGCGTGGGCCGGCGCGAGCGAGGGTCATTCTCGCGACGGCCCAATATGGGGTCGCTCCAGCCTGATGACCGCTGTGAATCGCGCGGCGGAAGACCGGGCAGCCGGGTTCATGACAGTTCCGGCGGCTCTTAT
>JBHHUY010000177.1:0-6250 GCA_046753965.1 Phycisphaerae bacterium
CTTCGCGCTCGGTGTCGAAGCTCATGACCCAACTGTGGGCGTGGGTGCCGCGGACGGGGATGCCGAAGAGTTTGCCCGCCAGGACGTTCGAGGTGGCGGCGCAGCCTCCGACATAGGCGGCGCGGCTCGCGGCGATGGCGCCGTCGATTCCCTGGGCGCGTCGCAGTCCGAACTCGAGGACGGGCTCGTCTCCGGCGGCCTGGCAGACGCGCGATGCCTTTGTGGCGATGAGGGTCTGGAAGTTGATGAGGTTCAACAGGGGGGTTTCGATGATCTGGGCCTGGATGATCGGGCCTTTGACTCGCACCAGCGGTTCGTGGGGGAAGACGACGGTGCCTTCCTCGACGGCGTCGATGTCGCAGGTGAGCCGCATCTTGCCGAGGTCGTCGAGGAAGTCGGGCTCGAAGAGGGGGGTGTCGTCGTTGCCGCGGAGTTCGGCGAGATAGTCCAGATCGCTGTCGCGAAACCGGAAGTCCTTCAAGAACTCGACGAGGTAGGCCAGCCCGCACGCGACGCTGTAGCCGCCGCGGAATGGATTCTGCCTGAAGGTCAGGTGAAAGACGGCCTCGTGCGCGTGGATGCCGGCCTTCCAATAGCCGTAGGCCATGGTCAGTTCGTAGAGGTCGGTGAGCAGTGTGAGCGAGGTCCGGTAGAGATCACTCGGAACGGCCATGGGCAAGCCCTCCGGCGTCCGCCGGTCTGTTGCTGAGGGGGGAAGCGCGTCCGTGCCGTTTATCGTGCGCGCGGTCGCCTGGGTTTGCAAGGATCGCGGGGCGTCGAAGCGGGTCCGATCGCAAGAAGTTTTTGCGATTCCGCTCGGCCGGATCGAGAAACGTATTCTATTGTTTCTCCAGAGTGCCTAACCGGCACAAGGAACGGGCAGCCAGAGATTACGTGCGGGAAAACTGTGCGAACCGGACCTGGCGGAGCCCGGCTTTGTGGGCGGTCTTTCTGCACGTCGCAGGCATTCGTTTGTCCAACCCGGAATCGTGGCATGCACCGGTTGACGGCCGGTGCGACGGTGGTTCCAAGCGCGGGCTCGCCGCGGGCCGGGTCGGGCTGATTTGTCCGAGAACGATGTTCCGCCAATGGAGCCACGCCCATGAAGCCGCGGATTGGGGGTCTGCTCGCGTTCGCCGCCGGGCTAGTTTTTCTGACGCCCGGCTGCATCGCGCCCGAGGAGACGAAGTCGATCAATCTCCCGTCATTGGGGGACTGGAAGCAGGAGAACACACTGGGCGAGTTCTTTGCGTATCAGAACGACCAGGGGCTGGTCGCCGGTCGGTCGCTGGCGGACATCCACTTTGTGCCGCACTCGGTCTATCTCTCCGGCACGGGTGAGGCGCGGCTCGCGCGATACGCGGAACTGTTGGCCGACACGGGCGGCGTGCTGCATTACGACACGTCGGTTTCGGACCGGCATCTGATCGAGGGCCGGTTGGCGGTGGCGCGGCGGTTTCTCGCGCGGTCGTCCAAGGGCGATCTGCGGATCGACGTGGTTCTGGGCTCGTCGGGCGGGCGCGGCATGACGGCCGGGGAATCGCTGGCGGGTCTGGAAGTCGCGGCGCAACCGGAACCGCGAGGCACGGCGTATCACTTGACCGATTCGGCAAACCTTGATTCGGGGGATTGAGTTGTGCGCGCATGCTACATTCGCATTTCGTCGGTGTTGATGACGCTGCCGTTCGGTCTCGGCTGTATGCCGCCGGAACGGCAGACGAAGGTGGAAGAGTCGGTTCGCATTTCGCCCCGGACGCATCTCGTGTCGGGGAAGATGTTGGAATCGCAGGACAACCTGACCGGCGCGATCGAGCAGTATCGGCGGGTGATCGCGGCCGATCCGCACATGACGGTGGCCTATCATCGGCTGGGGGTGGTCTATCAGAAGGCGAAGCGTCCGTCGGAGGCGGCTCGGGCGTTTCAGAACGGCATCGACGCCGATCCGGAGAACGCATCGTTTCACAACAATCTCGGTTTTTGTCGCCTTCAGGAAGGGCGCTATGACTCGGCGGAGAAGTCGTTTCGGACCGCGCTGGCGATTTCGCCGACGTTTCGCCGAGCGCGGATGAATCTGGCGATCACACTCGCCCGGACGAATCGGCTTGGCGAGAGCATCGATGAGTTCAGCCAGGTGTTGCCGGCCGAAGAGGCGTATTACAACGTGGCGGTGATTCGTCTGCGGCTGAATGACTATGCCAAGGCGGCCTGGGCGCTGCAGCAGGCGTTGCTTGTCAGATCGGACTTCGAGCCCGCCGGCCGGATCATCGACCAGGTGGTTTACCTCGCACGATCCGGCCGGGGGGCGCCCGGCGACGAGTCAGCGGTCGTGCAGTCGGCGGGGCGCGGGCCGGTTGCGCGGCGTGTGGTGCCGACGACGGTTCCGCTGGTGCGTACGGATCGCGGTCGCGTTGTTTCGCCGGTTCGGACGTCGAGTCGGCGGGAGGCGCCGGAGTGCAAGCCGATTGGAGAGAATCTGGCGATGGCGGATCGCGAGCCTTGAGGGGGGGCGTTCGCGTGTTGCGATTGATCCGCCAAACGGCAAGCCGGGCGTTGGACTCGCGCCGAGTTGATGGCTGACAACTGATGACTGACGGCTGATGGCTGACAGCTGACAACTGATGACTGACAACTGGCATCTTACGGCTTGCGCTCGCTGACGACGGGCAGCGGCAGGGTGCCGTCGCTGCGGGGGAGCGGATCGGGCGGCGCGATCGTCACGGCGCCACCGCCGAGGGCGGCCGTGCCGCGCTCGATCTTGTCGGCCAGCGCGAGACATTCCTCGTAGAGCGCTTCGAGCATTTTGTCTTCGGTGACGGTCCGGGTCTGTTCGCCCTGGACGTAGATGATGCCGCGGCCTTTGCCGGCGAAGATCGCCACGTCGGCCCCTTCCGCCTCGCCCGGGCCGTTGACGACGCAGCCCATGACGGCGACCTTGATCGGCGTCTTGATGGTCGCGAGCTTCTCGCGGACCTGTTTGACCAGGGTCATCAGATCGACCTCGATGCGGCCGCAGGTAGGGCAGGCGATCAGTTCGGGCTCGATTCTCGCGCGAAGGCCGAGGCAGTTGAGCAGTTCCCGCGCGTCTTCGACCTCGAGGACGGGATCGGAGGCGTAGCTGATTCGCACCGTGTCTCCGATGCCGCGTGCCAGCAGGGTGCCGAGGGCGACGACCGATCGGATGCAGCCGGTCTCCTTGGGGCCGGCGTGGGTAACGCCGAGGTGCAGCGGGAAGTCGTGTCGCGCGCTGATCGCGGTATAGGCGTCGATGGCGATTCGCGGATCGATGGACTTGGCGCTGAGGACGACATCGGCGAAGTCGTTTTCGTCGAAGATGCGGAGGTAGTCATCGAGCTTTTCGAGCATCAGGGCGATCAGGTGATCGGCGCGGCCTTCGTCGAGTTTCGCCTTTTCGGCGGCACGCTTCTGCTTGTCTTTCCGTTCGACGATTCCGCCCTCGTTGACGCCGACGCGGATCGGGATTCGGTGTTCGCGACAGGCGCGGATGACGCGATCGACCTGATTGCGGTCCTGAATGTTTCCGGGGTTGAGTCGGATTTTGTGCACGCCGGCCTCGACGGCCTCCATGGCGCGTTGGAAGTGGAAGTGGACGTCGGCGACGATGGGGACCGGCACCTGCGGCAGGATGTGTCGCAGGGCCTGGGTGTCTTTCGGATCGGGCACGGCGACGCGCACGATGTCGGCGCCGGCGCGGGCGAGGGCGTGAATCTGGGCGACGGTCCGGTCGATCTCGTGGGTACAGGTGCTCGTCATCGACTGGATCGAGACCGGCGCGCCGCCGCCGATGGGCACGGGGCCGACGTGAACCTGTCGGGTTTCGCGTCTGGGTATCATCGTTGCGGATTGGCTCCGGGTCTGCTTGTCCGGCCGTCGGGCCGGGGGTATTGTAGGTCGGCATCGGACCTTTGGACATCGGCGGGCGGGCACAGGTCAGGGATGACTCGATGAACGGGCGGCAACGGCGGCGCGGCGGGATTCGGTCTCGAAAGGGTCTCGCACTGGTCGGGACGGCCGTGCTCTGGTCGTCGAGCTGTATCTCACATGACGGGGGCGTCGGGGATCGGCGCGGCGGGGCGGGTTGGAGTGCGCCAGAGCAGCGCGTGATCGGCACCTCGGTTGAGGGCCGTCCGATCGAACTGCTCGCCTTCGGCGATGGCGCCGACTGTGTCCTGATCCTGGCTACGATCCACGGCGATGAAGACGCGGGCACGCCGCTCGTCCGTCGTCTTGCGGCGTATCTCAGCTCGCACGCCGAGCTGGCGGCCGGGCGACGTGTTCTGCTGCTGCCGGTGGCTAATCCGGACGGTCTGGCGGCGCAGACTCGCGAGAACGCGAACGGTGTGGACCTCAATCGCAACTATCCGGCGGAGAATTTCAGTCCGGGTTCGGGCACGGGTTCGGTTCCGCTGTCCGAGCCGGAGAGTGTCGCGATCAACGGTCTGCTGCGTCGGTATCGGCCGCGCCGGATTATCAGCATTCATCAGCCGCTGCGCCGGGGGCACGCCTGCATCGATCACGACGGCCCGGCCGCGGGGCTCGCGGAAGCGATGAGCGCGCATGGGGACCTGCCGGTCGAGAAGATCGGCAGCCGCCCCGGGTCGCTCGGTTCCTATGCGGGTCTGACGCTCGGGATTCCCATCATCACGTTGGAACTGCCGAAGTCGGCGAAGGGGCTCGACGGAGAATCGCTGTGGGCGGTCTACGGGCGGATGTTGCTTGCGGCGATCCGCTATCCGGAGGGGACGGCTGAGGCGGTTGCGAAGTGAGGGCGCGTTTCGATCGACGGGGGGCACGAGGTTTCGGGGTGATCCGCCAAACGGCAGAGCCGGGCGTCTGATCGCTCATGCTCGTCTTGTGTGGTTTCCCATTGGGCGGCTTCCTGTTTGCTTGCTCAGGAGGCAGGTTCGTCTGCACAGGGGAGCGGCGCGGTGCAGCGTTTTCGCGGCAGATAGACCGACGCGAGGGTTGCGACGAGGAGGAGTGTGTTCCGTCCGATCGTCGTCCAGCCGGCCTGGCTGCTTCCGGCGCCGGTACAGCCGCAACTGATCTTGAGCCCGAGGTAGAGGGCGGAGTAACTGACGGCGCCGATGAAGAACAGGAGCATGGCGCCGATGAGGATGGCGCCGGCCTTTCGTGTCGCGGGCAGGATCAGGGCGAGGGCCGCGACGGTTTCCCACCAGGGGAGGATGATCGCGGGGATGTGGAGGTATCGCTCCGGGAGGATGCGGTAGTTGTTGATCTCGACGGCGAACTGGCGGGTGTTGCCGTATCCGATCTTGTTGAAGGCGGCGTAGAGGAAGAAGCCCGCGACGCAGAGGGCGCAGAGGTGGGCGAGCCAGCGTTTCGTCGTGTCGCAGGTTGCGGTGTTCACGGTTGTCCCCCCGTCTCGATGTAGTCATTGAATCGGCCCGATGACTCGATCTCCTCCCAGCCTTTCTCATAGATGAGCACGTTGGTGAAGTTGAAGCTGCGTCGCAACTCGTCGGCGACGTTGTGGCTCGCTTCGCATTCGCCGCCGCCGCAATAGACGATGACGCGATCGTCGGCCATGACGCCCAGGTTGAAGACGTTGTCGATGTTCTTGTAGATCGCGCTGGAGGGGAGATGGATGGCGCCGCGCAGGTGTCCCTCGTCGTAGTCTCGGGCCTCGCGGGCGTCGATGAATCGCGCGGAGCCGTCGGCGAGGGCGCTTAGGACGTCGTCGATGAGGATGAAACCGGGTCGGGCCCTGGGCGGCGCTTCGGGCGCATCGTGTTGCGGGGCAGGTTTGGAATCGTGCCCGAGATCATTCTCGGATTGGGGGGGCGTGCGTTCGGGGATCGGATGACTCTGATCCACGATCACCATCGGCTCGCGGAGCCAGGGGATGTGGTACCAGGTGGTGTTGGCCACGAGGGCTGCGGCGGAGCCGAGGACAAGGAGGCCGGCGACGGTCAGGAGGGTGGATCGCATGTTCAGGCTCCCGCGGTTCTTCTGAATGAGGAGTTGGAGCATTCCGGTTTCGTTGGGGCCGCGCGGGCTGACGCCCGCGGCTCGGTGGTGCTCTTGAGGCCGGCGGCTCGGTTGGGCTTGCGAAGCTCGCTCGCCATTCGTGCGCTCGTACTTCGCGCGCTCGCTCTTGTCGGGTCACGGGGTTCACTGCGGCGGCTTTTTCTGTTTTGAGTCGGTGCGGGCGGGTTTTGCCGCCGGGGTCGGCCGGGCCGCCGTCTTTTTGTAGGGCGTTACTTTCGGG
>JBHHUY010000178.1:0-6241 GCA_046753965.1 Phycisphaerae bacterium
CTGCACCAAGAAGAGCATTCTGAAGGGGATCAAGAAGGGCGTTGCGAAGGGCAACATCCCCAAGGCCTGTCGGCAGATCAATCGGTTTCGCCAGAAGTATCCCGCGTGCCCGCTGCCTCCGATTCCGGGTTTGCCCGACGCCGCGGCCTGTGCCGGCGCGGGCGTACCGCTGGTCCCCGTCCCGCCGCTCGGCCGCGGGCGCGGCGGCGGCATGGTGGGGGGTGGCCCGGCGGGCGGGAGCGTCGGCGGGCTGGTTTTCGGTTTCAACTCCGCCAATTCGAGCAACTGTTTCAGCTACACGGTGGTTCCCGATCCGGCGAACCCGCCGGGGTTCACCGTAGTCGGTGGGACCGGCACGATGACGATCCCGCTCCTCAGCATGGCCACGGTGCCGTTCACAGTCGATGTCGCCCCGGGAGTCCCGGTCGGAACCTGCGCGTTTTTTGATGTGATCATCAAGGACAAGGGGAACGGGCTCGATGTGCCCGACGACTTCAAGCGTGTGAAAGTCACCGTGCTCGATAAGCTGGAGGTCATCCTCGACCAGACGGACTTCCGGGTGATCGACGGCGTGCCGTCGAAGGCTCGCTGGCGCGTGCGCAACCTGGATACGGTGCCCGTGGCCGTCCCCTACGCTTTCAGCGTTGTCGACGATCCAGGAAGCGTGATGGAGAACAATGCCGGCGTTCCGTTTCCGGTCCCCGATGCATTCAGCCTGCCGCGATCGGCCGCGGGCGGTGGTTCACTGGCGCTGGACGCCGCAGGCGGCCCCAATGACGAGGGCATTATCGAATGGGACATGGTGCCCGGCGAATACTGCGACCCGGCCATGATCGGTTGCTGTGTCGTAGAGATCCCGCCGGGCAATGCGGTGTCCGGTCAGTGTTTCGTCAATGTCAACAGCGCGGCGCGCTGCTGTCCGACCGCGGAAGTGTTCCTGATCAAGGGGGTATCGACCGGCGGGTTCATCGATGTCAACATCGGTGCGCAGAACGTCCTCGTTCCTCTGCCGCCGGCGGCGACGGAGCAGGACGTGGTCGACCTCGTCGCGCAAGCCGTCAACCAGAAATCCAAGACCGACGACGGTTTCGATTTCACCGCGGTTCCCATGTTTGAGGAGCTGGCGATCGAGCACCGGGCGGGTCTTCCGGTTGACCTGCTGTCGGGTGATCCCGGTCTGTTTATCGTCGCGCTGCCCCCCACAGGGGAGGAACTGAACGTCGGGCCGGACACGATCGTGCAACGCAAAGCGGACCTGACGGCGGTGACACCGGTGAGTATCATCAACACCGTGCCCATGTCGGAGCCGGACGTCAGCTCGATTCAGACGTTCAATGGCAGCGGCGGCCCGCCCCTCTTGCTCGCGGGGCAGAGCTACACCTCCACCGCCGATTTCGTGGTGACCCAACAGAACTTGCCGCCGCCGCTCCCGCTGGGGTTCTTCACGGTGGATCCCAGTCCGCTTGGCAGCGGCGATCAGGCATTCAACGTCATGGTGCCGCTGGCATTCGGGCCTGGGCCGGACGTCGAAATGGATGTCTTCATCCACGTGCGGCCCAACGGCTTCGACGGTGTCGGGCAGACGCAGGTGCAGATCGATCCCCTGACGATCCAGGCGATTCCAACCGGGCCGAACTCGTTCCAGATCATCTATCAGGCCCAGGTTCTCAACAACGTCGAGGGCATCCAGCACGAGCACATCATCGCCGCCGGCGCGACCAACGTGCCGAACCTCTGTCTCTTCCCGCTCGGCGATCTGAACCATGATGGACAGATCAGCGGCTTCGACGTTCCACTGATGGTCAATGCCATACTGGCCGGTGCGAGCGCCGCCGATGTGCCGTGCGCCGATTTCAACGGCGACGGCGTGATTGACGGCGGCGACCTTCCCGGGTTTATCGCCGCCCTGACGAGTTGATCGGATTCCGGCACCGGGGCGACTGCGCGAGACTGGCTCTCAGCGGCCGCGGGCGAACCATTCGTTCGCGGCCGTCGCGGCTCGAGCGATCATCCACGGTCAACGGCGGCGCCGCCTGCGGTGTCGGCGCAGCCAACCGTAGCCTGTCAGCATGAAGGGCAGCACCGCCGGGGCGCCGCCGCCGCAACAGTCATTGATGTTGTCCGTTGACGGGACCGACGGCTCGCTTTCGAACGCCCCCTGCAGGCAGTCGGGGATGCCGTCGCCGTTCGCGTCGATCGTGTCGTCGCCGCCCGGGCACTGGTCCACGCAATCGAGCACGCCATCCCCGTCGGAATCGGCCCGGTCGTCGAGACCGGCGCAGTGGTCGGCGCAATCCGCAATCCCGTCGCCGTCTGTGTCCGGCGAACGAATGACGATCCGCTGCGTGCAGTGACCGGCGTTCCCGGGCGTGTCCGTTGCCGTCCACGTACGGGTGATGACCTGGACCAGCGGGCAAGGCGCCGCCTCGATCGCGTCGGAAAACGTGACCAGCGGGCTCGCGTCTATGTCGTCCGTTGCCGTCGCGGTGCCGGTGTCCAGCGGATCGAGCGAATCGCCGGCCGTGACCGCAATGTCCGGCGGGCACTGGATGGTCGGCGCCGCCACGCCGTTCACCGTGATGTCGATCGTCACCTGGTCCCGGCCGCCCGTCGGGTCCAACACCTCGACGACGATCGTGTCGGACGCGAGCGGGTTTTCATTCGGCTGGTAGCAGAGGGTGACGGCCGGGCCGACGTTGCCGCCGGGGAAGGTGATCGTTCCGGTGGCGGGTTCGTGCCCCGGTCGCACCTGCCAGATGAGCGTCGCGTCGTCGTCGTCCGCGTCGTTCGCGCTGAGCGCGAGCTGATTCTCCAGGTCGGGGCAGAGACTTCGATGTTGGACGGCCAGGACCTGCCGATCGGCCTGGGCGATCACCGGCGGACTGTTGTTGATTGTGATCGTGACGGCGATCTCGTCGGCTTCGCCACAATCGTCCTCGACCCGGAGGATGAGTGAATCGCCGCCGGCCTGGTCGGCGTCAGGCTCATAGCAGAGGGTCACGGCCGCGCCGGTGTTCGCCCCGAGGAGGAAGCCGGCCGTCCCCCGGACGGGCGGCGTGACGATCGACCAGACCAGCGCGGCGGGGTCGGTGTCGGAATCGCTTGCGGTCAGGTCGAGTTCGTTCGCGGCATCGGGACACGGGCTGTTCTTCTGCACGATCATCGAGGTTGCGTCGCCTTCCTGAATCACCGGCGGCATCGGAATCTGGATCACCTCGATCGCGGACACCTTGGGATGGTCGTTTGCCGGCGGGTCCAGACTGGAGAAGGCAATCTCCAGCGTGTCGTCGGAGACCTGAACGATGAACTCCTGGATGTCCGCGGTGCAGTTCGCGCCGGCGCCGGCGACGATGTCGTAGGCGCTGAGCGCGGGCTGACCTTCGATCGCAACGTCGAAGACGCGGCGGCCGAGCACCTCCCAGAAAATCTCGGCGAAGTGCAGACGCACACGATAGGTCCCCGGCGCGACCGGAAACGAATAGGTCATGCCGGTTTCATGTTCGGACCACCGTTCGGTCTGGTAGAGCACGTCGTCGTCGGTGCCGGCGATCCCGGTGCATCGGCTCGGCGTTCCGCTGTTGGTATTCCCGCTGAAGAAGCCGGTGTCGGAGGTCCAGAGATTGCCCGACGTGTCGGTGTAGGCCGGACCGCCCGCGTTGAGGCGGAATGCCTCGATGCACGCCGCCTCGCTCCGACCGGCCGCGGCCGCGACCAGCGCGAATGCCAATGCGACTCGAATCTGGAATCGCCTCATGGGCCCCTCTCTCGGGAAGAACATACTTCCCCGGAAGCCGGTTTGTGCACGCTGGCCGGCCCGATGCGAAGAAGCCGGCATCGCCTGTCGGCTTCGGTCTGTGGGAAGACCTCTTCCCCCGTTGGCGATTCTATTGTGCCGCGGTCGAGGAAATCGAGTCCCGATGTTCGTCTTGTCCGGGCTGGGCGGGCGGCGGGTTCTTATCGGTAGCCAGGATGATGAGGGAGTCTGCCAAGCGTTCTGGGGCGCCGCCGTCTCGGCGAGGCGTGCACAGGCGCGGCGCCCGTGCCGCGGAGGATTCAGGCAGGACGCATTCTCAATAGGGGACTACGCGAATTGCGCGCTTCGGCCGGGTCGGGCATTGTTCCTGGCAGACGCCGCAGCCCGTGCAGCCTTCGCCGGTCGGACGGGGGTCCAGTACCTCGACCGTACTGCCGTCGAGACGGATCGCTGTGCTGCCGAGCGGGCACGCGTCGATGCACACGGTGCAGTCTTCGCCGCCCGATCGGAGGCACGCGGCGTCGTCCACCTCGGCCAGGCCGATTCGGATCGCGGCGCGATCCACCAGTTGAAGTGCACCGCTCGCGCAGGACTTCATGCAGGCCAGGTCGTCGCACAGCACGCAGGCTCGGCGGTCCGGGTCGAGATAGGGCGTGCCCCGGCGAAGGTCGTCGCCGTCCGACCAGGAGAAGATCGCGCCCGCGGGGCAGGCATCGACGCAGTTCCCGCACCGATAACACTGCTCTAGGAATTGCGATTCGGGTACGGCCCCCGGTGGACGCAGCTCGGGCCCGACCAGGGGCAGTTCGATCGGCAGCCGGTTGGCGATGAACTCGGCGGCGGGCTTCAACAGGCGCGCCAGGCTGGAACGGAAGAAATCCCGGCGATCGTGCGGCGGAAGTTGCTCCGGTCGGTCCTCAGGCATCGTGGTCGGGCTCCCGCGTTCCGCGGCGCGTGGGGCGTTGGGAAGCATGGGATTGCCGGATGGCTTCCGCGACCGCCGCGCCGATACACGATTCTATCATCCGCGCCACGGACCCGCCAAACTCACCCCGAGATACCGGCGCCTTGATTGCCCCCGGCGGATGGCGGTAGAGTCTTGCCGCAGATCGAAAGGGGTGGTGCGATGGCACGGGCCGTCGGTGAGGAGATGATTCGGACCGCGGAGAACGTTTTCCGCGAGTTCCTGCGCGATCGCGGCCTGAAGTACACGGGCGAGCGCGAGCGGATTCTACAGGCGGTCATGCAGACCGACGAGCACTTCGAGGCCGAGCAACTGCTTCGAATCATGTGGCAGGAGTCCAAGCGCGTCGGCAAGGCCACGGTCTATCGGACGCTCAAGCTCCTCGTCGAGTGCGGCATCGTCAAGGAGGTGCACTTCAGCAACAAACAGGTGCACTACGAGCATACCTACGGGCAGGACCCGCACGACCACATGGTGTGCCGCCGGTGCGGGCGGATCGTTGAGTTTGACGCCGGCGATGTGGTCCGTTTGCGGACGGTGATTGCCGCGGATCACCGGTTCCACGCGTTTTCGCACCGGTTTCAGATTCTGGGGTTGTGTGAGGCCTGTGTGAGGGCGTGCCCGGTCGCGCTGCGGGCGGCGAGGCCGGGCTCGCGTGCGCGGTCTAGCAAAGGGCGAGAAAAGTGAAGAAAGTGAGGATGAGAATCTTCGCCCTCGGTCGCAGAAAGTCGATGAGGATGTCTGCCGTTGCCACAAACATGCCCGTCCTTCCTTCCGGTGGCGGTCTCCGGCCGGTCCTCGCCGGCCTGTGTCGCGAACCGACCTGAGGTGGGGCAACGGGAGTACCGTGCGTGCCGGAGCGCGACGCGCCTGGGACGATTCTCGTAAAGTGTGTGTTTTCAGGTTGTTAGGAACGGACGAGTAGCCCGGCCGAAGGTGGTAAGCTGTGAGGATTATGCGGAGGGGATGAATCCGGAGCGTCGCGTGATGCCTGCCGGCAACGTTTGCCCCGCGGGCTCGACGGAGCGGACGGACTCGGAACCGTCCGAGAAGTCCGGGGCGCCGTCGGCTCTGAGCGCGTCCTGAACATCTTGTGGCGCCGCCGTCTCGGGGGCGCGTGCACGGGCGGGACGCCCGTGCCACAGAGGCTTAGGGCGGACGCCTGGCGGCAAAGGCGCGGGCGAACCGGCGGCAGTACGTCCGAGACGAGGAACGCCGCCAGCAGAGAAGGACCGACGATCCATGGCGAAATCAGCGGAGCAGATGGAGAGAATCGTATCCCTGTGCAAGCGGCGGGGGTTCATCTTTCAATCCAGCGAGATCTACGGGGGGATCGGAGGGTTCTGGGACTACGGCCCGCTGGGCGTCGAGCTCAAGCGGAACATCAAGGACGCCTGGTGGCACGACATGGTCACCAACCCGCCGACCGGCCCGGATGGGAAGGAGCTTCAGATGGTCGGCCTCGACGCCGCGATCATCATGAACCCAAAGGTGTGGGAGGCCAGCGGCCACGTCGGCGGCTT
>JBHHUY010000179.1:0-6201 GCA_046753965.1 Phycisphaerae bacterium
ATCGCGACGTGGAATGATTTCATGGGGCCGCTGATCTACCTTCAGAGCGAAGACCAGATGACACTTGCTGTCGCGCTGAACTCGTTCCAGAATCAGTACGGCGATTTTCGCGATGCCCACTACCTGATGGCCGCCAGCATCGTGACGATGGTTCCCTGCATCCTCCTGTTCTTCGTGGCCCAGAAGCAGTTCGTCAGCGGGCTGATTCTCGGGGGCGTGAAGGGATGAGGCCGTGGCGGCGCCGGTTCCGGCGCCGCCGGGCGCGTGAGATCGGGGCGGAATCGGACGTTGCGGGGCGGCGCCAAGGCTTCGAGGCGGATGACGCGGGGCGAATCCGCGCGGTGGTCCCGCAGGCGCCTCGGCCTCCGTTCTCCCGGGGTCCATGACAGTTCAGGCGGATGACGGCGCAGGCCTTCTTCGTAGCCCCCGTGGCGGACGTCGGGACGCGCATGTGCGCTGGCGCGCAACGGCCGCCACGGGGGGCGGCCGCTACATGAGAGTCGCCTGAACTGTCATGGACCCCTTCTCGTGCGGGTTGGGGGGAAGCGATTGATCCCGCCTCAGAAACATGGTAAAATGTTTTACTTGGCCCAATCGGGAGTTGGAGCCGCACGGTCTCGCGGGTGGGGCCGGCACGATGGCGGCGGAGGGTCGGCCGGCCAGCGAGCCAGGCCATTTGCCTGCCCGAATCGGGCATCCACTATTTGACGAACTCGGCGACGGAAACACAACGATGAGCACCCGTGATAATGGCGGCGTCGCCGTTTCGGACACCAAGGCGACCTGCGGATGGCGGTCGATCGGCCCCGTGACCGCTCACCGCCGAGAGGCGGATGGGTTGGTCATCGAGTGTGGTGAGGCCCGCGTGCGCATCACGCCTGAGCGGGCGGGAACGATCCGTGTCCGCTTGGCGCCGTCGGGGGTCTTCGATCGCGATCACTCATGGGCCGTCATCGCCGATGAGACGGAGGCGCCGACATGGCGTCTCGAGGAAGACGCGGACTTTCTTTACATCATTACGGACGATTCGCGTGTGCACGTTCAGCGCAACCCCTGTCGCGTTTCCTTCCACGCATCTGACGGGGCGCTGATCTCAGCGGACGATCCCGGCAAGGGGATGTCGTGGAACGGCGACGAGGTGCGGTGCTGGAAGCGGCTGGACGAGGCGGATCACTTCTTCGGTCTCGGAGAGCGCGGCTGTCCGCTGGACAAGCGCGGCACCGTGCTTGTCAACTGGAACCATGACGCTGCGGAACATGAGCCCTGGACCGATCCGCTCTATCAGTCTCATCCGTTTGTTCTGGTGTTGAATCGAGGCGCGGCTCACGGTCTCTTCTTCGACAACACCTTTCGCGCTTCGTTCGACCTGGGCAAGACATCGACAACGGCCTTTTCGTTCGGTTCGCAGGGAGGGGCGTTGAACTACTACTTCATACCGGGGCCGACGCCGCGCCAGGTCGTCGCGCGGTATGCCAGTCTGGTCGGCGCCACGCCGCTGCCGCCGCGCTGGTCGCTGGGCTACCAGCAGTGCCGTTGGAGCTATGCGTCCGCGCGGCGTGTCCGGGGCATCGCCCGATCGTTGCGTGAACATCGGATTCCCTGCGACACGATCTATCTCGACATCGATTACATGGACGGCTTTCGCTGCTTCACCTGGAATCGCAGGCGTTTCGCCAGTCCCGCGCGTCTGATGAGAGATCTTGGCCGGCTCGGCTTCCGGGTCGTGGTCATTGTCGATCCGGGCATCAAGGTCGAGCGCGGCTATTCGGTTTACGATGCCGGCGTGCGCGGAAACCACTTTTGCCGCGACGGCGACGGCAAGCCTTATGTCGGCAAGGTCTGGCCGGGTGAGACGGTGTTTCCCGATTTCACGCGGCACGAGACGCGGTCGTGGTGGGGGGGGCTCTACCAAGGCTTCCTCAAAGACGGGGTGACCGGTTTCTGGAATGATATGAACGAACCGGCCGACTTCGCCCATCCGGACGGCACCGTGCCGATGACACTCCGCCACGACAACGACGGCGCGCCCGCCGATCATCGGGCCGCGCACAATACCTACGGCATGCAGATGGCTCGAGCCACGTTCGAGGGCGTGCGCAGGCTTCGTCCGAACGAGCGGCCGTTCGTCCTGACGCGCGCGGGGTATTCCGGTGTGCAACGGTATGCGGCCGTATGGACCGGCGACAACTTCTCGAGTTGGGAACACCTCCGGATGAGCATTCCCATGTTGCTGAACATGGGGCTGTCGGGGATCACCTTCTGCGGGGCGGACATCGGCGGCTTTCGCGGACATCCTTCGCCGGAGCTTTACACGCGCTGGCTGCAGTTGGGCGTGTTCTACCCGTTGTGTCGGACCCACACCTGCGGCGAGGGGGCCCAGGACGGCAAGGCGCCGGAACAGGATCCGACGTCGTTCGGAGCGAGGTTCACCCGGCTCAACCGGCGCGCCATCGAGCTGCGATACCGCCTGATGCCCTATGTCTACACGCAGATGCGTCAGGCCGCCCGGACGGGCTTGCCGCTGCTTCGTCCGTTGCTTCTCGAGTTTCCGGATTACCCCGAGGTCCACCGTGCGGAGCATGAGTTCATGTTCGGCAACCAGTTGTTCGTCGCGCCGGTGGTGCGCGAGCATGCCGAGACGCGTCGCGTCCGATTGCCGGAGGGTCGCTGGTATGACTTCGCCGACGCGACGCCCAGGCGGGGCGGTGAGGCCTTCGATCTGCCGGTGGACCTGGGAACGATTCCCATGTTCGCCCGCCGCGGCGCGATTATCCCCATGCGCGACGTTGTTCAATTCGTGGATGAGCGGCCGTTGGATGAGTTGATCCTGCGCATCTTTCCAGGCTCGGGCCGCGGGTCGTTCTACAATGACGACGGCATCTCTTACGCGTATGAGTCCGGCGAGTTCATTCTTGAAGATTACGAGGTTTCGGAAGCAGGCGCGGCTACGTGCTTCGAGCTCACCCGTCGCCTCGGCTCGGACGCGTTCGCGCCGAAGTCCTACCTGTTGCAGTTTCACGGCATCCGGAAGGCGCCGCGGTCCGTCACCGCCGCGGGCGCGGCTTTGCCGCGCGTGAAGACACGGCGGGCGATGTCATCCTCGCGCGAGTCTTGGTCGCATGACGAAGAGGCCGAGGTGCTTTCGGTGCGCCTCGGGAAGCTCGATCCGGGCCGCACCGTCGAAGTCGCCTTCCGAAGTCGGAGGAAGGGGACGGCGCGGTGAGCCCTCGCACCGCGGATTCCGGCGATCGCTGTGAGCCGTGCCGCCACCGTCGGTTCTTGCAGCCGGCGGGACGAGCGCTTAGAAAGGGGCATCGCCGGTGTTCTCCGGCAGGCATCCGCCCGTCGTGAACCCCGTGTGCAAGGAGTGAATCGATGTCCAAAGACGAGTTCCTCAAACAGCAGTACTTGACCCTGCGCGACGAGATTCGGTCCAGCAAGTCACGCGCGTTCTTCCTGACCGTGCTCGGGACGCTGCTGATTCCCGTCATCGCCTACGGGGCGCAGGCCTCCGATCTCACCTTTGCCACGGCCTCGATGCCGTTCATCATTCTCGTGATCATGCTGGCGTTCCTCATGGAGCAGAACAGCATCGTCCGGGCCGGTCGCTACCTGAAAGAGCACGTCGAGCCGCACATCGACGGGGTCATGACGTGGGAGACGTGGCTCGAGAGCAACCACCGCCTCCGTGAGATGGACAAGTACTTCTTCGGAAGCTCATGCCTGATCTTCTTTCTGTTCTATGCCATCGGTTCGATTGCCGCGGTGATGAGTTGGGCCCAGAGCGAGTGGCCCGAACAGTACTTCTACGCCGCGGTCGCCTACGGCATCGGCGGGTTCTGGTTCGTTGTGGTGTTCTTCCGGCACTGGCATTCGAGCACGACGACGAGCTGAACCCGCGCCGCGCACGGGCGGGTTTCATTCGCCCGTCACCAGATCGACAAACAACTGGATGTCGCCCGCATCCGGCGCCCCGCTCCGGTCGAGGTCCATGGCCGCGAGATGGCGCGCGTCGGCGTCGAAGCCGAGCAGGGCGTCGACGAAACACGCCGCGTCCGTTTCATCCGCCCGCCAGTCGCCCGTGCAGTCTCCGGGGAGCACCGTGCTGAAGGGCGCGTATTCGTTCGCGTCGAGGTGGCCGTCGCCGTTCTGTGCGGCAGGAACCTGCCAGGTCGACAGAAGCGCGGCGCCGTCCGCGGTCGGATAGGGTCCGACGGCCAGGTAGAGGGTGTCGGGGATCGCACCGTACTGCTCGATCAGATTGAGCGTTCCCTCGAGGACGCCCCCGTTCGGGCCGGTCATCGCCGCCGCGGTGCCGGCGGCGTCGAACCAGTCGGCGAATCCGTTGTCGTTCTCGTCGGCCAGGTAGGCGTCCCAGGCCGCGACATTGCCGGCCTTGGCCCACGGTGCGGGCTGGAGCGCGCCGGGCGAGGCGGCCACGAAGACGAAGTGATCGTTCCCTTCGCCCGCATCGTCGGTGGCGACGTAGAGGATGTCGCCCTTGACGCCGGCCCAGAGGCTGAGCGATCCGCTGCTCGCCACGAGGCTCGCGTCGGCATCGCGGGTGCCGTCGAGCTGCCAGGGCTGCTGCGGCGGCGAGCCGCCGACCACGGAGAAGTGCCAGTCCTGCCCGTTGTTGTTGTCCCAGACGCCGGCGCCGTCGTTGAAGACCAGATCGAGCTGCGTCGCGCTGCCGGGCACCGAGATGCTCAGTTCCCAGCGCGACGCCGTCGGGTTCCAGGCCATCGCGGGATCGGGCGAGATGACGGGATTCCAACCGTCGAACCCGTAATGTAGATAGACCTGTGTCGCGCCGGCGATCGGACCGCCGGTCGGATCATACGAAACGGTGACGGGCTGGTTCGCCTGCACCGGATCGGGGTTCACAATCACCGCGTTGCCGCCGGAACCGGAGCCGCTTCCGTCGCCGATGTAGACATGCTGGATCGGGCTCCTGCGGAGGTTGCCCTTGCCGTCGGTTGCTTCGACGTAGTAGTCGACCAGCACACTCCGCAGGCCGGTGATCTGGACGTAGTATTCATCCGCGATGTAGACCGGCAATTCGAAGAAGTTGATGCTCGGGTCGTTGAGGAAGTTCCCGGTTGGAAAGACGCGCTGGGTCATTGTGAGCGACTGCCAGGGTCCGACCTCCGGTCCGCCCGCATAGGTCTCGTTGTCCGCGGTGCTCAGGGGGTTGGCGCCGTCCCCATCGACGCGGTACTTCAACGACACGCCGGTGACGCCGGAGACGTCATACACAAACGTCCATACCCAGAAGTCGCCGTTCGAAACAAACTGGGTGTAGCCGTATTGCGGGCCGAAGTTGGTGCTTCCGGGATTCCAGGGATGTCGCTGCGGAATCCAGACGGTTGGCGGCGTCGCGTCGAGCGAGCCGTCGCCGATCACGAGGTCGGCATGCTCGACCGCTTCGTTACAGGCGATGGTGGGCTTGACCTCCAGGTCGAGCGCGGTGCCGAAATACATGTAGCCGGAATTGAGCGCGCCGAGGAAGAAATGCCAGGCTCGCTCGGCCTCGGTGGCGGTCGCGTCGGGGTGCAGAATCCGGCCGACAGCGACGCCGCCCGCGATCTGCTCGGCCGTGTCGACGCGGTTCTGGGCGGCGGTGATCACGGCCCAGTTCCGCTCGTCCTCGGCCCAGCCCGCGGCGATGTCGATCTGCCCCGAGGCGCTGACGAGCGGCCAGTTCCAGTTGAGCATGACCGGCGAGCCGAAGTCCGCGTCGGCATTGACCCAGGCGCCGTCTTCGACGTGCACGATATCGCCTGCGGGAACGGGGTGGTCCGCGAGGTAGGCTTCGATCACGGTTCCCGTATAGCCGGCCGCCGCGGCGGTGTTCGCGAAGGCCGGCGTGGCTTCCATGTAGTAGCTGTAGCCGCCGCCCCAGGCGTTGTCCCCGTCGTGGGCCATGAGGATCAGCATCGGTCGCGTCGGGTCGTTTCGAGTTTGGAGCGTATCGAAAGCGCCCAGGCCCATCGTGCCGAAACCGTTGTCCCAGCCGATGGCCTGGGCGGCGGGCACGACGATGATCTCGTCGGCCAGGCCGGTTTCCGGGTCGATCGACCGCGCCCGATGCGGGGTGTAACCGAACGGGTAGGCGGTGGTCGGCGAGCAGCCTCGCGAGATGGACTGGCGGTACCAGTCTGTCTGCGGCGGGTTGATCTGGTCGGCGAGATTGGGCGG
>JBHHUY010000180.1:0-6150 GCA_046753965.1 Phycisphaerae bacterium
GCCTACACCTACGACCAGGGCGGCAACCGCCTGAGCAAGACCGACATGCTGACCGAGCGCGTACGGATTATCGGCACCGGGCTGAATCGTATTGTACAGAATGGGAGACGGTGCGGCCGCAGCCTCGTCGCAGGGGACGGCATGGCGTGGTGTCTGGAGTGCGTCCTGAAAGTCCTGTGGCACCGTCGTCTCGGCTGTGCGGACACGGGCGGGACGCCCGCGCCGCAAAGGTTTCAGGACGCACTCTTATTCAGATCCGGCTGCGTTCTTGAAAGATGCTTGAGAATCAGCGTGCGAGACCGGGGCGGCGCCCGTGAGGCACCGGTTTTTTGGAGCCAACCCAGCCGAGCCGCGGCGGGCGAGTCCACGGACGAGCCACGTCTCGAACGCACTTCGTGACCGTGGTATCCACTCGGTTCGGAAGACCGCGCCATCAGCGGCCCGGGGGCCGGCTGAAAACGTTGTCCGCTATGAAGCGGCCGGGTGCATCGGAAGAAGAACGGTTGCGCGACGACCACGCCCGATATCACGGTCGCGGGCCTGCGCGTCGCCTTGTGAGGACCGGCGACATGTCCACGATGGTTGCGAATTCGCTCCACACGGTTTTTGAGCGTGAGATCTCTCGCTTCCTCTCGCACACAAGCGAGAATCCCACCGCCCGCCTCTATCGAAACCGCCGGGCGGCCGTGCGTCATCACAAGGCCGTTCCGCTCTTCGTGGCGAGATTCGATCAGGCCCTGCCCATTGACATCGGTGTCCGGCTGCATGACATTTCGACGGGCGGTCTGGGGTTCTACTCTCGATGGAGCTTTCCGGTCGGCACGCTGCTGGGTGTGAAGCTGTTCTGGGCCGATCAGAGCGCGCCTCGCATCCCCGCGGTCGTGCGCCATTATCAGATCAAGACCGAAGGCGTTCTGGTCGGCGCGGCATTCGTGCTCGACGACCTGCGCGCCTGCGAACGGGTGCAGCGCTACTCGCGCAACTGGTACGGCTGAGCCGTCTTCGCTTAGAAACTGTTTCATCACTCGTCATCTGCCGCACCGCGCGGGCTGAAGTCCGCGGCTCGTCAAGGTGTTGAAACAGACACACAGGCGGGACGCCCGTGCCACGAAGGTCTCAGGAGTCGGGCAAGAACAAGGTAAGCGTGCGATCCGACAAACGGCAGAGCCGGCCGGCGCGTCCTGCCCGGCAATCGACCATGTTATTCTCGCTCGATGCCTCAGGGCGCAGTCTTGTTTTCGAACACACGCGCAGTCCTCCCGCCGTTCCAGAAGCCGGCGGCACCCTCTCCCGCATCAGGTCGCGGCGGGAGCCCGTCGGCTGTCCGGCCCGTCGGCATTCAGCTAGAGTAGGACCCTCGACGAGTACCGATGAGAGGGTCCGACGCGATGCCGATTCAGTTTCGCTGCGAAGCCTGCGGCCAACCCATCGAAGTGGATGATGAGGCCGCCTCTCAGATGGCGGCCTGCCCGTTCTGCGGCGTTGTGCGCCGGGCCCCCGCCGAGAGCGACCCGACGATCCAATACGACGTGCCGGTGGCGATGCCGGACAGGACGGGCGGCACGGCCGCGATGACGGTTCCGGAGCAGCCCTGCGCGCCGCCGAGACGCTTCGCCGATCGGCTCGGCTGGCTGGCTCTGATCGCGGTCGGTGTCGAGATCCTGTGTATTCTTCTGATTGCGCCCATCTCTATCTCGATCGTCCGGGCCCACGGTCCGACGCCCGATCCGACGGAACTCCAGGAAGCGCTGAGGTTGGAGATGGAGGCCCGTCCCTGGATCACCCTGGTGAGCCTGTTGGCGTGGATGGCGCTGTTCGCGATGTTCACCCTCTCGATCGTCGCGCTGATCCGCCGATCGAGGCCGCGCTGGCCCGCGGCGGTCTCGCTCGCGTTCTCATTGCTCTTCGGCCTGATGATGTGCGTGGGCGTGCTTTTGCTCTAGGAGTCGGGCAAGAATGAGGTGAACGTGCGATCCGCCAAACGGCGAAGCCGGCCGGCGCGTCCTACCCGGCAATCGACCATGTTGTTCTCGCTCGAGGCCTCAGCGTGGAAGCGCCGACTTGAGCGGCGCGAATCATTCTTCTCCGAACGCTCCCCAACAAGAATACGGATGGACGATGTCGCGGAACGATCGCGCGAATTGGGGTGCGTACACTGGCGGGGCGCCCTTGCCACTGAGGTATCAGGACGCACGCTTGCTCTGCGCGGATCGTCCGGTAACTCCGGCGGTTTGAACGCGTGCGAGCGATGCAACGCAAACGGCCGCGCGATCGGTCGGACGCGGCCAACATCGGCGCGCGGCAGGCTATTAACGGACGGTCGTAAAATCACAGGCGCGGCGGCCGCCGGCAATATCGGACAAGTCGTTGAAACCCGGTGCGATGCGTTGACACGCTCCCGCGCGGTCGGTTAAGGTCGAAGTTGCAAATGGGGGAGGCGTGTCACCCACATAAAGACGGGTGTATAAAAACTGCGAGGTCGACATGGCACTCTCCGGCACCACGTCCATTCATCCGAAGCCTCGCGTCCCGCGCGGGCAACGCGTTTTCACGCTCGAGCACGCCCACCGCACCCTGCCGCTGGTCTCGCGAATCATGGCGGATGTCGTCAAACAGAACAAGAAGGTGTGCCTGCTCGAAAGCCAGTGCGAGGCGCCGAAGCCCGACACCGATCCGGGCGAACTCGAGGCGATTCGCGAGCGCTACCTCGACGCCCTGGACGAGTTGAGCCGGCTGAGAAACGAGCTTTCAGAGATCGGCTGCCAGCTCAAGGACTGGCGTCGCGGCATCGTGGACTTCCTCGCGATGCACCAGGGCCGCCTGGTCGAGCTCTGTTGGCGGCTCGGCGAAGAACGAATCAAGCACTGGCACGAGGTGGATGCCGGATTCCGCGGACGCCAGCCCATCAACGAGGACTTCCTCGCCGTGTAGCGGCGTGTCCGCCGGGTCGCGCCGGGGCATCCCGCCAGCACCGGCTCAACACACGCTCGCGGCACCGGCCGACCTGAGTCTCTCACGTTCCATGTCGCAAGAACACGATCGGCACGACTCGGGGGTGGCCTCGGCCAGCGCCCGGTCGTATCTGCGGCTCCACCTCTGCCCCGAGATCGGCCCCATCCGATCCGCCAATCTTCTCCGCGAACTCGGCGACATTGACCGCGTCCTGGGCGCTTCCGTGGCTGAGTTGGCCTCGGTCGAACGCATCGGCGGCAGGCTCGCCGAACAAATCGCGCGCTCCCGCGACAAGGCAAACGTCTCCGAAGAACTCGAACGCGCCGCGCGGGCGGGCGTCCGGATCCTTTGCCTGGCCGACGACGCGTATCCGGCATCTTTGCGGCGAATCAACGATCCGCCGATGTGCATCTACGTCCGCGGCGCCGTGTGCCGCGAGGATCTGCTCGCCATCGCGATTGTCGGGGCGCGGCACTGTTCGCGGTACGGCGCCGAACAGGCCGAGCGGTTCGGCGCACTGGCGGCCAACGCGGGGCTGGTCGTCGTCTCGGGGATGGCCCGGGGGATCGACGCGTGCGCGCACCGCGGCGCACTCCTGTCGGGCGGGCGCACGCTCGCCGTGCTGGGTTGCGGCCTTTCGCACCTCTACCCGCCCGAGTCGACCGAGTTGGCCGAACAGATTGCGCCCCACGGCGCGCGGCTGAGCGACCTGCCGTCGGCCCGGAGGCGAAGAACTTTCCAAGGCGCAACCGGATCATCGTCGGCCTTTCGCTTGGTGTGCTTGTCGTCGAGGCCGCGGCGCGGAGCGGAGCGCTGATCTCCGCCCGGCTGGCGTCGGAATACAACCGCGAGGTCTTCGCCGTCCCCGGCCGCGTCGACATGAGCCAGGCCGAGGGCTGCAACCGGCTCATCCAGACCGGCGGCGCGAAGCTGGTGACGCGTCTTGAAGACATCCTGGAGGAACTCGGCGAGGCCGGTGCGGCCCTGATGCCGGAGCGCGAGCCGGAACCGGGCGCCGCGCGGCGTGAATCGCTCGTATCGTTGACGGAGACCGAGGCGGCGGTGCTCCGGTCCACCGGGCGCGAGCCGATGACGGCGGAGGCGATCTGCGAAGCCTCCCATCTGCCGCCCGCGCAGGTGGCCGGTACCCTCACGCGCCTGCAACTCAAAGGTGTCTTGCGGCGGGTGCAGGGTGATCTGTTTGAGCGCGTTTTCTGAGCGTGCGTCCTGAGGCCTGCGTGGCCTGGGCGTCCCACCCGTGTGCGCCTCACCGCGGCAGTGGTGCCACAGGGCATTCAGGAGGCGCTCCAAGCCGAAGGAGGGATCAAGAGGGACTGTGAAGCGCGAGAGCCCCATCTCGGGATGCGCGGCTTGACGCTTGTTTCGGTTCGCCGATCGTCCTTCTTTCTACTCCCACCATTCGAGCCAATCCCAGCGGGGCTTGGACTTCTTCGCCTGCATTTCCGCGGGGATTTCGCCCATGTGCTCGAAGGGATCGGGCGTCTCGCTCAACCATTTTCTCCAGGCCTCGGCGTAGTGTTGGTGGCTGACGCCGGTGAGCGCGACCAGGGCGAGCTCGGCCGCGTGCTGCTCGGCGAAGTTCTCGCGTTCCAGCGCGTCGATCAGGACCGGCAGCACGCGCCGGTCCGGAAGACAGCCCATCGTCTCGATCAGCGCGAGCCGCACGTTGACATCCTCTTCTTTCGGGACGCGCTGAAGCAGCGTCTGGATGATCTCCTCCTCTTGCTCCTCGCGGTAGGCGTCCGCGTCCACGGCGGCGTGCAGGAGTCGGGCGGCGCCCCAGCGCACACGGGCCGGCGCAGGCCGGATGCCTTCGACCGGTCCGTCGGCGCTGCGAAGGATCTTCAACCCGGTGGCGACAGACCGCGCATCGAGGTTCCTCAGCAACGCGCGGAGGGCGGCGCACCGCACGCTCGGGTCGGTATCGGTTCGCGCCACGGTGTCGTAGACCTTGACCGCCCACTCCGTCGCGCCGTCGCGGCTTCGCGCCAGGCCGATGATGCCCTCGCGACGATCATCGGCGCGCTGGGAATCCAGGGCCATGTTGAGGTAGTCGCGACTCGTCCTGGGCCGTTGGAACCAGGCGGCTCCGCGGGAACCGGCACAACCCGCGAGCACGATCGCGCCCGCCGCCGCGAGCCAGAGGCCCGATGTTTTAGACGATAGTCTTGATATCATGGGAATGGAACTGCTCGGGCGAAATCCAGGTAACGTCCACCACGGGGTGATGGAGAAATCGCTGGCCGAGCTCTCGAAACCGCTGCGGGTTGTCGCTCACGTAGCAACTGAGACGTCCGGGCGCCTTCCGAGCCGCCAACGCGCCGCCGGACTCCAGCCGCTTCACCACCGCCCGCGCCGTCTGCTGCCCCGAATCGACCAGGGTCACGTCCGAACCGACCACCTCGGCGATGGCCCGCATGAGCAGCGGATAGTGCGTGCACCCCAGCACGAGCACCTTCGGATCCAGCCGCGCGACGGGGGTCAGGTAGTCTCGGATAATCGCCAGGGTAATCGGATCATCGCAGTGCCGCCCTTCCTCCGCAAGCGGGACGAAGAGCGGGCAGGGCTTCTGGACAACCCGCGCATCGGGCGCGTACCGCTTCATCGCCTTGCGATAGGCATCCGAGTTGATCGTGGCCTCGGTGGCGATCACCGCGATGGTTCGTCCGTCGGCCAGCCGCACCGCCTCGCGCGCGCCGGGCTCCACCACGCCGCACGTGGGCACCGCGAGCGAGCACCGCAACGCCGGCAAGGCCGCCGCGCTGGCGGTGTTGCAGGCGACGACGATCATCTTCGGATCGAATCGCAGCAGGAAATCACAGTTTTCCCGGGCAAAGCGCGTGACGGTCTCTTCGCTCTTGATGCCGTACGGCACGCGTGCCGTATCGCCGAAGTACACGACGTCTTCATTGGGCAGTCGACGACGCAGCTCCCGGACGACGGTGAGTCCCCCGATGCCCGAATCAAACACCCCGATGCAGCGGTCGTCGCCAGCCATGAATCACCGTCTCCACCGGGTACTTGCCCAGGCCCGCTCCTCCAAGGTAGTTGACCCTTCATTGTATCGTCAAGCATCCGGCCTGCGGCCAGAACGTCGGGGGGCCATGACAGTTCAGGCGGATGACGGCGCAATCCTTCTTTGTAGCGTCCGCCCCCCGTGGCGGACGTCGGGACGCA
>JBHHUY010000181.1:0-6128 GCA_046753965.1 Phycisphaerae bacterium
TCCTGGCGGGTTGCCGGACCGACGTGGCCCATTGCCTGCACGCCATGGACATCTTCCTCTTTCCATCTCAGTTCGAGGGCATGCCCAACGCGATGATGGAGGCACAGGCGGCCGGGTTGCCGGTCCTCGCGAGCGACGTGCCGAGCATCCGGGAACACGTGCCATCGGCCGGGCGACCATTCCTCGCGCCCCTCGACGACGAGAAGCGATGGACCGATCTGCTCATCCGGCTTCACGGCAACGCGGAGTTGCGGGCGAGTCAGGGACAGATTCAGCGCGAACACGCGCTGGAGCACTATGCGTTCGAGCAGCGCGTCGAAGAATTCCTACAGGTTCTTGAGCAGCAGTGCGGCGGACCGGATGTCGCGCCGGGACGCGACTGAACACCCCCGCGAGGATGGGCGTGCATCCCGGAATCCCGCGGCGCCGCCGTCTCAGTGGTGCGTGCACGGGCGGGACGCCCGTTCCGCAGAGGTTTCGGGACGCACGCTTGTCGACGCGCGGGTTTCTCACCGGTCGGCATCGGGAGGCCGCTCCCGAGGGAAGGCGAGAAGCCCCGTCACGCGCTCATCAGGGCCTCGACGTGCGCGGCGACGCTGCGTTCCAGTGCGTCGAGGGCATAGCCGCCTTCGAGGAGGCTGATGAGACGGCCCTCGGCATGATCTGCGGCGAGCTGGGTTAACCAGAGAGTGATCTTCGCGTAGCCCCGCTCGGTCAGGTTGAGCTGAGCCAGCGGGTCGTCGGCGTGCGCGTCGAAACCGGCGGAGACCAGCAGAACCTCGGGGGCAAACCGATCGACCGCGGGGAGAACGCCGGCTTCGAACGTATCGAGATAGTCGGCTTCGCTCGTGTCGGCCGCAATCGGGATGTTCACGGTCGCGCCCAGGCCGGCCCCGGCCCCCTGCTCGCCGGCCAGGCCCGAACCGGGCCAGAGCGGGTGTTGATGCACCGAAACAAAGAGGACCTCGGGCGTTCGCCAGAAAACGTCCTGGGTGCCGTTGCCGTGATGAACGTCGAAGTCGACGATGGCGATGCGGCCGACGCGGTGCTTCTCTTCGAGGTAGCGTGCGAGGATTGCGACGTTGTTGAAGAGGCAGAAGCCCATCGCGCGGCCGGGCAGGGCGTGATGCCCCGGCGGACGCGTGACACAGAAGGCGTTGTCCACCTCCCGGGCCATGACGCCATCGCCGGCGCTCAGGGTCATACTCACGGCGGCGAGCGCGGCGTCGAGGCTCCGCGGACCCGCGTGGGTGTCGCCCTCGTCCAACAGCCCCCCGCCTTCGGCGCAGATTCGCCGGACCCGGTCGAAGTGGTCCTTTTCGTGGACGCGCAGCACCCATTGGGCCGCGTCGGGGTCGACCACCGGGCGAGCATTCAGCTTGGGGACACGGCCTCGCAGACGGTCCGGGTGGAGCCGTTCGGCGCGGGCCACGCGCTCCACGTGCGCGCCGGTGTCGTGCATCAATGAGCGTTCGTCCCAGTAATACGCCGTGTTGGCCATGGGCCGGGTTGCGTCCGGTGGCGCGGGCATCTCATCCTCGACGAGACCGGCGGATAGCCGGCGCCGCCAACGGGGATGTTCGCGGCGGCGTTACGATTCCTTGACGGCCGCGATCAGCTCCTGAAACGCCTTCTTGCCGTCGCTGAAGAACATCAGCGTGTTGTCCGCGGCGAAGAGCGGGTTCGGAATGCCCGCGTAGCCGGGGCTCAGACTGCGTTTGATGACGATGACGGTTCGAGCCTTGTCCACGTCGATGATCGGCATGCCGGCGATCGGTGATTTCGGGTCGGTCCGCGCGACAGGGTTCACCACGTCGTTCGCACCGATCACGATGGCGACGTCGACCTGATCCATCTCCGGGTTGATGTCGTCCATCTCCCGGAGTTTCTCATAGGGGATGTTCGCCTCGGCCAGCAGGACGTTCATGTGGCCCGGCATGCGGCCGGCGACCGGATGGATGCCGAACTCAACGTCGGTGTCCCACTTCGAGGCAAGGAGATTCGCCAAGTCGCGGACGGCGTGCTGGGCCTGTGAGACCGCCATGCCGTAGCCGGGGACGATGACGACCTTCCGCGCCGTCTCGAGCAACATGGCGATTTCTTCGGCGGAGGTGGACTTGATCTTGCCGGCGTAGATCGTGTCCGCGTCGGGCGTGTCGCTCGTCGGCCCCATGGTGGCGAACATCACGTTCCAGAGCGATCGGTTCATCGCCTTGCACATGATGCTGGTCAGGATCAGGCCGGAGGCGCCGACCAGGGCGCCGGCGATGATCAGGACGTTGTTGTTGATGACGAAGCCGGTCGCCGACGCCGCGAGGCCGGAATAGGAGTTGAGCAGGGCGATCACGACGGGCATGTCGGCTCCGCCGATCGGCGTGACGAGGGTGACGCCCAACACGAAGGCCAGCAAGGCAATGAAGACGTAGAGCCAGGCCATGTTGGCGACGGCGTCGCTTCGGACGAGAAACACGGCGAGGGCAACCGTCAGGACAAAGAGCAGGGCGTTGAGGGTCTTCTGGGCGGGGAGAAACACACCGTCGGGCACCCATTTGATGCCCTGAAGCTTCCCGAAGGCGACCAGGCTGCCGAGGAACGTGACGCCGCCGATCAGGCCGGAGGCGGCGGCCGCGATGGAGCCCTGGGTGCCGGGGGCGGTCTCTTGCTCAAGCAGCCAGGCGCCGGCCACAAGGACCGACGCGATCCCGCCGAATCCGTTGAACAGGCCGACCATCTGCGGCATGGCCGTCATGGCGATCTTGACGGCGGCGACGGCTCCAATGATCGCGCCGACGGCGACGCCGACGAAGATCAGCGTGACGCCGACGACCTGGTGGTCCCAGAGCGTCACGATGATGGCGATGAACATGCCGAGCGCGCCGAGCAGGTTGCCGCGAACGGCCGTGCGCGGATGCGTCAGGCCTTTGAGTCCATAGATGAACAGGATCGACGCAACCAGGTATGCGACGTTGATGAGCCAGACGGGTAGTTGACCGGGCACGTGTCAGTCCTTCCTCTTGAACATTCCGAGCATGCGGTGTGTGACCATGAAGCCTCCGACGACGTTGATCGTGGCGGTGACGACGGCGATGAAGCCGAGGGTCGCCGTGATCCAGGTGTGTTCGCTCCCCGTGGAGACGATGGCGCCGATGAGGGTGATGCCGGAGATGGCGTTCGAGCCCGACATCAACGGCGTGTGCAACGTGGGCGGAATCTTGGTGATGATCTCGAACCCGACGAACATCGCCAGGACGAAGATGGTCAGCAGTGGCAGCAAAACATCCATCAGGCTGAACTCCCTTGTGTGGTGGCGAGCGGCTCGATGCCCATCATCTGCCGGACGCGCTCGTGGACGATCTCCCCGTTGTGCGTGACCAGGGTTCCCCGGACGCACTCGTCTTCCAGGTTCAATTCGAGCTTGCCCTCTTTCGCCATGTCCAGCATGAGGGCGCCGACGTTGCGGGAATACATCTGGCTCGCATGGAACGGCACGGTCGCGGCAAGGTTCTCCGGGCCGATGACGAGAACGCCGCGATGATCGACCGTCTCGCCGGCGCGGGTCAGCTCGCAGTTTCCCCCGCCTTCGGCCGCGAGGTCCACCACGACCGAGCCCCGTCGCATGTGTTCGATGGTGTCGGTCGTGAGCAGAATGGGCGCCTTTTTCCCGGGGATCAGGGCGGTGCTGATGACGACGTCGGCCTCTTTCGCGCGGGCGGCGATCAGTTCGGCCTGCTTCGCCTTGTATGCCTCGGACATCTCCTTGGCATAGCCCCCGGCGTCTTCAGCGTCTTCGGCCGGCGCTTCGACCTCGACAAACTTCGCGCCCAGACTCTCGACCTGCTCTTTGACCGCCGGGCGGACGTCGAACGCCTCCACGACGGCGCCGAGTCGCTTCGCCGTCGCGATGGCCTGAAGTCCCGCGACGCCGGCTCCCAGCACGAGGACCCGAGCGGGCCGGAGCGTGCCCGCCGCGGTCATCAGCATGGGAAACATCTTGTCCAACTCGGACGCGGCGAGCAGGACCGCCTTGTATCCTGCGGCGGTGCTCATCGAACTCAGGACGTCCATCTTCTGCGCGCGGGAGATCCGAGGCATGAGTTCGAGCGCCAGAGCCGTCACGCCCCGTTCGGCGACGCGGCGGACCGCATCGTGGTTCGTCAGCGCGCCGAGCGTGCAGAACAGCATCGTGCCCGATCGAAGCCGCTCGATCTCCTTGGTCGTCGGTGTCCGGACCAGGACCACGGCATCGGCGCGGTCGTACAGGGCGCCGGCGTCGTTGACGATCTCCGCGCCGCTCTGTTCGTACTCCGCGTCGGGAAAGCCGGCGGAAGCGCCGGCTCCGGCCTCGATGATACAGGTAAGCCCGACCTTCTGAAGCCTGGCGCATGTCTCGGGAATCACCGCCACGCGGCGCTCTCCCGCCCGGCTGGGTTTGGGGACGGCGACGTTCATGGTGACCTCGTTTGCTCCTGTCGGTTCATGGCTTCTCCCTGGTTGTTCGCGAAACACCGGCCGTGATCTGCCGGTACCCGTTGTTTTCGGACACCCGGTCCGGCTGTCCTATGCGCCGGCGGCGGGTAGAATCTCGCAGTCTAGCGGGTTTTCTCGCGGGGCCAAGTTGGGTTGTCGGAATGCTCCGATCCGCTGCCTGAGGGTTTGGGGTATGGCGTGCCTGTATCGGCTGTGGTTTACAAAGACTGACGATTCCGTGGATCGCCGAACCACACGCTGCCTCCACAGCCACCCCGTGCGGCTCGATGCAATCCCTATGCCATGCGCGACCCGACGGGCCGGGGTCGTCGGGCCGAACACGCCATTCAGGAGGCTTCGATCTCCATGACCGACCGCGCCGACCAGGAACTCCGCGACGCCGTCGGCGCGGGGGACGAACAGGCCTTCGAACGCCTGTACGATTCCTATCACGAGCGCCTCCGGCTTGTGGCGTGGCGGATTTCGCATCGGCCCGACTGGGTGGACGACCTGTTGAACGAGGCCTGGTGCCGAGCCTACCACGGTCAAAGGTCCTATAAGCCCGATCAACCTGCCCTCGTCTGGCTGGCAGGCATCGTCCGCAATGTGTATCGGGAGTTCTGCCGCAAGTCGCCTCAGACGATTGGCGGAACCCCGGATGAGTCGGCCGGCGTTCGCCTGGACGAGGTCACGCCGGAACAGGCCGCGCACGAGGCGGAGGTGCTGGCGGGTCTGAACGCCTGCGTGGCCGCCCTGGGCCCGGCCGAAGCCCGGATCGTGCGGCTCCGGTTCTTCGAGGGAAAGACGTTACGCCTTGTGGCACAAGAGGTTGGGGTTCCCGAGTCCACATTGCGCGACACGCGCCTGCCCGCGATTCTGGCCCGTCTTCGCCGCTGTCTCGATCGAAAAAAGATCGACTTTTCCGAGTTTTTTTCCGCGCAGGACGGCGGTGAATCGCAATAGAGGGTGGAGATTCGATGATGGACCCTCGGACGAATGACATGGAACGCCTGCTCGTGACGCTCGGTGAGGCCCGCCAGGCCGGTGCCTTCACCGACGCCGCGACCCTGTATCCATGGCGAGACGCCGAGCCCGTGGCTCAGAGCCCCGAGCGCCGGCGGTTTGCCTGGTTCTGGGTGGGTGCCCCGCTCGCCGCGGCAGCCGCGGTGGCCGTTCTGTTCGTGGGGCCGGATTTGTTCTCCGGGGCGGCGTCGCGAAAAGCGATCGTGAGTGTCCCGACCACCTTGCTCACCGAGCGTCCGGAAGCGCACGCCGATGCGGCCGGGATCAACGGGCAGAGGCTCGATGATTGCGACTACAACGGCGATGGTGTGGTGAATGGTCTGGACATTCAGGCTTTGTCCGATCGCCGGCATGACTATCTGGGAGATCCGCGAGCCGAACGCGAGTATCAGCGTGCGGCCGAGCGGCTCTCGCGGTGTCTGCTGGGCGGATAGGCCCCCGCTCGAACAGTCTCTTGCAATGTGAGGCCGGGTTGGTGTGTACCGGAACGCCACCTCGGCCTCGCGTTTTTGCTCTCACCCCGCACGATGGTTGCCCTCATTCAGAGCCCAGCCGGGCAAAAAGCGTTGGCGTGGGCACCGCGGCGACAAAGATACGTCAGGCCTGTTAGTTAGTCACTAAACCCACGGCCTCTGGCC
>JBHHUY010000182.1:0-6102 GCA_046753965.1 Phycisphaerae bacterium
TTCACGTCGCCGGTCCTCTTTCCGGCCGTCTCGCAGGGGACCGTCACCGGCGGCGCGGCCGCGGCCCGAAACGTCCGGATGGTCTGGGGCGGCGAGGGCCAGTTCGAGAACGCCGACAATCCGGCCGAGCCGTTCATCTACACGTACAGTTGCCGGGTGGATACGGTCATCGGCCCGGAATCGGAAACACCGCCGCTGCCGACGGCCAACGACTGCGGTTCCGGCCTGTTCAGCTTCTTCGGGCTGGCCACGATGTCGCTGACCTTCGTCGGTCTCCGCACGTCGCGCCGGCGCCGCCGACGGGCCTGATCGCGACGCGAGCGCCGCGCGCGATCGGCGAGCCGACTACCATCAGAAACCGGGGCGCCGGGCCGGCTCGGTGGGGGCGCCAGGGTTCCCCCTGTTTTCCCGGCGAAGCGCGAACGGGCCGTCGAACCGCGACGGCCCCGTTCATGCGCCGGGGCGGAAACGCCATGCGGGTTGCCTATCTCACGGCCGGCGCGGGAGGCATGTATTGCGGAAGCTGCCTGCGCGACAACGCCCTGGCCGCCGCCCTGATCCGCTCGGGCCGCGACGTCGTGCTTCTTCCCGTCTATTCGCCGATCCGGACGGACGGGCCGGACGTCAGCGACCGCCGCGTCTTCTACGGCGGCATCAACATCTTCCTGCAACAGAAGGCGGCCTTGTTCCGGCATCTTCCGCGCTTCCTCGACCGGCTGCTAAGCCATCCGTCCCTGCTGCGTCTCGCGATGAAACGCGCCGGCGCCGCCTCGCCGAAGACCGCCGCGCCGCTGGTCGTCTCCATCCTTCGCGGCGAAGCGGGCCGACAACGGAAGGAACTGGGCCGACTCATCGCCGGGTTGGCCGATCTGCGGCCCGACCTCGTTCATTTGCCCAACGCCTTCTTCGTCGGTCTGGCGGCGCCGATCAAACGGGAACTCGCCGCGGCCGTCGTCTGCACCCTGACCGGGGAAGACGTCCTCCTGGAGAAGCTGCCCGAGCCGGCGAAGTCCGAAGCGCTGGCGTTGATCCGATCGCACGGCACCGACGTCGATGCCTTTCTGTCCGTCAGTCGATACTACGCGGCCTACGCCGCCGAGCGTTTCGGGATCGCGCCGGAGAGGATTCACCCCATCCCGCTCGGCATTCCCATCGAAGATGAGAGCGGTGAACCCGATCGCGCGCGAACACCCCCGGCAACCGACGATCGACCGTTCACGATCGGCTATCTCGCCCGCGTCTGTCCGGACAAGGGCCTGCACGTGCTGTGCGACGCGTTTCGAATCCTGCACGATCGGAACAGGGCCTGTCGCCTGGTGGCGGCGGGCTACATCGGCACGGGCGATCGCGGCTATCTGCGCGATATTCAGGCCGACATGGCCCGGTGCGGTCTGGACCGAGTCATCGACTTCCGCGGTGAAGTCGATCGAGCGGAGAAGTTGGCCATGCTTCGGTCGATCGATGTCCTCTCGGTGCCGACGGTCTATCGCGAGGCGAAGGGCCTTTACGTGCTCGAGGCCCTGTCGCAGGGCGTCCCGGTGGTCTCGCCGCGGCACGGCGCGTTTCCGGAGCTGATCGAAGCGACCGGCGGCGGCCTGTTGGTCGAACCCCACGATCCGACCGCCCTGGCCGACGCCCTCGGGCGCTTGATGGACGACGCGGAGCTGCGCGGATCGCTGGGGTCTGCGGGGCGCGCGGCGGTTCGGTCTTCCTTCACCGACGAGATCATGGCGACCGCGGCGTGGGCCGTGTTCGAACGTGTCGCGGGCAAGCCGCGATGATTTCGGTAGGATGGTCGCCCGATGAGCACGACGTTGAAGGCCGAGGCCGTTCGCAAGGACTACCCCACCGCGGCGGGGCCGCTGCCGGTGCTCCGCGACGTCTCCCTGCGCATGGAGGCCGGACAGAGCGCGTCGATCATCGGTCCTTCCGGCTGCGGCAAGAGCACCCTGCTGAACATTCTCGGTACGCTCGAAACACCGAGCGGCGGCACCGTCACGCTCGACGACTGCAACCCGTTTCAACTCCCCGAGCCGGCGCTGGCCCGATTCCGAAACCGGCGGATCGGATTCGTCTTCCAGGAGCATCATCTGCTGCCGCATTGCAGCGTGCTGGAAAACGTGCTCATGCCCGCCCTGGTCGATTCGTCGAGGGACGACGCGACGGATCGGGCCAGGCAGTTGATCGACCGCGTCGGCCTCGCCGATCGCCTGGACCACCGGCCGGCGGAACTCTCCGGCGGCGAGTGCCAGCGCGTCGCGGTGGCGCGGGCGCTGATCAACCGGCCCGACGTCGTGCTGGCGGATGAGCCGACCGGCAATCTCGATCTCGCGACGTCGGAGACCATCGCGGCGCTGATGCTCGAGTTGCACCGTGAAGCGCGCGGCATCCTGATTGTCGTCACCCACAACGCGGCGCTGGCCGGCCGGTTCGATCGTTCTTACGAACTGAAGGGCGGCGAGTTGAAAGCGGTCGGGCCGTAGCCGTCGCGGACGCCGAGGACGCAGCCGTCATGTTGCTTGCGATCCATCGAAAGAGCCTCGTCTATCACCGGCGGACGAATCTCGCGGTCGTGCTGTGCGTGTTCGCCGGGACCGCGGCGCTGACCGGCGCCCTGCTGGTGGGCGATTCCATGCGCGGCAGCCTGCGCGATCTCGCACTGCGGCGGTTGGGACCGGTCGATCAGGCCCTGGTCGCCCCGCGGTTCTTCCGCGAAGCGCTGGCGACCGAGCTGGGCGACGACGTTCCGAATCGTCGAGTCTGTCCCGCCATTCTCCTCCCCGGCGGCATCCACCACGCCGAATCGGGGGCGCGCGTCAATCGGATCACCATCCTGGGGGTGGACGAGCGATTCGGGGGGCTCGAATCAAGCGGATCGCCGCGAGTTGCCGACCCCCGAGGTCGAACGGTGGTCCTCAATCGCGATCTTGCGGAAGCCCTGGACGCGAAGGTCGGCGATGCCGTGCTGCTCAGCCTGCCGAGCCAGGGCCAGGTTCCGGCCGAGACGGTTCTCGGTCGCCGCGAGGCCGGCACCACTGCGCTTCGCCTGACCGTCGCAGACATCGTCCCGGCCGACGGATTGGGCGGCTTCAGCTTGAAACCGACCCAGTCTCAGCCGAACAACGCATGGGTCCCGCTGCGCACGCTCCAGCGGGCGTTGCACCAGGCGGATCGAGTCAACACCATCCTGGTGACAACCGCCGAAGACGCGGACGACTCCGAGGCGGCCACGCAGGCACTGAACGCCGCGCTGCGAAGACACGTCGCGCTGTCTGATTACAGCCTCAGACTCCGGCGCGACGACGCGCGCGGTTACTTCTCGTTGGAGTCCGATCGATTGCTGCTCGAGCCGCCCGTCGAAGCCGCGGCGCGCGCCGCCGCGAAGGCGATCGCCGCCCCGCTCTCGGCCAACCTGACCTATCTCGCGAACGCCATCGCCGTGATCGAACCGGAGGGTTCGACTTCGTCCGCGCGGGAAATCCCGTATTCGATGATCACCGCGCTCGATGTCGCGGCGGCGGCGGGCTTGAAAGCGGCAGGCGCGGAGGCGTCGCGGTCGTCGCCGCTCAAGCCGAACGAACTGCTGCTCAACGACTGGGCCGCGAGCGATCTCGGCGCCAAGCCGGGCGATTCCATCCGCATCACCTACTACGTCTCCGCCCCCTCCGGTGATCTCGCGACGGCGACGGCCGATTTCACGCTCAAGGGGATCGTGCCGCCGGCGGGCTGGGCGGCCGACCCGGGGTTCATGCCGTCGTATCGGGGCATCACCGACGCGCGAAACCTCTCGGACTGGAATCCGCCCGAAGGCTTCAAGATCGACCTGGCCCGCATTCGACCCAAGGATGAGGCGTACTGGGACCGCTACCGCGGCACACCCAAGGCGTTCATCGCCCTGGACACCGGCCGACGGCTGTGGACGCGGCGCGCGGCGCGGTTTGGAACATTGACATCGATCTATTTCGGCGCGGCCCCCGGCCAGACCCTGCCCGAGACGCAGACCGCCTTCGAAGACACGCTGCTCGGCCGCCTCGCGCCCGGTCAACTTGGCCTGCGCTTCGAACCGGTCCGGGATCGGGCGCTCGCCGCGGGCGCGGGCAGCACGGATTTCAGCAGTCTGTTCCTCGGCTTCAGCTTCTTCATCATCATCGCGGCGGCACTGCTCGTCGCACTTGTCTTTCGACTCGGCGTCGAACAGCGCGCGAAGGAGATCGGCATCCTTCTCGCGACCGGATACGCGCCGAAGCAGGTTTCGCGCGGCGTCTTGCTCGAAGGCGCGATCCTTGCCGGCGCCGGCGCGCTGATCGGACTCCTCGGCGCGATCGGCTACGGCCGGCTCATGGTGGCCGGCCTCCGCACGCGATGGGCCGAGGCGGTCCACACGCCGTTTCTCGAACTGCACGTCCCCGCCGCGAGCCTGCTCATCGGTTGGGCGGCCTCCTTCGCGGTCGCGATGCTCTCCATCGGCTGGTCGATCCGCGGGCTCGCCAGGATGCCGGCCCGCGCGCTGCTGGCCGGCTCGGTCGCGTCGGGCCGCCCCGGCGCACGCCCCCCGCGCGGTGCGCGGATCATCCGCGCCATCGGGCTCAGCGTCGGACTCACTGCGATCGCCGTGCCGATTGTTTCAGACGCCGTGCCGGGCGCCGAATACGCATTCTTCATTGGCGGCACGGCGATGCTCGTCGCGGGTCTCGCCTGGCTGGCACTGTGGATGCGCCGGGAGCGCCGCAAACCGATCCGCGCCTCGGGCTCGGGTGCCGTGATCCGCCTCGGCATCCGGAACGTCGCCCGACATCGCGGCCGAAGCCTGACGACCGCCGGACTCATCGCCTGCGCGTGTTACGTGATCATCGCGGTGGGCGCAAGCCGTCGCGAGGTCGGGCGCGACGTTCTCGACCAGGACGGCGGAACCGGTGGGTACGGTCTCGTGGCCGAATCGACCGTGCCGCTCCCGTACGCCCTCGGCACGGCCGCGGGCCGCGACCACCTGAATCTCGAGAATGAGACAAGCCGACTCCTTCGAGACGCGTCGGTCATGGCGCTTCGCCTGCGGCCGGGCGATGACACAAGCTGTCTGAACCTCTACAAGGTGACGCGACCCCGGATTCTCGGCGCGCCGCCCGAGATGATCGATCGCGGCGGATTCCGCTTCGCCGATTCGCTCGCCGAAACGCCCGAGGAGCGGGCCAATCCCTGGCGGTTGCTCGAGCGCACCTTCGACGACGGGACCGTGCCCGCGATCGGCGACGCCGACAGCCTGATGTGGCTGCTCAAGCTGGGACTGGGCGAGGACCTCACGATCACCGACGAACGCGGGCAGTCGCGCAGGCTGCGGATCGTCGGCATGCTGTCCGGCAGCATCTTTCAAGGGGAACTGCTGATCGCCGAGGATCGGTTCACCGAGTTGTTCCCCTCCATCAGTGGTGCTGCCTTCACGCTGATCGACGGGCCGACCGGTGTTCTCCCCGCGCTGTCGCGCGCGCTGGAACACGATCTGGCCGAATTCGGTTTCGACGCACAGCCGACGACCGCCCTGCTCGATCGTTATCTCGCCGTGCAGAACACCTACCTGTCGGCGTTCCAGACGCTCGGCGGGCTCGGTCTCGTGCTCGGCACGCTCGGGCTCGCGGCCGTCATGCTGCGGAACGTCCTGGAGCGGCGAGGCGAGCTGGCCCTGCTCCGCGCCCTAGGCCATCGCCGCGCCGTGCTGGGTTGGATGGTCTTGACGGAAAACGCCGTCCTGTTGTTCTTCGGACTCTCGATCGGCGGACTGCCGGCGCTGCTGGCGATCTTTCCCAACGCGGCGAGCCGACCGGGCGAGATCCCCTGGGTTTCGCTCGCGGGGACGCTGCTGCTTGTCCTGCTCGTCGGCATGGCGGCCGGCGCGTGGGCCGTTCGATCCGCCCTGCGGACCCCGCTGCTGCCCGCGCTGAGAAGAGAATAGGAAAGGCGGCCACGTCTGTTCTTCCTGTGGCGGACTCGGAGGAACGCGAACCGATCGCGCTCGGGTGAGCGCACAGGAAACCCCAACGCGCCGGCTTCGGCGTGACGCCGGCTTCGCCGTGGCACCGGCTTCCAGCCGGTGGGCGCCACGGGCAGGAT
>JBHHUY010000183.1:0-6060 GCA_046753965.1 Phycisphaerae bacterium
AGCGTCGCGCGAATGACCTGGCCCAGGCCGTAGGTGGTGGTCCGAAGCGGATCGCGCTTGCCCTCCTCGATCAGCGCATAGCCTGCCACGGATGCCAGCTCGATCACCGCGGCGGCCGCCCCATGAATCAACCCGACCGTGGTCTCGACCGGCGCGCCAAGCGGCCCACTGGCGCACACGCGACGGAGCTGCCCGCCCGCCGCCTGTACCAGGACGTCGCGCGTTCCCTCGCCGCCGTCGGCCATGGGCGCGAGGACCACCTCTGCTTCCGGCTGCGCGCGGCGAAGCCCCACGGCGATTGCGCGCGCCACCGCCGGCGCATCGAGCACGGCCTTGAAGCCGTCCGGCGCAACCAGGACGCGCGCGTTCAACGGGCCCTCAACACGAGTTCGAACCGAACGTAGGAATCCTCTCCGATCCGCAGGATCTGAAGGGGAATGCGGTCGCCGCGCTTCACCTGTTCGATCAATCGCGAGAGTTTCTTGAAAGACGGCACGGGCCAGCCGCCGAACTTGGTGATGATGTCATCCGGGTACAGCTTCTGGTGCGCCGCGTCGCTCCCGGGTCGGACCGCCTCGATCACGAGACCGATCCTGCCGCGGAGCCCAAGCCTCGTCATGTCGGCTCGGGTCAACTCGCGCACCGTGAGGCCGAAGTAGGATGCCATCCGCCCCGCGGCGTCCTGCTTGGGGATATCGGCCAGCGGGACTTCGACCGACGTGCGTTTGCCGTCGGCCCGGACCAGGTCCAGTTTCAGGGATTGCCCGGGCACCGAGCGTTTGAGGAGCCCGAACACGTGCATGAACGTCGGCGTGGGCTGGTTATCGATCGCGACCACGATGTCGCCCGCGTGGACGCCCGCCTTGGCGGCCGGCGTGTCGGGGGCGACGCGCTCGATCCGCACGCCGGGCGGTCCGGAGTCTCGCTGTCGCCCGTCGAAGTGAATGCCGAACCGGACCGGCCGGAGCCGTTCGATGTCCAGCATCACCGGCAGCAGCTCGCGCAACCGGCTGACGGGAATGGCAAAACCGATGTTCTGCGCATCGCCGCGAATGGCCGTGTTGATGCCGATGAGTTCCCCCAATACGTTCAGCAGCGGTCCGCCCGAGTTGCCCGGGTTGATCGACGCATCCGTCTGGATGAGGCCCGAGTAGACGTGCCGGTCGTCGAAACGCAGCTCCCGATTAAGGGCACTGATGATCCCGGTCGTGATCGTGTTCTGGTAGCCGAGGGGATTGCCGATCGCGATAACCGTCTCGCCCGGCATGAGGTCGTCGCTCCGGTGCATCTTGAGGTAGGGCAGTTGTTTTCGCGCCTGCACCTTGAGCACGGCCAGATCGTGCCGCCGGTCGATCGCCACCTCCTGGGCCATGAGTTCCGTCCCGTCGGCGAACGTGACCTTGCACTCCGTCGCGCGGTCCACCACGTGGGCGTTCGTCACCAGATACCCGTCGCCGTGGATGAGAAACCCCGACCCGACGCTCTGCGTCTTGAAGCGTCTCGGTCGACGGAGACCGGGCCAGTCGAAAATCTCGTCGAAGATGCTCCCCATGCCGAACCGGTTCTCCACCGTCACGATCTGGGTCGTCGAGAGGTTGACGACGGCGGGGCTCGCCTTCTGAAACACACGCACCACGGGGGTCATCCGCAGGGCCCGACGATCGGCCGCCGAATCTCCGGCCTCCGCGCGGACCCCGGTCGAAAGAACGAAGAGCAGCGACCCTACCGCCCGCGCCGAGGAAATCCATGCGTCGGCGGCGGGGCGGCGCCTCCAGAATGGCGCGATCGTTCGCAAACCGGGGCTGCGCGGTCCAACAGGCGCCGTGCAACACCCGCGCTGACAGGACGAGCTGCTCATACCGTTTCTCCCGATCGATCCGATGCCGATGCACCACAGGTGTCGTATTCGGCAACGTCTTTCTCTATGAGAACGACCGCAAAACGAGTGGCTTGCTTTCGACCATTCGAGCAGGAATCCACCGATCAACTTGCTGCCGAGGAAACCGGAGGAAAACGGCCGGCTCGGCGCCACTCCCGGCGGGATCAAAACCGCGAACGACGGATGGTGAATCCCGGTGACGATCCGCTCCGGCCCGCGGCCGGCAGCCTCCGGAGACGGGCACCGGCACGGGCGCGTCGCCGCGAAAGCTCCGCCTTTGCGTATTGCATCCCGTGCCGATCGCGACCATGATCGTCGCTGCCGCTTTGGAAACACATGCATCATAGTCCGCGCGCCATATGGGTACAACCGAACCAAACACCCCCGTCGTCTCGGTCGAGAATCTGCGCAAGTGCTACGACCTCGGAGCGCAGCACATCGTGGCGCTCGACGGCGTGAGCCTCCGCGTCGATCGCGGCCGGTTCGTCGCCATCATGGGGGCCAGCGGCTCCGGCAAGACCACCCTGATGCACCTGATCGGCGGTCTCGACCTGCCCGACGAAGGCTCCGTCGAGATCACGGGAAAGACCATCAACGAGTTGACAGACCTGCAGCGAACCCTCTTCCGGCGGCGCCGGCTGGGCATCGTCTTCCAGGCGTTCAATCTCCTTCCCACCCTGACCGCGCTGGAAAACGTCATGCTGCCGCTGCTGGTGGACGGTCGCTCAGGCGCCGAAGCCCGGCGCCGAGCCGAAGACCTCCTCAAGACGGTCCACCTCGATCACCGCATGAAGCACCGCCCCGCCCTGATGGCCGGCGGCGAACAGCAGCGCGTCGCGATCGCCCGGGCCCTGATCAACGAACCGGTTCTCGTCCTGGCGGACGAGCCGACGGGCAACCTCGACCCGACGACCTCCCAGCAAATCTGGACGCTCTTGAGAGACCTCGCCCGAAACACGCAGACCACCGTCCTCATGGTGACTCACGAAGCCGCCGCGGCCGCCTATGCCGACCGCGTGCATTTCATCAAGGCGGGCCGGTTCACCGGAACGGCGGAGCCGAAAGGAAGCGGAGATGCGGCACTGGTTGCAACTCGCTACGCGGAACTGGCGGACTAGGCCGGCCCGCAGCCTCCTCGCCGTGCTCGCCATCACCCTCGGTGTCGGCGTTGTCGTCTGGGTAACCTGCTGCTATGAATCGGTCCGCCGGGGCGTCAACGAAGTCGTCCTTCAGTGGATCGGGCGAAGCCACATCACCATCGAATCCACCGCCGGCGTCTGGGGCCTCTTCGATGAGAACGTCGCCGATCTCGTCCGCGACCTGCCCGGTGTCGAGGCCGTCACGACGCGCACGCGCGAGTACGCCCAGGCCGCGCCGCCACCCGAAGCCGGCGCAGACCCACCAGCCGACCGAGATTACATCGTCATCGAAATCTCCGGCGTCGTGCCCGAAAACGAAGCCCGATTCCGTACCCACAAGGTCGTCGCCGGCCGGTTCCTCCGACCCGATGACAGCAATGCCGCGGTAATCGAGCGCCTGCTCGCACGGCAGTTCAACCTCACGGTCGGCGATTCGTTTTACGTCCGCCATAACAAACCGCCGCAACCGGCCAGGCGCCTCAAGGTGGTCGGCATCGTCGACCGCCGCCGCGCCAGCATGAATCAGGCCATGATGATCTGGGCGAATCTCGAAACCGTGCAGAAGCTCTGCAAGCTCCCCGGCGCCGTCAAAGGGGTCGACCTGATCCTCGCCGACGAGGGCGTCGAAAACATCCGGCGCGTCGCCGGGCGGATCCGCGAAGTCCTCGACCGCCGGGGCGGCGAGCTGAAACAAGTCGGCGGGCTCGCGCCCGATCTTCAGGTTAAGACCACCGAGGCCCAGCGCAAGAAGCTCGGCGCCGCCCAGGGCCTGTTGCAGTTCATCATGATGCTGCTCTCCTGCGTTGTCCTGCTCACCGCGTTCTTCATCATCCTCGCCACGATGAGCATGGGTGTGACCGAGCGCATCACAGAACTGGGCCTCCTGCGCTGCGTCGGTGTGACGCGCTGGCAATCGGCCGGACTTGTACTCGTGCAGACGATCCCGCTCGGCCTCCTCGGGACGATCCTCGGGCTGCCGCTGGGACTGGGGCTCCAGTGGCTCACGATTCGGCTCGTGCCCGAGTACCTCGGGCAATTCGCCTACAGTCCGTGGGGGATCGCGCTGGCCGTCGCAGGCGGCATCGGCACGACGCTCCTCGGCGCGGCCGCGCCGGCCCTCCGCGCCCTCGAAGTGTCGCCCGTCGAGGCGACCCGCACCGCGGGCGACCCCCGAATCCGGCGATGGGTCTGGCTCTTCGGCGCCGTCGGGCTCGTCCTGCTCGGCAGCTATGAGATCATCCTCCGCGGCATGACCGGCCGAGACACGACCTTCTTCGACGTTCAGGCGATCGCCGGCATCATCCTGCTCTATCTCGGGGCCGCCATGCTCGTGCCCGTCGTGGTGGTTGCCCTCGGCCGCGCGGCCGTGACCCTCGTCGCCCGCGGGCTCGGCCTGAGACCCGAACTCCTCGGCGACGAAGTGGCCAAGGCGCCCTTCCGATCGGCCGCCATCTGCAGCGGACTGATGGTCGGCCTGTCGCTGATCGTCGGGCTGGTCGTCTGGGGCAAGTCGGTCAAGCAGGGCTGGCAGTTTCCCAAGGAGTTCCCCGACGCCCTGCTTTACAGCTATGTCCCCACGCCGCTTGACCGGGCACGATCGCTGCGGAACATCGAAGGGGTCAAGGCGTTCACCGTCACCGACGACTTCGCATTCTCCCTCAAGCCGCCGAGCAACAACCGCCTGCTGCGCATGTTTTCCGGCCTCGACCAGTTTTCCCGTTTCCTCGCCATCGATCCGGAGGAGGGCCTCGCGATCGTCAAGCTCGCCTTCCTCGAAGGGAACGAGCGCGACGGCCTGGAAAAGCTCAAGCGCGGCAACCACATCTTTGTCACGCGGGAGTTCGCCCAGGCCCAGAAGAAAGAACTCGGCGACAAAGTCACCATCTGGGTACAAACGGACAAGGACAGGTTCAAGAAGGCAACATTTACCATCGCGGGCGTCGTCGCATCGCCCGGTCTCGACATCGCCATGAGCTTTTTCCAGGCCGACACCTATTTCCAGACCTATGCCGTCGGCGCAATCATCGGCACACTGGACGACGCCAAGCGGAAGTTCGGCCGCAACTACGGCAAACTCATCCTCTTCAATTTCGATCTACCCGGCGAAGAACGCGCCCGGATCGACTCCGACAGCTCAGAGACCATTGCGGGGCCCACGCGCCCGGGCCCGAGCGGCCGGCCCACGTTCGCGCTCGGACCCGGCCCGGTCCCCGGCGATGGCCCGGAAGAGCGGATCGTCAACGCGATGCTCAAGAAACTCGGCTATCCCCCCAAGGCCTTCGTGACCGCTCGAGAACTCAAGCAGCAGATCGACAGCAACATCAATCGTGTCACGCTCCTGCTCTCGGCGATTCCCCTCGTCGGCTTGCTGATCGCCGCGCTCGGGCTGGGCAATCTCATGGCCGCCAATGTCGCGAGCCGGTCGAGAGAGATGGCGGTGCTCCGCGCCATCGGGATCACCCGAAACCAGATGTATCGGATGGTCATCGGCGAGGCGCTGGTCCTCGCCGTCCTGGGCAGCGCCATGGGATTGGCGCTCGGCCTGGCGCTCGGGCGGACAAGCAACGCGACCACCGAGCTGCTCTCCGGCTTCCGGCCGTCCTTTGCCATCCCCTGGAACCTGGTGGGCTACGGTGCCGGCCTGGCGACGCTCCTCTGCGTCCTCGCCGCCCTGGTCCCCGCCCGACACGCCAGCCGCAGCAACATCGTCGACGCCCTCTCGGACGGATAGCGCACGAGCGAGACCGACATCATCGATTGCCCGGCTCGCCCGATGTCCGGTCTCTGCCGTTCGGCTCCACGTCCGGCTCTGTCGTTTGGCCCGATGTCCGGCTCTGCCGTTTGGCGGATCGTACCTCCACCCAGTCCGCCTCCCCGGCCTTGCGAGACCCTCCCGCACTTGCCATAATGTGTCGCCCCGGACGGCGGTGCAACCATCGCAGGCGGGCAGGTGGCTCAGCGGCGGGTAGGTAGCTCAGTTGGTAGAGCAACGGACTGAAAATCCGTGTGTCGCCGGTTCAACTCCGGCCCTACCCAGTTCCG
>JBHHUY010000184.1:0-6049 GCA_046753965.1 Phycisphaerae bacterium
ACCAAAGCCCATGGACGGCCGTCCATGGGCCGGGCGAACCACGGCCGCAGGACTCGGTGGACCCGCGCCGGACGATCCAGCGCTGCCATTCTGAGCCTCCGGGAGAGGGCGAACTGCCCGGCGAGCCGCGTGTGGCTGAGACAGGGCGTATCTGCGGGATCAGCAGGCGCTTCGCGCACCCACGCGGAACCCACCGTTTCCCGATCGATGCGGCACTCGGGGCGGATCGCTGACGCCTGATTCCCGCCGCACCCTTGAATCTCACCCGGCGTGTAGGGATAATGGTGTAGACCCCGCAGGAGGGCGGATTCCGAGCAGCCAACAGGCATAGTTCGCTCCACGCGTCGCTACAAGTGCGCTCGGTCGGGGTCCACTCACATAGTCGGCGCGAGCCCGACAAACAGAATCGAGCCCGCCGTACCGAGCTCCCTGGCAAGCGGAGGAATGGGAACATGCGTTCAATGAACAACCGAAGGAGTCGAGCGGGAGCGGCCTGTCTTCTTCTGACGACGCTGCTGGCTTGGGCAAGCCCACTCGCGGCAGTCGAAATCACGGTGCAGAATGACGATTTCGTCAACAACGGGCCCGCGACGGTCCTGGGAGATTTCGCCGTCGGCGAGCACGGCGGGGTTCGATTAACTTCGCCCTGCAACGGGGCGATCGTCGCCGTGCAGATCGGCTGGCTCAGCCAGGGCGGCGGGCAGCCGCAGAGCCTGGAGCAGGCGATCCACATCTTTGCCGACGACGCCGCCTTTCCGACGCCCGGCACCGAACTTGAGACGCTCGTCGGCCCGGTCTTGACAGACGGCGCTTTGAACGAGTTCCGTTTTGTGGATGACCAGGGGGCGATTCCGCTGAACGTACCGGTCACGGCCGGACAGCAGTTTTACGTGACCCTCGAGTTTGCCAACCCCACCAATATTGCGGCCGGCACACCCAGCCTGTTCGTAGACGTGAGCGCGTGCCAGAACGGCAAGAACGTTCTCTTCGGAAACGTCCCGCCCTTCGGATTCGGCTGGTTTGATTTCTGCTTCATCGGCATCTCCGGCGACATTGTCATCCGGGCCGTCATCGACTGTCCGTCCTTCGGCGGCGCCTGCTGCCTGCCCGACGGCAGTTGTCTCGACACGACCCAGACCGATTGCCAGACCCAGGGCGGCGTCTTCCGCGGAAACGGCACCGATTGCATCTCGAACCCCTGCCTTGGGGCCTGCTGCCAGCCGGACGGCACCTGTCAGGAAAGCGTGGACGGCGCCAACTGTCCGAATCCCCTCGTGAACTTCTTCCTTGATCTCACCTGTGCCCAGGTGCCGGGCGGTTGCCCGCTGCCGACCGGTAGCTGTTGCATGCCCACCGGCGGGGTCCCTTGTCTGGACGGATTGATCGAGACCGATTGCGCGACCCTGGGCGGCACCTGGCTGGGCCCGGCAACCATCTGCGTCGTGGATGCGTGCAAGGCGGCCTGCTGCTTCCAGCCGACCGGCTGCGTCGATCTCACGCTGCTGGATTGCACAACGGCGGCGGGCTTCTGGCAGGGTGCTGGCACGGCCTGTGCCACTTTCACATGCTTCCCGACCGGTGCGTGTTGTATGCCCGATGGATCGTGCAATGACAACGTCCTGGACGCGGACTGCATCGCGGCCGGCGGGACGTTCCAGGGCGACGGGGTCCTGTGCTCCGCCGTCAACTGTCCCCAGCCCAGCGGCGCCTGCTGCCTGGCCAACGGCGCCTGTCTGTTTCTGTTGCAGACCGATTGTCTCAACATCCCCGGCGCGACTTGGGCCGGACCCTTCACGGATTGCACCGACGCGAACTCGAACGGCACGGCCGACGCCTGCGAGACCGCCACACCGGACGGCAACATCAACGGCGACGCCGCGACGAACGGCCTGGACATTCAAGCCTTCGTCAACGCCGTCTTCGGCACGCCGACCCAGCCGGAGATCGATGCCGGAGACTTCGACGGCGACGGCACGCTGGGTTCGGGCGATGTGACCGGCCTCGTGAACGCGCTGCTGACCGCCCCCTGAGGCGTTGCGCGTCAACGGTGAATCTACCGTGTCCTACGCGGGGGCGCGCGGGCGGTGAGGTCCTTCCTCCACGGGAGGGACCGACCAGGGCGTCCTCCATTCGTCGGCGAAACCGAGGCAGGTTCGTCGCGCAGGCGCGTTGCAGCTATTCGCAAAGCACCGTTTCGGCTTCGTGAAGGGCGTCGATGAATTGGCGGGGAGTCTGCGCAGCGCGCAATCGCTCAGAGAGACGCTTGTCGATCAGCAATCGGCAAAGCCGACCAAGGTGCAGCAGGTGTTGAGCCTGCTCCGGGCAACAGACGAGAAAGAACAGGTCGGTCGGGCCGCCGCCGCGTTCACCGAAGAGGATGCCCTGGGCGGTCTTCGCCATCGCCAGGATCGGGCCCTCGGAGTAGAGCGGCCGGGCCGGGTGCGGAATCGCGACGCCGTCCTGCAAGGCCGTGGAGCCCTGACGCTCTCGTTCCACCAGGGCGTCGGCCAATGCGGCGGCGTCGATATAGGGGTCCACCGCCTCCGCCAGCTTCGCCAGTTCACGAAGCACGGACGATTTTGTCTTGGCGATCAGACCGACCGCCACGCCCGATTCGCGCAGGGCCGGAGAGATCAGCAGGTCGCCGGCGGCGGGGGGGTGCCGGTCTCGCGCCCGCTGGCGCGGCAGCGATTGGAGGTTCTCCTCGATCCAATTCCACACTTCGCCCGCGCGAAACTGCCAGTCTCCCCGAACCTTGGTCGCCGTGAGGATGTGCTGCTCGGCCATCCGCACGACTTCACGCGTCGAAACGTGCAGGCTCGCGGCCACCTCTTTGACACTCATGAACGATCGTGGCATGATCCGCCTGCTGCCAGTTCCGGGAGACGATCCGTAAACCCAAGCTCACCTATGGGAATCTATCGTCCGGCCTCCTGCCGTTCTGAAAGAATCCCCCGCGCCGGCTTGTCCCCCGTGGGATCGTAGCGGTCCGGTGTGTCCTACTCCACGACGAGCCCGGGCGGTGTGCGAACCCCGGCGACGCGGACGGCCCGCCGGCCGGTGAGGACGTCATCCAGCAGGTCGCCGACGGCCTCCTTGCGCCAACCGTGATCGAATGCACTGGGGGGTTGTTTGGGCGCCTCGGGGCGGGTGTGTGAGCGCACGAGCGCGCGGAGCTCCTGCTTCTTGCAGAGGAGCGAATAGGCGAGGTTCTCTTTCGCGCAGTGGTCCCTCAATACCGCGGTCGCCAGCGACAGGAGGACTTCCTCCTCCGGCGAGTCCTCCCGCGTGGGAATCTCAGGCCACTGTTCGCGCGGCAGCCGCCGAGCGGCCTCGACCGCCTGCGCCAGACGGGTGATCGCGGCGCTCTTGAGACTGAGACCGCGCAGCGTCCTGATCTGTTTGACGTCGGACCAGCCGCGACGGGCGATTTCGACAACGAGATGATCTCTGAGCACCGTTCTGGCAGGGCGATTGTACGCTCGCGCCAGTTCCTCCCGCGCATCGAGCAGAGCGTGCGCGATGGCGAGCTGGAGGCCCGAGAGCGAACCGCTGCCCTTGAGCCGCTTGAGCTGAAGCTGGACATTCTGTTCCTCGGCGCTGGCCGCCGCGCAGAGGGCCTCGCACTCCTGTTGCGCCCACGTCAGCCGCCGGGTTGATTCAAGACGTTTGTACAAGAAGTCGTACATGGGTCGAAGGCAGGCGACGTCCTCGACCGCGTAACGAATCTGCTCCGGCGTCAGGGGACGCTTTCGCCAGTTCGTGAGCGTCTGCGACTTGTGAATCCGGCGGCCGACAGTCTTCTTGGCCAAGCGGCTGAGGCTGATGGGGTATTCCTGCCCGACGAGCCCCGCCGCGATCTGAAGATCGAACACGTTACGCGGCGGCTGCCCGACCAGCCGCATGCAGTGGGCCACGTCTTCCGCGCCCGCATGAACGAGAATCTGCACCGCTTCGTCGGCGATGAGTTCCCAGAAGGGTCGCGTTTCGAGCCCGTTGAGCGGATCCACCAGGGCGCAAAGGTCCTCCGTAGCGACCTGGATCAGGCAGATCTCCGGCAGGAACTGGTCCTCGCCGACGAATTCCGTATCGAACGCGAACCATCCGGCGGCTTGGAGCCGATCCCGGAGACTCTTCAGCCCCGCGGCGTCGGTGATGAGCTCGGGTTTGATTGTGGGGGGGGCGTTCACGACGAGCCGTCAGGCATCCCGGCGAGCATCAGGCCCGGCACGTGGGGGCAGAAACGCGCCCTTGAAAGTCCGCCATTCTATCAGCTCCGCGAGAAGGGGCAAGCAGGCGGGCATCGACCTCACCTCTTGTGCCGGGTCCGCTCTGAGCGCGGCGTCGATCATCCGCTCGCCTCGACGAACGCATGAGTCGACATATCGGACGCGGCGAGAATTCAGCGCTTGGTCGATCCCCTGGTGATCCGGACCGATCAGACCTGGGGCGCCGGCGCACCATGAGCGGGGAGTGACGCGGAGCCGGGCCCCGGGAGTGCACAACCTTGCGACCGCACGCGGCACCTCATCAACGTTCTCAACGCCACGTCCTCGGGCTCATCCTGGTTCTGGGGTGCGGCCTGATCGCTTGTCACGTCCTCTGGCTGCCGCGGATCGTCGTCGACGACGCGTTCATTTCGTATCGCTATGCGCGGAACCTCGCATCCGGCCACGGGCTGACATTCAATCCGAACGTGCGCGTCGAGGGCTACTCCAACTTCCTCTGGGTCCTGCTGACCGCCGCCGGTATTCGAGGAGGATTCGATCCGATCGCCTGGACGCGGGCACTGGGCGCGGTCTCTCTGATGGGGTCGCTCCTGTTGGCGGTCATTCTGACATGTCGTGTGACGCGTTCGAATGCGGCGGCCGGGGCGGTCACGCTCATCCTCAGCGCTTCGACCGCCCTGTGCGGCTCGGCCATGGCCGGCCTGGAGACCGGTCTGTACACCGGCCTCGTCACCGGCACGGCGGTGTGTATCGCCTACCGGCAGCCGCGGGTCGCCTCCCTTCTGATCGGGCTCGCGGCATGGACCCGCCCCGAAGGCCTCGGCCTTGCCGCGATTGGCCTCATGCTCCTCCTCCTCACGCAACGGCGCGGAGACCGCCGCCGCGCAGCGCTGGAATTCTGCCTGCCCTTCGGCGTTCTGCTGACCACTTTGTTCGTCTTCCGATTGTCCTACTTCGGCCACTGGTTGCCGAACAGTGTGCAGGCCAAGAGTGCGCTCCTGCCGCTGCTCGGTACCGCGCCGTTCGTCGACTGGCCGGGCCTGGTGTTCAACGATCCGGGTCTGTCCTATCTCGGCGCATTCATCCGATACGCCTTCGGCGCTTGCGTGTTGTTCGCGATACTGCCCGTCCTGTTGGGACACAAACGAGATCGCTTCGTCGCGTGGTTCATGGCCACCGCCGTTGCCATGGGCGGTGCCGTGGCAGTCTACAACTTCGGAGATTGGATGAGCGGCTTCCGGCTGCTCACGCCGTACTTACCCATCGCCACCGTGTTGACCGTGTGGGGCGTCGCCGAAACGATCGCCTTCGTGGCCCGACGTGCGGGCGCTCGCGGCCGCGCGTTGGCCGGATTCGGCGCGACGCTGCTCGTTGTTCATGTTGCGGCGGGCCAGTTTCAGCGACAACGGTCGAGGGTCGGACGCAGCGCGGATGCTCAACTGGCGGGCATGTTGAACGCGTCACGACAGCCGGATCTCCTGGCGGCGACCGATGTCCTCGGTCGGTTGAGCTATTACGCCGACCGGGTGCGCATACTCGATATGGCCGGCCTCACGGACGCCCACATCGCGAGATACGGCACGCCCTCGCCGCCGTTCGGGCGCACCGACTTTGCTTATGTGCTGCGTCGCAAACCACAGTTCATCATGAACAACGTCCGCGCGGCCTGGAGGAAACACCTCCACACGCCCGCCTTCACAGAGCACTACTGGTGGGTGGATCATCCCCGTTGGACACGACCGATCGCCGGAGCCGGACGCCCCCGTTTCGTCTTCGTTCGACGCGGCAGCATTCTCGCCTCCGAGTTCCGGTTGATGTAC
>JBHHUY010000185.1:0-6037 GCA_046753965.1 Phycisphaerae bacterium
ACGGCGAAGATCCTCATCGAGAAGATGCGCAAGTAGGCTGCGTCGTGGACGCGCCTGTTCCTGGCGCCGGCACGCATCGGCTCGCGAGGCCGCGCGGACATCTGATTCGGCCACGGGAGCCGATCGCGGGCGACCGGCATTACATCACAAGGACCGGGGCGGAGCCGCCGAACGGAACCGCGAAGTTCAGGTCCAGGTGTTCGAGCTCAAACTCATCCATGATGATGACGTCCCGCCCGGCCTCGATGGAGACCCCGTAATTAATCTCCCCAATGGGCTCGCCTTCCACCTCTTCCTGGGCGATGAAGTCTCTGCCTGCAATGAGGGTGACGCCGGAGGCTTCGTGGAGGTCCTCTGCGAAGATATCGTCAGTGGCCACCACGGTGATCGGGAGACTGTCGGGCGTTGCGGAGCTGCGCGCAAGCTTGACATCGTCCTGAAACGTGAGCGTCCCTCGCACCGCGAGGGTAACGTCTATCAGCGTTCCACCGGCAACGGTGGCATCGCCGTCGATCACATAGGCGGTATCGGGAAGCAGGCTCCCGGGAGAGAAGGTCACCGGGCCGCTGAGAACCACGACGGACGTACCCTGTTCAACGGCCACGCCGCTCTCGATTTCCGAAACCAGTTGGGCCGCTCGCTGCGCCCGGGTCGGCTGAAGGTTGGCCTCGACGATGTCCAGTCCGGGCGGCTCGGAGTCCAGGACAATCGTCGCGTCATCCAGCGCCCCGACGCTCACGGTCCCGCCGTCCTCGAGTTCAAGCTCATCGATGGTCACGCCCTGGCGGCCATAGATGCAGTAGCTTCCGTCGGTATCCTCCATTTCGAATTCGGCAATACTGACTAATCGTCCGGCGATGATGCCGCGATCGAAGCAGTTGTTGTGCGCCGCAACGGCCCGGGCGCTTACATCTGCCGCAAGGTCGCCGAAGACTCTTGCGAAGAGCAGTTCCAACGGGTTTCCATTCGCTTCAGAGCGTCGGACTGTCACCTCGACGGCGTTTGTCGGAGATCCCCCTGGCGAGAAGACGCGGATATCCGAGTCCCAGTTGCCAATCACGACATCGGACGGGGCGAGTACGAGACCGTCTTCGGGGCGATTGATGGTTGCGAGCTGCGTTGCGGTGGAGAGTACTGAATCCTGGTAGGGAAGCTGAGCCGCGGCGGCGAGCGACGCGGCGTCCGCGGCGTCCTGCAGTTCAACCTTCGTGCAGTACATCAGGCCGACATCAACGGCCAGTGCGATAAACCCTGCCAGGAGCGGCAGCATCACCACGGTCGCAATGATGGTCGTGCCACGTCGACAATGACGCCTGTTGGTTCGCAATCTCATGTGTTGCATGTCACCTTGTGTTCAGACCCCAACTCGGGATGGGGCCGGGGTCTTCGGCGACGGGCGCCGCGCCACTCGCGACGCGATGGAAGACCATCTCGAGGTCATCCAATCGGCGATCGAACCCACGAGGACCGGTCGAAAGAGTACGATTCGAAGGTCGGGTGGGGCAAATGAGCACCGGACGTTGCACTTGACCGCGCGTGGCGGCTCGGATATGCCGCTTTTCTCGGAGGTTCAGCCTCTGTTCCGGAGAAGTGGGCATGACAAGGCATCGGTTTCGGCTCCCCGGGGTTGCATCCTCGCGGCGCCTCGAGCGGGCAACAGCGCTGGCGGCGACCGCTGCGCGCGCGATGGCCGGAACTGTCGGCTCCGGGATCGGGGCATCCACAACCGGAAGGCTCACGCGCGAAGCAGGGTTCAGATTCATTGGAATCCGGTAGGGCAGAACTGGGGGGATTCTCTGCGCTATCGTCCAGCCCGTTCCGCCTGGGATACCGGACGCAATCAACCCAATTGCCGTGTCATGTGTTCTCTTTTGCCAATTTGCCCAGCGGCGCAACCACGCGGACCCGGAGATCGGGGAGAACGGTATCTCCAAGCCAGCCCCCCTATTGCTCCTGTTGCTCGATTCTAACTTCGCCTGCGGGGCGGACGTGCACTCCCACCGGCGAGACGAAGTCGGACGACGTCGACGCCGCAACGCGGATGCACACCTATGAAGCCCTGATCGAGCACAAAGAGCTCGGCGAGGGCGACAAGAACAAAGCGCTCCGGGGCGCGAAACCCTACACCCTCTGCACGACCGTGTCATTCTGCTCGGCCTGGACAACGCAATGCGGCGGCGGGTTGGAAGAGAATCGGGTCAACGTGTGATCCGCCAAACGACAAAGCCGTGCGGCGAGTTCGCCCCAGCAATCGGCTCGTTATTCTTGCTCGATCGCCGATGCCGGAACGGGCTTGTACGGGCGGAGGCCGCCGTAGATCGCTTCGAGTCGATCGACGATGCGGGCGTAGCGGTGCCGGTCGGCCCAGCCGCGCACCGTATCGGGGTCGAACCGAAGCTCGCCGCGGAAGAATCGACGCAGCGCTTCGGCGAGATCGGCCGGCTCGGGCGACGCGGCGAAGTAGCCGCTGACGCCTTCGCAAACCGCATCCTCGATGCCGCCCGTCCGCACGGCCAGACAGGGCGTTCCTGCCGCATTCGCCTCGAGATAGACGATGCCGAAACCTTCGACGTCGTCCGGGTTTTCGTGCGGCGCCAGGACGAACAGATCGGCGCCGCGGTAGGATGCGGCCAGCCGCTCGTCGCTGACGGCGCCGCGGAGGCGGACACGGTCGCTCACACCGAGCCGGGCCGACAGATCGCGCAGCTCATCGATCATGTCGCCGTCGCCGCAGATGTCGTACCGGAAATCGAATTCGCCCCTCAGCGTTGCCAGGGCCTCCAACACGCCGGCCACGTTCTTCCGCCGCCGCAGCGACGACAGACTGCACACCGTCAACAACCGCGGCGGGCCGGCGCGGCGATCATGTGGCTGAAAGAATGGCTCGCCCACGCCACACGGAAGCACGTCAATCCGACGGCATGCCGGGAAGGTCCGCCGAAGCAGGGCGGCGGTGTTCGCACTGTTCGGCGCAAAGCACGCCACGCGTTTCAATCCCGAGTTGCAGAGGCGCGTCTGCCAGCCGGGCGTCGAAAGGCGCGAGGCCAATCGGTGCAGGAACGGTGTCCGCGTGAAGCGATAATACGCCTTGGGCCGCATCAGGTCGTTGCCGTGCACCGTGACGACCACGGGGCGCTCAGTCAGATGGGCCAGCCCCCCATAGCCGAACTCCCAGGCGTGCCACAGATCGACATCGGCGTCGAAACGGCGAAGGGCGCTGCGATCCGTCGAGAGGTCTCCGTTCAGAACAGGCTCGACGCGGACGCCGGCGACCGTCTCCTCGGCACGATGCCCGGACAAGACCGTGATGGCATGGCCGCGCCGCGCCAACTCGGCGAATGTCTCGTGGCAGAAACGCGACATCCCGCCGCCGCAGGGCGGCCAGTCCAGTGTGAGAAGACCGATTCGCATGGCCGTTCCGAAGCCACCGCGCGCCGCCTCGTGGACATCCGGCCCGGGCGGCGCGTGTCGACGCGTCCTGCGAAGTGTATCGGCAGCGGGCCCGCCGGGGCCGGATCGCGATTCGCACGCGCGGACGGTTTACAGGGATGCCCGGGCGCCCGAGCCGGCGATTCTGTCGTCAGCTCAAACCGGGCGGTCTTCCGTTTCGCAGCCGCCATCCCCTCGAGGAGCCACGCGCTTCAGTCCGCGCGGCCGCCGTCCGTGAAGCAACGTTCACCCACCTTCGAGAGGCCGCGCGGACTGAAGTCCGCGGCTCCTCTCGCAAAGCAGCGCTCACCGCGAAACATCGCTCGGTTTGAGTCATCAGCGAACATCGAGCGGTCATCCGGCCTGCCGGTTGCGGGCCGGGGCGCGCCCTCAGCCGGAGGTGATGTTGCCTTCCGTCGGCGAACTCGCCGTCGCGTACAGCTTTCGAGGAATCCGGCCCGCGCGACAAGCCAGGTAGCCCGCGTCGATCGCGTGCGCCATCGCCCGCGCCATCGCAACCGGCCGCGCCGCCCGGGCGATGCCCGTGTTGAGCAGCACCCCGTCGGCGCCGAGCTCCATCGCGATCGTGACGTCACTCGCCGTGCCGACGCCCGCGTCCACAATGACGGGGTAGTGCGGATCGCCGTCTTTCAGCATTTCCAGGATGATGCGGATATTGTTCGGATTCAGGACGCCCTGCCCGCTGCCGATCGGGCTGCCGGCGGGCATCACGCTGGCCGCGCCGGCCTCCTTGATCCGCCGGGCCATCACCGGGTCGTCGCTGGTATAGACGAGGACGGTGAACCCGTCGTTGACAAGGGTTCGCGTGGCCTCGAGGGTGCCGACAGGTTCGGGCAGGAGGGTCTTCTTGTCACTGAGCACTTCCAGCTTGACCCATTGCGCGCCGGGATTGTCGAGTTGTTCCAGAATCTCGCGACCGAGCCGGGCCACGCGCACGGCGTCTTCGGCCGTGAAACAACCCGCCGTGTTGGGCAGGATCGTGTAGCGCTTTGTGTCGATGAAATCGAGCAGGTTGCGGTTCTCGGAATCGATGAGTCGCTCGCGCCGAACAGCAACGGTGACGACCTCACAACCGCTGGCCTCGAGGCATTCCCGCATCTGCTCGTAGGTCGCGTACTTGCCCGTGCCGACAAACAGCCGCGAGCGGAATGACTGGTCGCCGATCTTCAACGGCTCCGGGTCGATGCTCACCTTGTCGCTCCTTTCAGCCAGAACCTGCGGCCCGGCTTTGACGACACGCTGTCAGCCGCCGCCGACAAGGGTCACGATTTCCACGACGTCGTCGGTGCGAATCGGCGTCGCCGCATAATCGCTGTGACGCACGAGGGTCTTGTTCAGTTCCACGGCAAACGGCGGCCGCGGACGGCGCGCCGCGACCAACGAGGCGACCGTTGCGGGCGCCGCGAGCCGGTACGCCCCGCCGTTCACCTGAATCTCGATTGTGCCGTCAGTGTTCTGCACAGACCTGCCATCCTCCGGCACCAGTCCTGTTCTGCGGTCCCGCGCGGAGCCGGGGCTGCCGAACAACTTGCAGCGGATTATAACATGATCCCGCGCGAGGGCTCATCCATCGTCCGGCACGAGCACGCGCGTGTAGATCCACCAGCACACCCCGAGAAAACCGAACTCGACGATCAGCCCGACCACGGCGAACTCGACATCCTGGAGCGCGAAGAGCAGGATCGCGAAGCTCAGGCTGTCGAGCACGAGCGCCGTCGTCGCCTGCACCCGTTGCCCAGCCACGCCGGGCTCGGTCGTGCCGCGCCGGCGCAACGCCCACAGCACGCCGGCCGCCAGCGTCGCCGACAGGGCAATCGTGTAGGGCAGGAGCGTGATGACGATCTCCACGCTGGCGTCCTGCCTGAAGAGGATCAGCACCGTCGTCACCAGCGCCCCGAGGGCGATCCAGACTGAGAGGATCGCGAACATGCCCGCCATTCTCGTGACCGGTCCCGCCCATGTCGAACCCTCGACGAAAGGCGGCGGAGTCGGCACAATGGCCCGGCGAACGCGGTGAAGCCGGAACGATGGGCCGGACGCGGCGCCAATCGCGTGTTCACGGTGCCAGGGCAGGAATATCCACTCCCCCCATCCGGTCTCATCGAGTAGAGAGCGGGTCAACGGATCGGTAACGAGCCGGCCGGTCCGGAACGACTCCCGTCGGAGTCGTGGGTTACCCGTCCGGAATTGTGTCAGTGTGGCAGCGCGTTCCGCGGCCCAAGGGTGCGGGCGACCCGTCCCGTGGCCGGACCGCCGTGAGCGCAGCGTCCGAAGCTGTCGCTCCCGAGACAGGGGGCGATGCAGCTCCGCGCCGTGGGCGGATTGAGGAGGAGCGTCATGCGCGCAAGCCGAGGCTGTGTGGAAGTGCTGTGTGTGCTATCTCTGACCACCGGCGGGGTGCGCGGACAGTGGGTGGACTTCGCGGATGAGACCGCCGGCCGGCTCGTCCTGACGCCGGTCCTCGTCACGGACGCCCTCGAGAAAGACATCACCGTCGTCGACCTGAACAAGGACGGCTGGGAAGACCTGGTGGTCGTCCGCAAGACGCCCTTTTCGGTAGCAGCACCCCAGACCGACGTGTTGCTCA
>JBHHUY010000186.1:0-6018 GCA_046753965.1 Phycisphaerae bacterium
GGGGGGCGGACGCTACAAAGAAGGATTGCGCCGTCGTCCGCCTAAACTGTCATGGACCCTTCGCATGGGGCCGACCATGGGCAGGATTGATCGAACGCGGCGCCGCGTTAAACTCCCCCGCGAGCCGGAAGGAGCGAGATTGGTATGAACCAGCAAACCCATGGCCGACGCCGCCCGCGGGTGGCCGCGACCCCCGTCCTGCTGCTGTTCCTGGCCGGCGCGGGCTGCGCGGCGCCGGGCACGGAGGCCTATGTCCGCGCGCGATACGAGAAACACGAGTATCGGATTCCCATGCGTGACGGGGTTCGATTATCGACGGCGGTCTATGCGCCGCGGCACGCCGGCGGCAACCTGCCGATTCTCCTGTTTCGTACGCCCTACAGCCACGGCCCGTACGGCGAGGACCGTTATCCCGCGACGCTGGGCCCGAACCGATACCTCGCCGAACGCGCGGACTATATCTATGTCTACCAGGATGTCCGCGGCCGCTTCATGTCCGAAGGCACGTTCGTCAACATGCGGCCGCACCTCGACGAGAAGAAACAGCCGACCGACATCGACGAGAGTTCCGACACCTACGACACGATCGAGTGGCTGCTGAAGCACGTGCCCGGCCACAACGGCCGCGTGGGGCAATGGGGCATTTCCTATCCGGGCTTCTACGCCGCGGCCGGAATGATCGACGCCCACCCGGCGCTCAAGGCCGTCTCGCCGCAGGCCCCCATCGCCGATTGGTGGTTCGACGATTTCCACCACCACGGAGCGCTCTTCCTGCCGCACGCCTTCAACTTTCTCTCGGTCTTCGGCCGGCCGAGGCCGACCTTGACCACCGAGTGGGGTGAACGCTTCGACCACGGCACGCCCGACGGCTATCGGTTCTTCATGGATCTCGGGCCTTTGAAGAACGTGAACGAACGGTACTTCCATCACGACATTGCCTTCTGGGACGACATCGTCGCGCATCCGAACTACGACGACTTCTGGCAGGCCCGCAATCTTCTGCCGCATCTGAACCGGGTCGCCCCCGCCGTGATGACCGTCGGCGGCTGGTTCGACGCCGAGGACCTGTACGGCGCGCTGAACATCTACCGCGCGGTCGAAGCGCGCAACCCCGACGCGTTCAACGTGCTCGTCATGGGGCCCTGGCGGCACGGCGGCTGGGCACGCGGCGACGGCGATCGGCTCGGCAACATCGGCTTCGGAGCCAAAACCTCTCCGTTCTACCAGCGGCAAATCGAAACCCCGTTCTTCGATCACTTCCTCAAGGACCGGGGCGATCTCACGCTCCCCGAGGCTTACATGTTCGAGACCGGGACGAATCGCTGGCGGACCTTCGACCACTGGCCGCCGGAATCCGCGACGGCACGGCGCCTCTACTTCCACGCCGGCGGCCGGCTGGCGTTCGACACGCCGCCGGACGACGCGGCCGCCTATGACGCGTACGTCAGCGACCCCGCCGTGCCCGTCCCGTTCTCCGAAGACATCTCCACCGGCATGACACGGACGTACATGACCGACGACCAGCGCTTCGCCGCGCGACGACCGGACGTGTTGGCCTATCAGACCGGCGTGCTCGATGACGACGTCACGCTCGCGGGGCCGGTCGAGGCGGAGCTGTGGGTGTCGACCTCGGGCACCGACTCGGACTGGATCGTCAAGCTGATCGATGTCCTGCCGCCGGACGCGGGCGAATTCGACGACGCGCATCGGGCCGCAACTGCCGCCCTCCAGACGCGCCGGCCGCTGGGCGGCTATCAGATGATGGTGCGCAGCGAGGTCATCCGCGGCCGGTTCCGCGACGGCGCCGACCGGCCCAGGCCGTTCGAGCCGAACACCCCCACGCGCGTCCGACTGCGGTTGCAGGATGTCCTGCACACCTTCCGCAAGGGGCATCGGATCATGGTCCAGGTGCAGAGCACCTGGTTTCCCCTGGTTGACCGAAACCCGCAGTCTTTCGTGGACAACGTCTACCTGGCGGACGAATCTGACTTCATCAAGGCGACCCAGCGGGTCTATCACGACGCGGCGCACGCGACGCGCCTCGATGTGGGCGTCCTGCCGGCTGTCGGCAATCGGCGATCGACAGAAGCGGCGGTCGCCCAATCCCTGCCCGGCGCGCGCCCGGCAACAAGACGCGGCGTCTGAACCCTCGGCGGCACGGTCGTCCCAGCCTTGAGCGAGGGGATTCTCGACAGTTCAGGGCGTCACCGCGCGGTCCCGCTTCATCGCGTCCGCCCCCCGTGGCGGACGTCGGGCGGGCAAGTGGGCTCCGCCACCCAACGGCCGCGATGTTCGTCTCCGAAATCCGCCTGAAGTGCGATGCGCCCGGGGTGGATTGTCTTTGCGTTACGCGCAGAGCGCTTCCAGATCGGCAACAGTCAACGCGTCAAGTCGATCGACGACCTTGTCGGCGTCCGCCGTATTCTGTGCGTCTTGCCGGAGCGCGACGACGCGCATCCCCGCCGCCCTGGCGGCGGCGATGCCCGCCGCGCTGTCCTCGATCACCGCGCAGCCGCCGGCCGTCAGCACGGGCGAGCGCTCCCGCAATCGCCGCAGCGCGAGCAGGTAGCCGGCCGGATCGGGTTTCGATTCGCGCACGTCCTCGGCGGCGACGATGATCGGAAAAAACGGCAGGAGGCCCGCCTGTTCCAGGATGCGTTCGATCTCGTTGCGTTTCGATCCGCTGCAAACTGCCAGCGGCCATCGGTCCGCGAGCCGGCGGATGAGTGACGCCGCGCCGGGTATCGGCTCGATGCCGCCCGCGATCAGCCTTGCGTACGCCGCGTCCTTCATACGCAGCAAGCGCTCGGTATCCTGAGACGACAGGGAGCGGCGGGACTCGGCGAGCAGCCGACGCAGAATCTCGTGATCCGCCAGTCCGACGAGGCGGTCGAAATAGGTCTCCCGCGTCAGCGGCAGCTCAAAGGCGGGCAGCACCTCGAGAAACGCCCGGCAGTGCAGCGGCTCCGTTTCAACGATGACACCGTCGAAATCGAAGATGATCGCTTGAAGCATCGGCGTATCGTATGGCGCGTGGCCCGGCGCTCAAACCCGAATCCGGCCGGGGCGCGCGATTGACAGAGCGACTCTGGAGGCCAATGATGTCGGGGCCCTCGGTGCCGCACGTCGGCCGCCGTCGATATGGCGATGTCGCGGGAGGCTTCTATCGCGCTCTCTTTCGGAGAACAGCGATGCAGTTGATCGAAATCGGCGACACCCGCGTGGTCCAGATTCGTCCCGATGATTCGATCGATTATGCCATCGCGCTGCTGGAGGAGCACGGGTTCCGGCATCTTCCGGTCGTGGAGCGCGGCCGCATCCTCGGCATGGTCTCGGATCGCGACCTGCTCTCGGCGGTGGGCATGCTCCCCAGCGAGTCCCGCACCGCCGGCAGCGAGGGCCCCGCGCGGGTCGGCGCGACGAAGATCGCGCAGGTCATGTCCAGTCCGGCCCGGACGATTCCAGCGGACGCCCCGCTCGCGGAGGCGGCGGAGCTGATGCTCAACGCGCGGATCCGCGCGCTGCCGCTTCTCTACAAGGATCACCTGGCCGGCATCGTCACCGAGACCGACTTCCTGAAGTGCTATCTCGACGACCGGCCGATCGCCCACCGGCCGGGCTGGCGCCTCCAGAAGGTCGGCGATCGGATGTCGGCGCCGGTCATCTCCCTGTTGCCGGGCGACACCTTCCTCCACGCCGTCCGCGTGATGCAGACCCGAGGCATCCGGCACCTGCCGATCGTGAAAGACGACCGGCTCCTCGGCATTGTCTCGGATCGGGACATGCGCAAGGTCCTCGTCGACCTGAGGATCGCTGCCGAAGACGCGTCCGTCGATGGCCCGATCCATCAGCCCGAGGTCATCCTGCGTGACATCATGACGAGAGATGTCGTCACCGCCGAGCCGGCGCTGACGCTGGCCGAAATCGCCGGCACCCTGGTGACCGGCAAGTTCGGCTGCCTGCCCGTCCTCGAGGAGCCCAACCTCGTCGGCATCATTACGCAGGCTGATCTATTGCAGATCTTTGTCGAGGCCTGCAAGGCGTGAGCGCAGCGTCGAGCGGCAAGCCGGTCTGCGGCGCGGGTTTCCAGACGCGCCGCGGGTTCGGTTCTCCGGACATCAAATCGCGATGATCGGCTTGGCCCGGCGGCGATGTCGTTCCCCGCGCTTACCCTTCTGAGGGCCGCGTTCGCGGTCTCTTCGCTCCCGAGGTTCGAGGCCGCGGTGCCCGCCGGGGCCGTCGGCGTTCCGGCCGCGCCGCCGGAGGTGTTCCGCCGGTTTCTCGTGCGGGCCGGCGCAACAGTCGGGCTTCCCGTGAGGGCGATCGAAGCCGGCGCCCGGGCCTCGGCGGCCGGCCTTTCCGCGGCCGCCATGCGGGCAGTCAAAACAGCAACAGTTGCCGCCGCCGCGACGACCTCGCCGAGCCTGCCCGTGCGGCCCACGCCTCGGACCGTGGTCAGAATCGGGCGCGAAGGCCGGGTGCGGACGCGGGCCGGCGAGCGGCGCAAAGCCGTGTGGCCGCCGCCGCTCCGCAGGTGGGCCGTCGCCGCGAGGGGCGCGCCGGTGCATCTTCCGCAGCCGACCCTCGTGTTGCCGCAGGATCTCCCGGACAGTCTGCCGGACGATTCGCTGCACCTTGCGTTCCAGTTGCCTGTCGCCGGCCGGGGCCGCCCGGCGGCCCTTTGCTTTGCGGCCGTGGGGGGCGGCGTCTCGCGCGTGAAGCCCACCGCGTCGATCGGCGATCCGCTTGGTCGCCTGCCGGAACTCGGTCCGATCGATGACCCCATCGCCGTTTCGGTCCCATTTCTCGAATCCCGGCCCGCCTTTGGGGCCCGAAAGGTCGGTGACGACCGCCTGGGCCGAGGCGGGCCCACCGAGCGTGAGTCCACAAATCAATGTCATCCATCCGATTCTGCACATTTCTGGATCCTCCCTTTTTCTTTCCTTGGCTGGCCTGAGCGAGCCTGAAGACTAAGATGGGTCACCCCGCATCCCGATAAACGGGATTGAGCGGTGGATATTGCGGGTCCGACGCTCCGCTGGCGGCTGGGTCGCGCAAACGGGTGTGAGAATCCCCGGCGGGCCTCGTTTCCCCCTGCGACGGATCATAGCACGTCGAAGAAAGGCCGACGCCCGGAGCCGGCGGCCACAAGGGTATCTCGCAAAGCATGGGAGTTCGTTCGATGAGAAGTTCGTTCACGTTCAGTCTGCTCGCCGCGGCAATCCTCTACGGGCCCATGGCCGGGCCGGCATCGGCCCAGACCGATCTGTCGAAGTTTCCGCTGGCCCGCGCCGTGCCTGACGACGTCTTTCTGGCCGTTTCGGCCCGAACGAATCCGGAGCGGGCGTTCCTGGATGCGTATTGGGAAGACGTCCTACAGGCGTTCCGTGAGAGTGGGATCACCAGCGACATCTGGGATTTGATCACCGACCAGGTTCCGGATGAGGCCCTGGATGAGTTTGAAGCCACGGCGGAGCGCTTCAGCGAGCTGTGCGGCAAAGTGAGCCTGAGCACGATCTGCGAGAAGGAGTTTGTCCACGCGGGCCGGCTGAGGTTCGGATCGGGCCCCGTGCCCTATGAGGGCGTGTTCATGGGGCGTTCCAGCGCCAAGGCGGCGGCCGCTAACTACAGCGCGCTGGCGGCCATCCTGAAAGAGGTCCGCGGCCTGGTTGAAGAGCAAAACGGCGAAGGCGTCCTCGATCTGACCGAGGAAGAAAACGGCGGCGTGAAAAGTGTTGTGCTCGGCCCCGCCGGGCTGCCGCAGGTCGGAATCCGTCTGGCGCAACGAAAGGACGTCATCCTCGTCGGCTTCGGCGGGACGGGCCTGGTCGACGATTGCCTGGACCTGCTCAAGCGCGGCGGGAAAAACAAGTCCTTGGTCGGCACCGCGCGGTTCAAGGCGGCGTTTGCCCAGTTGCCGGCCGCCGAGGATTCGCTCTTCTTCTTCGATATCGATCGCATGATGCGCACCATCGACACGTTTGTGGGGATGATGAGCGGTCCGCCGCCCCAGGCCGG
>JBHHUY010000187.1:0-5957 GCA_046753965.1 Phycisphaerae bacterium
ACGCACGAGGTCGGTCTGGTAGCCCCCCTCCGCCGCCGGTGGAAACCGGCGGAAGTAGGCGTCACAGAAATGGGCGACGTTTGCCGCCAGCGCGAGCCCCATCGTCGCGGTTGCGATCCGCCGAACCCGCCGGCTCCGGCCCGCGAGCCGGCCGATCAATCCGCGTGCGCCGATCGCCGTGATGATGGGAAACAGCGCGAGGCCCGCGACGGTTCGCATCGGGTGGGGGTTCCAATCCGAACACACGGCCGCCGGCAACGGATAGAGCAGCAGCCATGCCAGCAGCAGCCGGGCCGAGCGCTTTTGGCGCAGGTCGGCCAGGATCCGGATCAAGCCGATGAGCCAGAGCGGTGCGAGCACGACAAGGTGCTGGCCGACGCCGGGGATGGAGGCCCCGGACATCTCGTCGGCCTGGAGAAACTGGTAGCGCGGGTCCAGGTTGGCCGCGTAGTTCCTGAAGAACGCCGCCATCCTCCCGCCCCACGAGAGGTCCTGGTGAATGAGAAGCGTTGCGTTGGACCGGGCGGCGAGCCGGTCGGGGTGGCGCCAGGCCGTGAGCCAGAGCGGCGCCGCGCCGAGCGCCAGCCCGAGCACCGCCGCGACGACGACCGGGCGGGTCGCGCGGCGCCGCCGTCCGGTTTGTGTCTCGCTCGGCTTCGCCACCCCATCAGCCGGCGGTGGTTCTCGGATCGGATCTCCTCCTTGAGCGATCCACGGTCGCGCGTAGAGCGCGGCCATGATGAGGACGAACACCGGTGTGAAGAGACGGGTGGCCGGATAGATCCACGTATGCATCGCCAGCATCACGCCGGCGAAAGACGCCCAGGCGGCGCGCCCCCCCACTCGCCCGCGAGACGGTTTCGAGTTCGCCTCCGCTTCCGGCAGAAGCCCGGCGAAGCACAGGCCCATCAGCGCGGCCACGAGGAAGAACGGCGCGAAGCCGGATTCGTGGGCGGTTCGACTCAACGCGATGTGCCAGGGATCGAGGGCCAGAACGGTCGCCGCCAGGATCGCGGTTGTTCCATCGGCCTGTCGGCGCCACCAGGCGTACAGCAATGCGATCGTTGCCACTCCGAGCAACGCGTCCGGAAGCCGCACGGCGGTCACGCTCGGTCCGAGCAGCGCGACGAACGGAACCGTGAGGTAGACGCTCAGGGCGGCGGTGTAGTCGCCCGGCCCGAAGCTCTCGAGAAAAAACGGCCACGGGCGACCGTGGCGATCAGCGCCGGTCTCCAGGAGACACCACGCGTCATAGGCTCGCGAGGCCTCATCTTGGTTCAGCGGAGGAGGAGCGTGTTCCAGGCCCACGACGCGGAGCGCGGCCGCGATGGCGAGGATGACCCACAACAACTGTGGCCGGCGCCGCCGGAGGGGCGTCGGGTCGGTCCGGCGGGCCGGCGTTTGAAGAGGGGGACGGTCCGTCGAACGCCGCGTCGGTTCAGCGCGAACCGGTTGACTCATTGAGGGCCTTTTCGATGACGCTCGCCAGGATGTCGTCCATATCGGGCCGGTAGCCGCGGCCCAGGTAGAGGAACTTGCCGTCCTTGTCGATCACACGAAAGGCGGGAATCCCGGAGACGCCGTAAGCCCGGGCGACCGCGTTGCCGTTCAGCAACTGCCCGTAGGTATAGCCCTGTTGCTTGATGTAGGCCATGGGGTTGGCCCTGGGATTTCGTTCCTTGCAATTGACCCCATAGACCGCGACGGGCTTGCCCTTGAATCGTTCGTGCAGCTTTTGCATGCCGGGCATGGCCTTGCGACAGGGGCCGCACCAGGTCGCCCAGAAATCGAGGACGACAATCTTGCCGCGCAGGCTCTTGAGGCTGACCTCCTTCCCGTGGCTGTCGGTCAGGGTCCAGTCGGGCGCCTCAACGCCGGCGGCCAGACGCCTCGAATCCCCGGCCGGTTTCGCAGCCGGAAGTGCCCGTGCGGCGGGCCGCGGAGCACGGAGCGCCGTTTGAATGGGAGAAAACCGTTGCAGGCGGTACCCTTCCGGCGCCACGAGCGAGAAGACGGTCTTGCCGAGGTCGGGATCGCGCTGCAGTCCGCTGGCGGTGAAGACGAGGGTGGCCCGGGATTCGCCGCTCCGCGTCGGCATCAGCGGCTGTTCGGTTCGACGCAGCAGGTGATCCTGTCGGCCGAAGTACAGGGTCTGCCGCCGGCGCCCCACGGGATCGTACACGAGGCGGACGACATCACATTCCACATTCTCGATTGTCTGCACGCCGCCGGACTCGATCGATGCGGCGCCGAGGGCGGTCTTGAACGGCTCGGCGTCGAAGTACATCGGCGGGAACAGGACGTTGCGTTCCACGGTCCGGCCGTCGATCGCTTTGCCGCTCACGAACATCTTCGCCTGATCGACCACGCTGTAGGCCGTCTCGCCATCGCAGGCGTAGCGGAATGTGGAGGTCTGTGCGGTCACCGGCGCCGTGTTGATGCCTTCGATGTAGAGCTTGTGCGTGGCCTGTGTGGGGCCGCGAACGGCCAGAACCCGGCCGCTGATCACAGGCAGACGGTCGGCCATCAACCCCTCGCCCCGAACGGTGGCATCAAAGGACACGGACTTCAATGCGGCGGCGGCAGCCCGAGCCTGAGTCAGTACCTTGACGGCCTCCGGGGCGGGAGCGGCCGACACCGGCGCGGCGCAGAACACAATCATCATGATCGAAACGCGAATCGTCTTCATCATTCTCTCCGGAGACATTCTCATTCTGAAGCGATGCCGGCCAGGGCCCGGCGGGTCAGCGGGGCGGCCGAATACGTCCGGTTCGCTTCCGATGCTGAAACCTCAGATGATAACACAGATCGGGCCCGCAGTCGAAGCGTGACCGGAGCTTCACGTCGACCCGATCGGCCATTCGGGCCGGTCCGAGGCCCCTGAGCGGCCCGGGCGCCGCGGCTCCGCCGATGAGCCGCGGCGCGACAAAGACCCGCGCCTCATCCGCGAGTCCTGCATCGAGAAACGAAGCCAGAACCTTGCCGCCGCCTTCCACCAGAACATTCGTCATCTCCCGCGCGCGCAGCAGGTCCAGCAGCCGACCGAGGTGCACGCCGCCCGACCCTCCGCCGACCGATACCACCTCGCAGCCCGCCCGCTCCAGCCGGCGGCGGGCCGTCGCCGCCTGGTTCGAGCCCGTGACGATGAGCGTGGGCACCGACCGCGCCGATCGAACGAGTCGGCATCGCGGCGGTGTCCGGAGCCGGGTATCGAGCACGACGCGGGTCGCTTGGCGGCGCGGCCGCACCAGCCGCGCCGTCAGGTCCGGATCGTCGGCCAGGACCGTCTCCACGCCGACGATGACCGCATCCACCCGCGCCCGCATCGCATGGGCGGCGGCACGACTTCGGCGCGAGGTGATCCAGCGGGAATCTCCGGTCCGCGTGGCGATCTTGCCGTCGATCGACTGGGCCCATTTCAGGATGACGTACGGCCGTCGCTCGCGGTGAAACTTGATGAACGGCGCCGCGAGATCGCAGGCCTCGGACCGGAGCAGACCGAGGTCCACGCGGATGCCCGCCGCGCGGAGGGCGCGGAGACCGCGCCCCGCGACGAGCGGGTTGGGGTCTTTCATCGCCACGACCACGCGCCGCGGGCGCGCGCGAATCAGGGCGTCAGTACACGGCGGGGTCTTGCCGAAATGGCCGCACGGTTCGAGCGTAATGTAGGCCGTCGCGCGCCGCGCCGCCGGGCCGGCGCGCTGAAGGGCGACGCGCTCGGCATGCGGGCCGCCGAACCGGGTGTGATAACCCGTTGCAACGATTCGGCCGCCCTTGACGATGACGCAGCCGACCATGGGGTTGGGCTCGACGCGCCCTTCGCCCCGCCGCGCCAGTTCCAGCGCCAGGTGCATGTGCTTGCGATCTCGATCGGTCCAGGTCGGCATGGGGAGACGGTTCAGATTGAACAGGGGGCGATCGGCGCCGCACGCCTCAGGAGATCCCGTATTCCTTGAGCTTTCGATACAGCGTTCGCGCGCCGATGCCCAGTTGTTTGGCGGCCTTTTCCCGGTTGCCCCGGTGCTGGGCGAGGGCGTGCTGGATGGCGATCTTGGTGAGTTCATCCAGCGTGACGTTCAGGTTGCGCGGCGTGACCGGCACGATGTCGGTCGTGACGTTGATCGGCGGTGTCGACGGCAAGTCGCCGACGTCGAGCGTGTCGCCGTCGCAGAGGAAGACCATCTGTTTGATGACGTTTTCGAGCTCGCGAACGTTGCCCGGCCAACGGTAGTTGTGCAGGAGCCGCAGGGTCTCGGGGGTCAGCCGCGTCACATGTTTGCCGCCGGCCTTGTTGGCCTTCTGAAGAAAGTGCTGGATCAACGGCGGGATGTCCTCGCGCCGGTCGCGCAGCGGCAGGAGGTTGATCTCGGCCTGGTTGATTCGGAAGAACAGGTCTTCGCGAAACTCTCTGCGGCCGACGGCCTCTTTCAGGTTCTGATTGGTCGCCGCGACGACGCGGACGTCCACGTGGATCGGCCGGCTTGAACCGACGCGCAGCACCTCGCCGTTCTCGAGCACGCGCAGCAGCTTCGCCTGCATGCGCGTCGGCATGTCTCCGATTTCGTCGAGAAAGACCGTGCCGCCGTCGGCCTCCTCGAAAAAGCCCCGCCGATCCATATTCGCGTTGGTGAAAGCGCCTTTGACGTGCCCGAACAGCTCCGACTCGAGGACGCCTTCTGAGATGCCCGCGCAATTGACGGGGATCCAGACCTTGCCGCGGCGATCCGAGTTGTTGTGAATGGCCCGGGCGATCAACTCCTTGCCGGTCCCCGATTCGCCGTAGATGAGCACCGTGAGCTTGGTCTTGGCCAACCGCCGGACCCGGTCGAGCACGCTCTTCATCGCACCGCTGACGGCGATGATGCCCTCGAACGAGTCGGCGCCTTCCCAGGCCTGCCGCATGTGGTGGTTTTCACGGAGAATCATCGCCTGGCGTGCGGCGCTCTCCACCTGTGCGCGAAGGACCTCCAGATCGAGTGGCTTTTTGAGGTAGTCAAAAACGCCGCCCTGCTTGAAGGCGTCCCGCGCAATCTGTTCGTCGCCGTAGGCCGTGATCAGAATGCCCTGCGTCCACGGGCTGATCGCGTGCGCGCGAGTCAGGACATCGATCCCGTTCAACTCGCCGCCGAGCCGATAGTCCGACACGACGACGTGGGGAATCCGCTGCTGCATCGACGCCAAGGCGGCGTCACCCGAATCCACGAGGTGACAGACGTGACCGGCCCGTTCGAGCCCTTCCTTCACGGCCTCGCCGTGAGACGGCTCGTCTTCGACGATCAGAATAAAAGCAGTGTCGGGCATGATCACACTGAATCGGATCGGCGTCGAACGCGCCGCTGCCTGGAGCGGGTCCCGGCAGTCCAGTGGCACCGCCGTCCCGGCGGTGGGTACACGGGCGGGACGCCCGTGCCACAAGAGTCGAAGGATGCACTCGTACCCGGCATCCGCCCACCAACGACGCCGCCCTCCGTCGGCGAAATCGGTGAGCGGCCGGATCCTCACTGAATGAGATCGTAGCCGTAGTTCGGATGCGATTCCAGACGCCGCGCGGCCTGCGTTCGACGAGATCAGTCCTTCGGCGATTCGGCGTCGCCCCGTTGCTTGAGGCGCTGGCGGCGCCGTGCCGGGTTTCCGGACCAGTATTCGTACTCGCCGATGACGCTGCCCGGCAACACCACCGAGCCCGCGCCGACCTTCGCGCCCTTCTTGATGTGGGCGCCCGAGATGGCCGCGTAACCGCCGATCAGGACGTCGTCCTCGATGACCGTGGGTTGGATGACAACACGGTCCTGCTCTTGATGATGGCCGGCGATCATGCTGCCGAAACCAATGATGACGTTGCGCCCGATCGTGACCAGGTGTGGGTCGATGATCCTCGGATCGGTGACGTAACAGGATTGCGATCTCGGGCCGAAGACGCGATTCATCAGCCAGCACAGCGGCGGCAGGTTGGCGAC
>JBHHUY010000188.1:0-5953 GCA_046753965.1 Phycisphaerae bacterium
TCAACGCCTTCCCCAACGGCGGTTACGGTATGCTGGGGATCGCGGTCGCGCACGTTTTGAAGCAGAACCTCTCCACCTTCGGTGCGACCCTGGTGATCGCCGCCGCCTTCATCGTGGGTTTCCTGCTGACGGCCGACCATGCCATCGTCCTGCTGCCGAGGCTTATCCGACACGTCAAGGAGCAGGCTGCGAAGATCGTGGCGACCCTGCGTTCGGCCGGCCGGCGCGGCGACCGGCTGATGCCGGTGATGCTGGGCGCCGGGACCGATGCGGCTGGGCCCGACGTTCGGCCGGACGGCGATGGAGGGGCGGATTGGGAAGATGCAGAGGACGCGGCATCGGAGGCGGAGATCGCTGAGGAGGAGGACGAATACGAAGACGAAGATGAGGAAGGAGAGGAGGCGGGCGGGGGTCACGAACCCGACACGCCGATCAATCGCGATCTGATCATTCGCATGCTCGGTCGGGACCGCGCGCACGGCAAGATTCCCAAGAGCGCCTGGCCGAAGGAGTTGGGCGATTACGTCCTGCCACCGCTGTCGCTCCTGGGCGATCCCGAGGTGAAGTACAGCGAGATGCAGGAGGTCGTGGTTCGTGAGAAGGCGGCGATCCTGGAGCGCACGCTTCAGGAGTTTCGGATTGAGGTGCGGGTTGTTGAGATCGACACGGGCCCCGTTATCACGATGTTCGAATTGAAGCTGGCGGCCGGGACGAAGGTCAGCCAGATCAGTTCGCTCGCCAATGACATCGCGCGAGCCCTGAAGGCGCCGGCCGTGCGTGTCGTGGCGCCGATTCCGGGCAAGAACACGATCGGGATCGAGGTGCCGAACCCGGACAAGGAAACGGTCCGCCTGAAGGAACTCATCATGCTCGGCGGGGTGCAGCCGACGAAGATGGCGCTGCCCGTCTTCATCGGCAAGGATGCGAGCGGCCATCCGCTGATCCAGGACATCGCCACGATGCCGCACCTTCTGATCGCGGGGACGACCGGAAGCGGGAAGTCCGTCGCGATCAACACGCTCATCACGTCGCTTCTGATGACGCAGCGGCCGGACCATGTCAAGCTGATCCTGGTCGATCCGAAGGTGGTCGAACTCACGGCGTTCAGCCGGATTCCGCATTTGATGTGTCCCATCGTGAGCGACATGCAGCGGGCCGAACTGATTCTCGAGTGGGCCACGACCAAGATGGACGAGCGCTACGAGCTGCTCGCCGAGGCCGGCGCGCGTGACATCGCCGGGTTCAACCGACTCGGCAAGGAGGCGATCTATGAGCGGTTTGGTCCGAGGACGGATGAGGAGCGGATGCAGATTCCGACGCATCTGCCGTATATCGTGATCGTCATTGATGAGCTGGCGGACTTGATGATGACGAGCGGCAAGGAGGTGGAGCACCACCTGAGCCGCTTGGCTCAGAAAAGCCGCGCCGTCGGCATTCACCTCGTTGTGGCGACGCAGCGCCCCCAGGCGAACGTCGTGACCGGCCTGATCAAGAGCAATCTGCCATGCCGGATGGCGTTTCGCGTGGCGAGCCGGATGGATTCCCGCATCGTCCTCGATCAGAACGGCGCCGAGGTGCTGATGGGTGAGGGCGACATGCTGTTTCTGCCGCCCGGCTCATCGAAGCTGGTCCGCGCCCAGGGCACGTTCATCGAAGAAGACGAGCTCAAGGCCGTGATTGAGGACCTGACCGCCAAGGCCGAGCCGCAATTCCACCACGAGCTTCAGAGCCTGCGGCCCGAGGATGGGGAGGGCGGCGCCGAACGTGATCCGCTGTTTGACCGGGCGGTGGATATCATCGTGCAGAGTCGGCGGGGGAGTGTCAGCCTGCTGCAGCGCCGCCTGGAGATCGGCTATTCCCGGGCCAGCCGCCTGATCGAGCAGATGGCCGAGGCCGGGCTTGTCGGACAGTACAAGGGCAGCCAGGCGCGCGAGGTGATGATCACGGAGAAGGAGTGGAAGGAAATCCGCAAGCAGCGCGACCGCGAAATGGAACAGGGGGATTATCGCGGCGATCTGGACGCGGAAGAAGACGAGGTTTACGGCACGGCCGATTTCTCGGACGAGGCCTGAGTGATCCGGCGCGACATGCGGGGTCGGTGGTCCGTCCAACCGTCGGGTTGTCTGCCCGCCGCGCGTTTTTCTCGAACGCTCGATCAAGGTCCCAATCCGTTTCAAAGTGTTTTGAACGTCCCTTGCCTGCCTGACCGATAGCGGCGACATGGGTCCTGACGGCGCGGGTCGTCTCGTCAATTCTCTGTTAGGAGGGGGAAGCAGCAATGAAGAAGGGAAGTTTGATTCTGGCCTTGACGGGCGGTGTCGCCATGATCGCGGCGGCGTGCAACAGCGGATTCCTCGGCGGGCTCGGGGGTTCCGGCGGAGGTGAGAGCGTAGCCGCCTTTCTGCCGAGCGACATCACGCTCGAGATCGACGAGCTTTCGGACTCGGACGATGTCAGCGGCAAGACGGCCAACAGCGATCTGCTCGTGAACGGCGTGCCGGCCTACAACCGCACGCTCCGCGCGACGGGCGCGATCATGCATGCCTTTCAGCGCACGGCCCGGCGGGCGTTCGCGCTCGGAGCGGCCATCAACGGTGACTTCGAGAGTCCGGATCAGACACAGGTTTCCGGCACGCTGACGGTCGATGGCCAGGAAGTGTCATACAAGGCGGACTTCGCCGCGTTCGATTTTGACGGCGACGGCCAGCCGGACGGCAGCGGCACGGCGACCCAGGACCCCGTGGCGATGCGCATGTGGATGGACCGCGGGAACGGGTATGAGCGGTTTCTCACGGCGCTGGTGACGCAGCGGCCGTCGGCGGACACGCTCGGCGCGGGAGAGATGGTCTTCAAGCCGAGCGCGGCTCGGGCCACGGCCTCTTCCGACCTGCAGGTCCGCGTGAAGTGGGATCGGACCGACTCGGCGCACAAGTGGAACGAAGCCTTTGTCGCGGGCAAGGTGCGCCAGAACTACACCATGTCGATCGGACATCAGCGCGTGGACGTGCGCACCGCGACAGACGGCTCCGTCGAGAAGACCGTGCGATCGAACAGTAACTTCACGAGCAGCCCCTTCGGCCTGGAGAACTTCGCGTTCTCGAGCCACTGGCTGCGCGGGTCGGGCTTCGTGTTGATTTCGGGCGAGGCCACCGGCGGCACGTCGCAGGTCAGCTTCAGCAACATCTGCGTCAGCCTGGCCGATCAGGCGGTCGACAGCAGCGGCGCGTGTGATAACTATGACACGCAGGACTTTGATTTCCTGACGGCGCCGACCGGCAACGAGGCGGATTTCCCCGCCGACTTCGAGACCGCTCCCACGTTTTGAATCCGACGCGGAGCGACGGCTGAATCAGATCAGTGTCATCGCCTCGGTCGTGTCTACCGCGGACACGGCCGGGGCGTTTTCCTGCGCGGTCGGTTTTTCGGGCAGCGTTGGTTTGCCCGGCCCATCGACAGGCGTCCGTGGGCGCTGGATGGGCGGATTCGTCGCTCTTCGGAAGTCATTGCGCTGAGATCTCGCGACGCGTCCCAACGCTCCTCCGGCACCGCGCTCACGCGCTTTTTCTTCATTCACGCAACCTCCTTCTGTCTGTCGGTGTGCGTCGTGCGGCGGGGCGGCCGCTAACCTCACGCGCCGCGGATGTGTCTATTCTCAGGACGTCGCTGCACGGCGTGTGCGGCCGGAAACAAACACCGGCAGCTTCAAGAAAGGAGTGTTTGCCATGAAACGCTTACTGAGCCTCGCGACCCTGGTCGCTTGTTGGGTTTCGAGTCCGGCCTGGGCGGCCGAAGCGGTCGCGACGTCTGTTGCGACGAACGGCGGATCGAGCAGCGCCAACGCCTTCGCAACCGGGAACGGAAGTGCGACGGCCTATGCCGTCGGCACGAACGGCGGTCGAGCCGTGGCCAATTCGATCGCGAACGGTCGGCGCGGAGGCCGGGCGGTCAGCACTTCGCTCGCGATTGCCGATCGCGGTCTCGCCGTGAGTAACGCGCGGGCCGACGCCTACGGCCGATACGGCGGCCGGGCGCTGGCCGTGAGCGACAGCATCGCCGCGACCATCGGCGGCGTGGCCGTGAGCAACAGCCGCGCCAGGGCCCACGGGCGTTTTCGCGGTCGGGCCTACAGCCGGTCGTCCTCACTCGCGCTGAGCCGATACGGTCGGGCGTACAGCGACAGTGACGCCCGGAGCCATGGGCGGTTTCACGGCCGGGCGGTCGCGGAGAGTGACTCGATCGCCGACACCTTCGGCGGACTCGCGACCAGCCGCGTGCGCGTCCGGGCCGGCGCCCGATTCCACGGACGGGCACGCGCGAACGGGCTCGGTGTCAGCATCAGCGGTCCGGGGCGCTGGAGCAACGCGCGAGTCCGGGCCTCCAGTCGGTCGAGCTACTTCGGTCGCAGCCGGGTAGACAGCGCGGCGGTGGAGATCAGGCCCTGAGGATCCATGACGCACAAACACCGGTCGGCCGGGCCCGCCTCGGCGAGGTCCGCCGGCCGGTCTCGGGAGGATGAATCAATGACAACGAAGCGACAGGACAAACGAATCGATCGGTTTCTCGGTCCGAGCGGCAGGACGATGAGAAACAAGACCCATGTCGAAATGAAGTTTCGGTCCGGGCAGTCCGGCCGACTCCGGCGGGTCGTTCCGACACCGTTGGCCGCCCTGGTGATTCTGATCGGCGCAGCGTCGGCGCGGGCCGGGCAAGCGACGACGAGCGCCTCGGCCGCTTCGAATGGTCGCGGTCCCGGCACGGCGGCGGCTTCCGCCGCTTACAACGGTCGCGGACCGGGTTTTGCTCAAACGCGCACCCGCAGCGGTCGGGTGAGCTTCGGCCGGGGGATCGCGTTCGGGATGGATCGCAACGGGGTCAGCTTCTCGGCGAGCCAGGCGGTTGCCCCGCGATTCGGCCCGGCGGTCGCGACCAACTTCAACCTGTCCGTGGGATTCGACGGTCGGGTTTCGGGCAGCCGGGGTCTGAGCATCGCGGGCGGCAGTCGGCAGCGAGCCGCCCATGCGGGCGGGTTCGCGCGGGCGAGACGCGGCCGGACCTCCGCGATGTCGACGGCCAGCGGCCGGACCGGACGGCGCGGGTACGTTCGCGCGATGACACGATCGCATACGCACCGTCCCCGGTTACGATGGTGGCGCTGAAAGGCTTTCGGTTTCGGGGAAGGCGTCGCGAAAGCGGTGGCACGGCTCGGCGGCGGTTGCCGAGCCGTGCCGTTGCTGTTTGATGAGCGGCGCCCGATTGTGCGCTCAATCAGGCGTTGGCCGCCTTCGTGTCGCGAATGGCGCGGCGGAAGCTGCACCAGGCCACCAGACAGCAGGCGGCGCCGATGACGAACAGGACCGCGCTGATGGCGATGCTCATCCCCGTACGCGGATTGTCCATGCCGATCCCGGGGAGCTTAATCCGGAGACGAGATTCCGCGCTGACAAAGAACGCCAGCGCCATCGCCACGGGCAGCAGCGCGGAAAGGCCGTAAAAGACGATGTTCGCCGCGACTTGTACTGGACGCCGGCGGACGACCGCGTCAAAGACGATCAACAGGCCACATAGGATGAACTCCGCGATGAACATCAGGATGGTCGAGGCGAGGACGAATCCGAGCAGTTCGACGCTCCCTGTGCGGGAAGTCGCGGAGGGCCGAGAGTCAACAAGCGGCGTCATGACAAACAGGGCAATGAGCGCGCCAAGCCACAGGAAGTATGAGCGGGCCGCCGCAGAGTGCGGGTGGACCGAGAGACGCTGAAAAAAGGTCTTGTCGAACAGCGCGGCCCAGAGCGTTATGCCGAACGACCGCATCTTGCTCCATCGGCCGACGGCCGTCGCGAACAGCGGGGGCTGTCTTCGCTCGGGAAGGGAGTCCGCCACCGGTTTGCCGCATTCGGGGCAGTTGGTAGATCGCGGGATTTGCGCGATGGCGTAGCCGCAGCCTTCACACTGC
>JBHHUY010000189.1:0-5915 GCA_046753965.1 Phycisphaerae bacterium
GCGCCACGAACAAACGACCGCCACGATGGGCGGTCTTGTCATCTTCGCCGTGGTCTTCGGCGGGACGCTGCTCACGATGCGGCTCGACAATCTCGTCGGCGAGATGTTGCGGGCCAACCGCCTCTACATTCACGGACTGATTGCCTGCACGGGCTGCATGATCCTGCTCGGTGTGATCGACGACCGACACCCGATCCGGCCGCGCGTCAAGCTCATGGTCCAGGCGCTCGTCGCGGTGGCCGCCGTCTGGATCGGCTTTCGGATGGAGGCGCTGACCCTTCCGGGGCTCGACTCGGTCATCCTCCCGCCGATCGTCGGCATCGTCCTGTCGCTCCTTTGGATCATCGGAATCACCAACGCGATCAACCTGACCGACGGGCTCGACGGCCTGGCGACGGGGGTGTGTCTGCTCGCCTCGGCCGTCAACGCCGTGGTGGCCATCTGGCTCGGCAACCACTACATGACCGTCATGATGATCGTCCTCGCCGGCGCGCTGACGGGCTTCTTGCGGTACAACTTCCATCCGGCCCGGCTCTTCCTCGGCGACGCCGGTTCGCTCGGCCTGGGGATGTATCTCGCCCTGGCCTCGCTCCGATCGGCACAGAAGTCCCACACCGCCGTCCTGATTCTGATCCCGCTCTTCGCGCTCGGTTACCCGATCTTCGACACCCTGCTCGCCGTGGCACGCCGGATGGTGCGGGGCCAACCCCTCTTCACGTCGGATCGGGATCACATCCACCATCGCCTGTTGGAGCGGGGCCGCACGCCGTCGAGGGCCGCGATTCAGATCTACATCGCCAGTATCATCGTCTCGCTCCTGTGCGTCGCGGCGGCCATGTCGAACTACCTCGTCCTCGGCCTCGGCATTGCGGGCGTGCTCGTGATGGCCCTGTTCAGCGCGCGGGTCCTGGGCTACCTGGAATGGGGCGGCTGGGCGGCGAAATGGACCGGCCGAGAGGAAACGAAGGTGCTCCACACCGCGGCGGTGCTCGCCCGATTGAAGCTGCGGCAGGCCGGGGATCAGATGCAGCGCCTCCGCGCGCTTGCCGTGGTCGCGCGGGAGATGGGGTGCCACCGCATCGTGCTGGTGCGGGAGGGTGAGTCGATCGAATGGCGCGACCCCGAACGAAGCGACGTCGCGTCGGAGTTTGAAGACCCCGAGGCAACAGGAGGGGGGACACAGTTGGAGATGGTAATCGACGCATCGACGCGCCTGTGCTTCACGTTCGACACGGCGAGCGCCTTGAACGATGAGCGCGCGCAAATCCTCGAAGAGCTTGGCCGCGAACTCGGCGCGCGTCTCAAATGAACCCCGACAAGAACATCCTGTTCATCAACGAGTTCTACCACCCCGACATCGTCGCCAGCGCTACGGTCCTGGCCGATCGATTGCCTCGGCTCGCCCGGCTCCGCGAAGACTGGCGGATCACCGTCCTCACCGGAAACAGGGCGTGGAACGAACCTACGCGGATCCATCCGCCCGTTAATACGCACAAGGGCGTCCGGATCGTGCGCGTCCGGCGTCCGAGCGTCAGCGGGAGGTCCCTGGCTCGCCGTATCCTGGGCTTCGCGGCCTTCGAGCACCGCGCCGTCCGCGCGGCTCGGCGGCTCGGCCGCATCGACCTGGTCGTCGCGACCACCGCGCCGCCGCGGGGCGCCCGCATCGCCCGCAAGATCGCCCGGGCTCACGGCTGCCCCTACGTCTATACGGTCCTCGATTTGTATCCCGACCTCGTGGCGACGCTGGGAAGGCTATCGAGCAGCTCGCTGATCTATCGCTACTGGCGATCGGGCGACACCCGCGCGATGCGCGACGCGGCCGCGGTCGTCACGATCTCCCAGGGCATCGCTGATCGGATCGCGCGAACGCGAGACATCGAGGCCGCGGAACTCCTGACCATCTACGATGGGTTCGATCCAGCGCGGGTCGAAATCGACGGCGACCTCAACACCTTTCAGCAGGCGTCCAACCCTCAGGGGCGCTTCGTCGTTCAGTACGCAGGGAACATGGGGTTGTCTCATCCGTTTGAGACGATCATGGAGGCCTGCCGGCTCCTCGCGGACCGCGAGGACATCTTGTTCCAGTTCATCGGCGACGGGCCGGGCCGCGCCTATGTCCGCGACCGATTGCCGCCGAACGGTCGAATCTGGGATTACCAACCCGCCGAGCACCTCGGCCCGTTGCTCGCCACGGCGGACGTGTGCCTGATTTCCCAACACGAAGCCATGTACGACCAGGCCCTGCCGTACAAGATCTACGCGATTCTCGCGGCGGGCCGACCCGCGATCTTCATCGGCAACGAGCGGTCGGAAGTGGCAGAGTGGCTGAAGACCCACCAGGCCGGCCTCCATGTGGACCAGGGTTGCCCGGCCGACCTGGCCGACGCGATCCGGACGCTGCGGTCCGACCCCGAGCAGGCGGCGAGCATGGGGCAGGCCGCGCGGGCTTTCTTCGATGACCGGCTGGACGCACAGCGATCCGCCGAGCAATGGGCGGAGCTGATCGATCGCCTGCTCGGAACCAAAACCGCCGTCCCCCCCCACCGCCCGGACGATTGATCCGCGCCGGCGACGCGCGACGGACCGGCCGCGTGGGCTCAGCCGACCTGTTCATACATCTGTCGATAGCGCGGGATGAGAACCGCCCAGTCGAACTGGGCCCGGACGAGATCGCGCCCGCGCGCGCCCATCTCGCGCCGCTGTTCGTCGGTCAGGCCGACCAACTCGCGCAGGGCGGGCGCGATGTGGCGGCGGTTCGGTTCGACAATGCGGCCCGCATCGCACGCGCCGACTTCGGGCATGTTGCAGGCGTCGGAGATCAGCACCGGCAACCCGGCGGCCATCGCCTCCAGGATCGACAGACTCAACCCCTCGCTCAGGCTTGGTTGAAGAAGCACCGACGCGCGGCCCAATGCCGCCGCGACCTCCTCCCGCGAGAGCATTCCGGCGAAGGTCACGCGATCGGCCAGGCCCTTCCGGTGAACGGCGGCTTCAAGCATCGGACGCAGCCCGAACTCGTCCGGCCCCGCGACGACGAGGTGCCAGTCCCCGCCGGCCGAGAGCACGTCGAAACAGGCCTGCATGGCGGGCACGATGCCTTTCTGTTCGGCGATGCGGCCCAGAATCAGCACCCATCGGCGGCCGCGGCATTCTGGAAACCGCCGCTCGAGGGCTTCGGCCGAAGGCGGCGTTTCAAACTCCGCGGGATGCAGGCCGTTGGGGATCACTTCGATGTTCGGGTTGAAACCGAGTTCGCGCATCGCGGCGGCCTCGCCCTCGGCCAAGGCGTGAAGACACGCGGCCTTTCGGAGATTCCTGTGCTCGAAGAGCCAGCCGATCGGGCGCTTTTTCCACCAGCTTCGCCGCCAGGCCCACGGCATCATCATGTTGTGCGCCGTGATGATGAGCGGCCGGCGTTGCCGGCGAGCGGCGCGGCCGGCCGACCAGTTCTGACCCGCCCACAGGCCGTGCAGGTGCACTACGTCGGCATCCCGGACCAGGTCGTCGATCTCTCGATCGAATCCGGCCGATCGTCCCAGCCCGCCGGCTTTCTCGGCTGCAAACGCAAGCACCTCGACACCGGTGGGTTCGCAAGGCGTCCCGAAGCGACCGCCTCGCAAAACGGCCATTCGACAGGTGTCGCCGGCCGCGGCCAATTCGGCCGCCAGCATCGGCAGGACGCGCGCAATGCCGCCCCAGTTGGGATCGAGTGATTGGGTGATGTGGAGGATTCTCATGTGGTCGGCCGATCCGCGCCCCGCCGCTTCCAGGCGTGGGCGACCGATCCGGAGGACGGTTCAGTTTTTCCGCCGGCCCGCGCAGCTTATCGGGTGGCGCGTGTTTCGCAACCACGCGTGAGGGTCTTCCACTTGTCCATCGCGCCAAGGCCCCTATGATCTCGCGACCATGTGCGGTATCGCAGGCTACGTTCGTTCCGCCGGACTTCTCGATGCAACTGTACTCGATCGGATGCTCGCCGCGATCTCGCACCGCGGCCCCGACGGACGCGGAACCTGCATGGAGCCCGCGGCGGGCTTGGCCCTCGCCCACGCGCGCCTGAAGGTGCAGGACCTGACCGAAGCGGCCGACCAGCCCATGCGCTCGGCCGACGGCGCCGTCACCCTGATCTTCAACGGCGAAATCTATAACTTTCGAGAACTGCGGGACACACTCCGGGCAGACGGCGCCGGCTTCCGCTCAACCGGCGACACGGAGGTACTGCTCGAACTCTGTCGTCGCGATCCGCGGCTCGGCTTCCTTCCGCGGCTCAACGGCATGTTCGCCTTCGCCCTCTGGCACGCGCCGACGCGAACACTCTCCCTCGCGCGCGACCGAACGGGCGTCAAGCCCCTGCTCTTCTCCGAACGGCCCGACGGTGGGCTGGCCTTCGCGTCCGAGATGTCCGCATTGCGGCCGGTGCTGTCCGACCTCGACATGGACCCGCGCGCGGTGGAGCAACTGCTGACGCTCGGCTTCATTGCCGCCCCCGGTACGATCTTCCGAAGCGTTCAGAAACTCCGTCCCGGCCATCTGCTTCGCTGGCAGAACGGCCGCATCGTGATCGAGAAGTGGGCACCGCCGCCTGCGGTCGCGCCGGCCGTAACTGATTTCGAGGAGGCCTGTCGCGCGATCCGCGAAACGATGGCCGAGGCCGTGCGGCAACGGCTCGTCGCCGACGTCCCGGTGGGCGTCTTCCTCTCCGGCGGGATCGACTCGGCCATCGTGACCGCCGTCGCCTCGCGGGTCTCCTCGCAACGCGTGAAGACCTTTTCGGTCGGCTTTCCCGATCAGCCGTACTTCGACGAGACGCGCTACGCCGAGGCCGTTGCCGAGATGCACGGCACCGACCACACCGTCCTGCCGCTCTCACTCGATGAAGTGCGGGAGATCATCCCCACGGTGCAGGCGCACATCGGCGAGCCGTTCGCCGACAGCTCCGCCCTGCCGACCTACCTGCTCAGCCGCTTGACGCGGCAACACGTCACCGTCGCGTTGAGCGGCGACGGAGCCGACGAGCTGTTCGCGGGATACAACCGATACGCCGCGGCAAACCTGATCCAACGATTGGGGTGGTTCGCGCGAACACCGTTGTACGGACCGATCCGCCGGCTGATCGAGCGTCTGCCCGCACGGCGCGAGACGCGCCTGGGCGGCTGGTTCAGCATGATGAAGCGGGCCGTCCGCTCGATGGATCGGCGCCAACCCTGGCGATACGCCAATTGGATGCGCACCTCGGACGACCGCACCTTCGCCCGGCTGCTGCACCGGCCCGACCGTGCCGCCGCGGCGTTGGAGGACATCGTTCGCCTTCTATGGGCATATCGCGGCGAACCGAAATCGGAAGACGACCTGAACCACCACCTACGAACGGAATGGCAGCTTTCGCTTCCCGACGACATGTTGACGAAGGTGGACCTGATGTCGATGGCTCACGGGCTGGAGGTCCGTTCGCCGTTCCTGGACTTTCGCCTCGTCGATCAAATCTTCCCGATGGACTGGCGCTGGAAGCTCCACGGCTGGCGGAAGAAGCACCTGCTCATCGAGGCGTTCAAGAAGGAGCTGCCGCCCGAGCTCTGGAACCGGCCCAAGAAGGGATTCGAGGTGCCCGTCGGCCCCTGGCTTCGCGGGCCGCTGAACCGGATGGCGCGCGACCTCATCGAGCAGGATCGCTGCTTCTTCGGCACAATCCTGAGCAAAGCGGGCGCGCTCGACACGCTGGAGGAACACGCCGCGGGCCGCGCCGATCACACCTTCTGCCTCTGGGCACTGGTGTCGCTCCTCGCCTGGCAGCAACAACACGCGCCCGCCGCGACGATATCGCCCGATGCTTAGGCACCACCGCTCCGCTCGGCGTGCCGTTTGGGGGCCCGCAGCGCGCGAACCGCCCCCCCCCCCAAACGAGTCGGGCGCGAGTA
>JBHHUY010000190.1:0-5896 GCA_046753965.1 Phycisphaerae bacterium
GGCCGCCGGGATCGACCTGCGACTGAATATAGCCGACCGTCATGCCGACCAGCTCGAAGATCGGTCGGGCGAACTCGGCGTCCCGCTTCACCAAGTAATCGTTGACGGTGATGATGTGGACGTGTTTGCCGCGCAGGGCCTGGAGAAACGCGGCGAGATGGCAGACGATCGTCTTGCCCTCGCCCGTCCGCATTTCGGCGATCTTGGCCTCCGACAGGACCTGGCCGCCGATGAGCTGGCAATCGAAGTGGCGGTGGTTTTGCGCGCGGCGCGAGGCCTCGCGCAGGACAGCGAAGGCCTCGGGCAGCAGCTCTTCCTCGGCGGCACCGTCTTTGAACCGCTTTCTCAGGGCCTCGGTGCGCTCGCGGAGGTCGCTGCTGATTTCCACGCGAATCTTCTGCCGTTCCGTCGCACGGTCTTCGTCCGACAGGTCGGCGGCGATCCGCGACTCGGCTTCGGCGAAGCGGCGATCGAAATCGCCCCGCAATTCTGCTTCGTACTCGCCGATCCGGTCGGCGACCATCTGGTAACGCTTGATCATCCGCTCGTTTCGTGAGCCGAAGACCTTGCGAAACCCCTTTCCAACGACGTCTAACACGGGCATGAGGGCACCGCTTTCAAATGTCCCGGAGAAGTGAACGGCCGTTTTCGCGCCCGTGGGCGGGATGTACGGGTTGGATCGACCCGACGCCCGCGAGCACACACTCGCTCGAGGGAAGCGGGCTAGGGACCGTAGAGGCCGCCGGCGCGATAGGCGTTGCCGATTTTGCGGCGGAGTCTCACCAGCGCTTCGATTCGCCGATGTGAAAGACGGGGCGACTCGACCACGAGTCGCGACACGAACCGGATCGGTGAAGGGCACAGGACGAGGAGCGTGAGGAGGGCAGCGAGTGTCCAGGCCGGGCGCACGCCGCCGGTGAGGAGCACGGGCTGAGGCGGCATCACGACGCGCACGGCAACCTCGGGGGCGAGATCACGGCCGGTCAGCATGGCGGAGGCCGACAGCGCCGCTTCGGCGCCGACGAGCGCGAGACACACGAGCACGGCGCCGGACACGACCGATCCACCGAGGGTGTTCTCTCGAGTTGTCGTCTGGTCTACACGCATCTCCGTCGGTAGTCTATGCGCGGCATCCCGGTGCGGCAACCGGAACGGCACATGCCCCCGGAGAACCGGTGCATGACAGATCAGGGGAATCTCATGTAGCGGCCGCCCCTGTGGCGGCCGTTGCGCAGCGGAGTATGCGCGTTCCGACGTCCGCCACGGGGGGCGGGCGTTACGCAGAATGCCGAGGACGGATGGAACGGAGGGGACGCGGGGGCGGAAAGGAAGAAGAAGAGGGTGCCGGGGAATGGATCGCGAGAGGAGGAGCCGATGTTTCGCGACAAGACCGTGCTGATCACCGGCGCGTCCAGTGGGATCGGCGCGGCATTGGCCCGGCGGTTCGCCCGCGCGGGCGCCCGACCGTTGCTCGTCGCCCGGCGCGCCGACCGCCTGGCGGCGTTGGCGGAGGAACTCGACACCCGCAGCGGGAAAACGGTCTGGATCAGCGCCGATCTGGTGGAGGCGGGTGCGTGCGAGCGGGTCGTCCGCGAGGCCCGCCGCGAAGCGGGCGAGATAGACATATTGATCAACAACGCGGGCGTGGGGGAATACGGGCGATTCGTCGAGCAACGAAGCGACGCGCTCGAACGCATGATGGCGCTGAACATGGGCGCCGTGGTCAGGCTCACCCATCTAGTTCTGCCGGCGATGTGCGACCGCGGCACGGGGGCGATCATGAACATCGCCAGCACGGCGGCCTATCAGCCGACGCCGTACATGGCGGTGTATGGTGCGACCAAGGCCTTCGTTCTGAGCTTTTCGATGGCGATCTGGGAGGAGGCGCGGCGCCGCGGGGTGGGCGTGACCTGCGTTTGTCCCGGCCCGGTTCGGACGGAGTTTTTCGATCACGGCGGGTTCGAATCTCGGAAGGCCGCATTCAGCCGGACGGGCCATGATTCCGAGGTCATCGCGGAGTTGGCGTACCGGCAGTTGGCGCGGGGGCGCGCGGCCTATGTGCCGGGTTTGCTGAACAGAATCGGCGCGGTGCTCACGCGGTTCGCGCCGCTTCGGATCGCAACGCAGGCGTCGGCTCGGTTGCTTCGGCCAAAATGAATGGGTGTTTCGGAGTGATTGCGTGGTTTGAGAACTGAAGCCGGGCGATGAGCGTGAAGGGCCGCCAAACGGCAAGCCGTGCGCGGCGTTTACTCGGGTCGCCAAACGGCAAGCTGAGCGTCGGACTTACGCCGGGGATCAACCGGCAAGCCGGACGATGCGGTCACGCGGGCAAACCGGGCGTCGCAATCACAGCGACTCGGGGGTCAGCCGGCGTATTGTGCGCGGATGATTTCGCTGGCCTTGTTGCTGGGCAGGTCGAGGGCACCCAGGGCTTTCGACGCGGCGGCGCGGAGCACGAGATCGGGTTCCTTGAGGGTGAACTCGATGATCCTCGCGATGATCTCGTGATCGCTGCCGAGCAGGTCGCCGTTGCGCCGGGCCGACTCGGCCAGATCACCGAACGCCGAGATTCGCTCGGCCTGATCGTGGTCGGGATTGAGCCCTGCCTCGGCCAATGCCGCCTGGGCGTCGGCACTGCCGGCCAGGGCGAGGGTGTGGCCGCAGGCGACGCGCAGGGTCTGGGAGCCGCCTTTCAATGCTCGAAGGAGTGCGGGAACGGCTCTGGCAAAGTCGTACACGCTCACCCGGCTCTCGGCGATGCCGCGCAGCACCTCGGCCGACTGGACCGCGAGTCGCATCGACAGGTCGCGATCCAGGGCACTCATACCCAGGGCCTGTGAGGCTCGGGCGATGCGGCCCGCGACCTGCTCGGTGATCCGGTCCGGATCGCCGAGGTCGATGACATCCGACAGGAGGATTTCCACACCCGCTGTCTCGCGCGCAATGCGGCTGGCGGCGGCGGTCTGGTCGGGCTTCGCGACGATGAGGATGGGGGTGGCGGCGGTCTCGAAGTGGCTTCGCATCTCTTTGATTGCGCCGGCCACGTCGGGCTTGGCCATGTCGCTCGCGAGGAGGAGGACGTCAAATGCGGTGATGTTCGCATCCTTGCCGCGTTGGAGCGCGGCGTAGAGGTTCGGTCCCTCGGCGACGGCGTAGTTCATTGAGCGGAGTTGGGCCTGGAGTTTGTTCCGAGCGTTGTCGTCCGGGTCGACGACCAGCGCCGCCTGACGGCCGGACTGAAGGAGCGCCTCGGCGAGAACCGGAATGACGTTTTCCGACCCTGCAAACCGCGTGGTCGGCAGCGCCGCGCCCAGCGCCAAGGCGGCCTTGACGCGAACCTGCCGATTGGGAAAGGCGAGGGTCTGGACGAGCGGCTGTTTCAGGTCCTCGGCGCCGACCAGGCTGGGCTCGCCGGCCGTCTCGCGAAGCGCGGCGATCGCGCCGAGCGCGACGCCGGGGTCCCGATCCTTGAAAGCGATGGCGAGAACGGCGTGGTTGTACTTCGCCCCGGCGGCGCGGGCGAAGTAGATCGCGCGGGGGTAGTTCTCGGGCCGCGTGGCATCCTTGAGGGCAAGCGGATCAGGCTGGTCGCTCTCGACATCGAGGCCGAGCTTGGCCTCGCGGCGGAAGTTGGCGGCCAGCCAGCGCGCGGTGGCCGCATCGCCGCCCGCGCCGGCGAGCAGCGCCTCTTCGCAGGCGCGCATCGCCATGATGTCGTTGAAGATCGCCCTTGGAACGGGGACGTAGCGAAGCTCGTTTTCGCGCAGGTACCAGACGTTGGCGGTGTCGCTTCGTGGATCGGCTCGGAGGGACTCGACGTCGTCGTAGTAGTGGACGGCGAGATCGAGGAACAACTGCGAGACCTCGACGCCCGCGGAGACCCCGAGGGCGGCCAGCGTCTGATTCGCTGCGGCCTGAACCTGGCCCGACTGGCGGTCATCCCGGGCCAGCTTGGCGAGGTAGGGCCCGGCCTGTTTGTAACCGATCTTGGCCAGGGCCTCGATCAGGATCACCTTGGTGACGTCATCGTTCATGCCCAGTGCGATGCACAGCGGATTCAGGCCGGCGCGGCCGATTTGCGGAATGACCTGAATGATCGCGGGGTGGAGATCGGAGCGGCCGGAGTCCTGAAGGGCCTGGATCAGATGCGGAATCGCGTACTCGCCGGAATCCTTGAGGCGGTTGGTCGCGTTGTAGACCATCCGGGGCGGACCGCCCAGCTTGGCGATGTTGGCGACGATTTCGTAGGGATCGGTCCGCAGCATTTCCTCCCCTTGATTGAGCATGGCGAGGAATCGCTGCGCGGAAGGACCGACCTCGGCGTTGCTCATCACTTTGAGCAGGATGTCGTAACGGTTGGGATTGCGTCGGACGAGTTCGACGAGCGCGACGGGGTCGGGGTTGGCTTCATCAAGCGCCTTGAAGCTGGCGTCGGCGTACTTGAACCGGCCGATGGCGGCGAAGTGGAGGCCGTCTTCCGCCAGACTCTTCTGTCGGCGGCCTTCCTTGATCTTCGCCAGGAGGCCTTCGAGCACCGGCGGCGCGTCGTCCTGTCCGGCCCATTGTTCGAGGCCGAGGGTTCCGGATCGGTCGGCCATCAGGCCGAGCCGGAGTTCCGAGAGCTTCAGGCCCGCGATCGCGTCGAGGCTTCGGGCGGCCTCGGGGAACTCCCGGCGTTCGATCGCCCGCATGGCGGCTTTCCAGGTTCGCCAGGCCTGTTCATTCTGGCCGATCATGTCTTCCGGCATGTCCTGCGCCGGCGCGGCGAGCGGGGCACCTGCGAACATCGCCAAGAAGAGCGCGAGGACCCATCGCCTGCATATCGGAAGTGTACGCACCATCAAAAACCTCCCGGAGACATCTTCGGACGAAAGCGCTGGGGACTCCCGAATCGTTTTCGGGCGGGCTGGTTCTCTGACCCCCACACGTCCAAGGGATGGAAAGCATCGCGGACCGCAATCCACCGAGGTCGAATCGCAACCCGCGAGTCACACTATTATACAGAAGGGCTGATGGGGGTCAAGATTCGCACCAACGAGGCGGGACCTGCACGCCCCCCGACGATTCAGACGAATGACCATGTTGTCTCTCTTGGAGTGCGCCCCAGGAATCTCGTGGCGCCGCCGTCTCGGCGATGTGTACACGGGTGGGACGCCCGTGCCACGGAGGTTTTGGGACGCACGCTGGGCAGGGTCCGCCCCCGGTTCGGAGGCGGAGGCGCGAATGGGCTCCTCCGCGCAACGGCCGCCGCGGGGGATGGCCGCGACCTGCCTCGCCGAGATCCGCCCAAGGCGTCACAGGGCCGGATATCCGGGCCATCGATCCGGTTCTCACTGAGGCGCTGAAGGTCGGCCCTTCCGCCTCCGAAGGAACCGATCGCGGGCTTGGCGCATGGCCGCGATGTGGTCGCGCGTCGCGCCGCGGCCACCGCCGATAATCGTCGCGCCCGCTTGGGCCAGCGCGGGCAACCGTTCGCCGTAGGCCTTGGGCGTCTCCGGATAGACGCGGCGATCCTCGGACAACTCGGCCCGGCCGGCATTGATCTCGACCCAGACGGGTAGGTCGCAGGCGGCGCGGAGCATTCCCACGACATCGGCGGCGGCGTCCGGGTGCTCGGCGTGGTCACAGCCGACCATCGAGGCACCGGCCTCCCGGATCGCAGCCGCGGCCTGGGGCACGGTGACGTGCATGACGGTCTCGGTGAAGTCGGGCCCGCTGTCGAAGACCATGCTGCCGATCAGAGGCAGGTTCGTAGCGGCCTTTGCCGCCTCCAGGGCGATGCGGAGGGCGTCGAGTTCGGTGAAGGATCGGCAGAGGATGCCGTCGACGCCACCCTCGGCGAGGGCCGCCGCCTGACGGCGATAGGCCCGGGAAAGCGTCTCCTCGTCGATCTCCT
>JBHHUY010000191.1:0-5855 GCA_046753965.1 Phycisphaerae bacterium
CTTCGAGTTCGCCCGCAGCGCCGGCCCCGGCGGCCAGAACGTCAACAAGGTCTCGAGCGCGATCAAGCTCGAGCACGTGCCGACGCGCATCACGGTGTCGATGCGCGACGAGAAGAGTCAGCACAAGAACCGCGCCAAGGCCCGCCGGATCCTCGCCAGCCGCGTCAAGCAGCACTTCGACGACATCGAGCGATCGAAGCGCGACAGCGCGCGCCGGTCGATGATCGGCTCGGGCGATCGCAGCCAACGCATCCGAACCTACAATTACCCGCAGAATCGATGCACCGACCACCGCGTGAACCAGAGCTATTCGCTGGAGAAGATCGCGGGCGGCGAACTCGACCCCTTGATCGACGATCTTCGCAGGTTGGATCGCCAACGGCGATTGCAGGTCTCGTAAAACGTTTTTCCTGCCGTTGGAAGGGCGATGCGTCGGGGTTCGGCGGGACGCTGTGCGGGGCCGGCCCCTTGGGCCTGCGCCGCGGGGGCGATACAATCGATTCGTCCGGGGGTGGCCCTTCGCCGGCCCGTGAGACCCACAATGCGATCCTTCGCCGCGAGCAACTAAGGAGTCTCCATCTTGAACTTGGACCTGACATCCCGAAAGACGTTCGTCACGGTGCAGGAGCACATCCTCAATCAACAGCGGCATCACCCGACGGCGACCGGCGCGTTCAGTTGGTTGCTGTCCGGCATCATGCTGGCCGGTCGGATCATTTCGGCGAAGGTGCGCCGGGCCGGAATCCTGGAAGTCCTCGGCGAGGCCGGCGACGTGAACATCCACGGCGAGCAGCAGCAGAAGCTCGACATCCTGGCAAACGTCACGATCGAGCAGTGTCTCGGCTACCGCGGCAACGTGGGGATCATCGCCTCTGAAGAACTCGACGAGCCGAAGGTAGTCACCGGCTCGACCGGCAAGTACATCGTCATCTTCGATCCGCTCGACGGGTCGAGCAACATCGACGTGAACGTTTCCGTCGGCACCATCTTCGCGGTCTATGAACGCGACACGAGCAATTTCAACGGTGACGAACCCGGCAGAGAGGTGCTCCAACGCGGGCGCCGGCAACTGGCCGCCGGTTACATCGTCTACGGCTCCAGCACGGTGCTCTGCTACACCTGCGGGCAGGGGGTCCACATGTTCACGCTGGACCCCACGGTCGGCGCATTCATCCTCGCCCAGGAAAACGTCTTGATGCCGAAAACCGGCAAGATGTTCAGCGTGAACGAGGGCAACTTCAACTCCTTCCCCGAGGGCATTCAACAGTATCTGAGCTGGTGCAAGACCGAAGAGGCGGGACCGTACACCGCGCGATACATCGGGTCTCTCGTTGCAGACTTCCACCGCACGCTGCTCCGCGGCGGCATCTTCCTCTATCCGCCCACGGCCAAGGCCCCCGGCGGGAAACTGCGCCTGATGTACGAGGCGAATCCCATGGCGTTCATCGCCGAACAGGCCGGCGGCCGGGCCACGGACGGCACCGTGTCCATCCTCGACAAGGAACCCGCTTCGCTCCATGAACGCACGCCCCTGTTCGTGGGTAGCCAGAACGAAATCGACCGGCTACAACGGTTCATGGGCGCAAAGTCTTGAGTCGCAGACGGGCGGCCGGCGAGGATGATGGCGGAACAGACCACCGAATCAAACCCCGATTGGACGATCGGTCGCCTGCTCGAATGGACGCGGCAGCACTTCCAAACGCGCGGCATCGAAGACGCCCGACTCTGCGCCGAACTCCTTCTCGCCAAGGCGCTCGATTGCCCGAAGATCGAACTGTACGCCCGGTTCGGCGACAGCCCGAGTGAGGGGCATCGCGCCGCTTTCCGAGAACTGGTTCAAGCCGCCGCGGCACATCGACCCATCGCCTATCTCGTCGGCCACAAGGAGTTTTATTCCCTTGATTTCATCGTCAGCCCGGCCGTTCTGATTCCCAGGCCGGAAACGGAGCTGCTGGTCGAGCACGCCCTCGCCTGGTGCCGGGCCCATCCGCAAGCGCGGTATGACCTGCTGGAAATCGGCACCGGCAGCGGCTGTGTCGCCGTGACCGTCGCGAAACGCGATCCCCGCGTCCACGTCCTGGCCACGGATATCTCCGAACCCGCGCTCGCGGTCGCGCGGCAAAACGCGGATCGGCACGGTGTTTCTGATCGAATCGCGCTGCTGCGGGCCGACATGCTCGATTTGCCCGCGGAAGCCCGGCTTGAAGGCGGGTTCGACCTCATCCTGTCCAACCCGCCCTATGTGGCCGAACAGGAGCGCGACCGCCTGCCGGAAAACGTCCGGGAGTACGAGCCGGCCGAGGCCCTGTTCATGCGCGACGGGGCCGGCGGCGGTGATGGGGCGCCGGCACCGACCCGAAGCTTCATCGGCGACGGGTTGGATGCCTTTCGATGCATCGCCGAAGGCGTGCGCGGCTGCCTTCGTCCCGGGGGCACGCTGCTTCTCGAGATCGGCGAGGGTCAAGTCGATGCCGTCACGGCCTTCTGCCGCGATGTCGGTCTCGAACCCGTCGCCCGCCACCGGGACCTGAGCGGGACCGAGCGGGCGCTTCAGTTTACACTGCCCGCATGAACGACCTCGCCGGACGCGAGTTTCGACGCATCCTGCTCATCAAGCCCAGTTCGCCGGGCGACATCATCCACGCGCTGCCCGTCCTTCGCGGCCTGCGGCGCCGTTATCCGCAGGCACATGTGGCCTGGCTCGTCGCGACGCCGTTCGTCAACCTGATCGAGGCCGACCCGGCCTTGGACGAGGTTATTCTATTCGACCGAAAGCGTTACGGCAGGCTCGGCCGCAGCCTCGGCGCAAGCCGTGACTTCCTGCGATTCGTCGGGGAGTTGTGGCGGCGGCGTTTTGATCTGGTCATCGACCTGCAGGGCCTGTTCCGAAGTGGTTTTCTATCGCTGGCAACCGGCAGCGCCGTTCGAATCGGCTTCCGCGCATCGCGCGAGTTCGCCTGGGTTTTTTATAACCATTGGATTCCGAGAGGGCGGCGAGAGATTCACGCGGCCGAAAGGAACTATGCCGTCGCAAAGCTGCTGGGTTTTGACGGTCTGCCGCTCGATTTCACCATTGCGCTTACCGACGAAGATCGCCGGCGGGCCGCAGCCCTGCTGACGAACGTTGGCATCGCGAGCCTGCCCGTGTTGCCGCACCGGGCAGCCGTCGTGACGGCCGGTCGGACCGGCAGCGCTCCCGAGCCGGCATCGCCCGGAGGCTGCGCGCCGGCGTCCGACAAGGCTCGGTTCGCCGCCCTCGTCCCCGCCACACGATGGCAGACCAAGTGCTGGCCGGCCGAACGCTACGGCCGGCTCGCCCTGCTCATCAGCCAGTCCCTCGGCATCCCGAGCATCCTCGTCGGCGGGGCCGCGGACATCGATGCAGGTGAGTGGGCGGTCTCGGCCTCGGCGGGCACGGCTCACAACCTCTGCGGTCGGACGACCCTGAGAGAACTGGCCGCCCTGATCGAGGAGGCCGCCGTCGTCGTGACCGCGGATTCGACACCCATGCACATGGCCGCCGCCTTCGATCGCCCGCTCGTCGCCCTGTTCGGCCCGACGAACCCGGTTCGGACGGGTCCGTGTGGACATCAGGACGCGGTGATTCGGCTGAATCTCGCGTGCTCACCGTGCTATCTCCGCTCGCTGAGCGAATGTCCGCACGACCATCGCTGCCTGCGCGATCTGACCGTCGAAGCCGTCGCGGAAGCGGTGGCGGAACGGCTGACGGTGCACGGGGAACCGGCATAAAGTGCGTCCTGAAACCTTTGTGGCACGGGCGTCCCGCCCGTGTCCGCACCGCCGAGACGGCGGCGCCACAGGACTTCATGGGACGCACTCATAGCCTCGCGGGCGGAAGTCGCGGGCCGGCCTGACAAGACCAGGGAGAACAGGAGGCGATCAGTTCGGCCCGTGCATGTACTCGTGTAGGTACTTGATTGTCTCTTCGTGCTCATGCAGGCGGCGGGCAAAGATGTCGCCGCTGGAGATCAGGCCGAGCAGCTTGCCGTCCTCGACGACGGGCAGGTGGCGGATCTTGTGTGTCGCCATGACCGTCCGGCAGGCCTCAAGGGTCATGTCGCGGGTGCAGCAGGCAATCTTGACGGTCATGACCTGACGGACCTTGGTCGCGTCCGGGTCTTCGCGCTTGGCGACGACGCGGTTCAGCACGTCGCGCTCGGTGAAGATGCCGGCGATCTGTTCGCCGTCCATCACCATCAGTGCCCCGATGCGGTGGTTGTTCATCACCGTCGCAGCCTCGTGCACCGTGCTGTCCGGCCCGATCGTGTGCACTTCCGCGCCCTTCGTGGCCAAGACGTCGCGAACGAATGACATGGTCCGGTCCTTTCGAGATGAATTGACGACTTACAGCGCGGCCGTCGGCCGCAGCCACAGGTTTCTTCGCAAGAGGCAAAGATTCTCGACGTCGGTAATACAGGATTATAGACGGAGCCCGCCATTCGCCAACCAACACGCTCTCACGTAAGTGGCAGCGGGTCCATGACAGTTCAGGCGGCTCTCATGTAGCGGCCGCCCCCCGTGGCGGCCGTTGCACGGCTACCAAGAAGGGCTGCGTCGTCATCCGCCTGAACTGTCATGGCCCCAGTGGCAGCCCGGTCCTGGCCGGAAAGCGTCGGGCCGGATCGGCCGGCCCCGCCGGGCGTCAGGTCGCGGAGGCTCAGGGCTCCGCGGGGCCGTGGGTGCCGGCGCTGTCCACGTCGCCGGCGGGGCCGACGGGCAGGGTCACGCGGATCAGGGTTCCCTCGCCCGCGACCGATTTCGCCGTAATGCGGCCCATGTGCTCGTCGACGATCTTCTTGGCCACCGCCAGACCGAGGCCCGTGCCGCCGTGACCCTTGGTCGAATAGAAGGCGTCGAAGATGCGATCGAGCAGTTCGGGCGGAATGCCGGGGCCGTTGTCTCCAACGCTGAGCACGGCCGCTTCCTGCTTCTGGTCGTAGTTGAGTCGGACCGTCACCACCCCCGTCGATTTCGGAACCGCGTCGATGGCGTTGGTGATGATGTTCATCACCACCTGCCGAATACCGTGCTCATCGACCGGCACGGGAGGCATGACATCCTCGAGGTCGTTCTTGAGCAGAATACCCTTGTCCTCAGCCCGGTGGCTCACTAGTTTCAGCGTCTCCTCAACCAGCGTCCGGAGTTGAACCGACGCCCGCCGCGGCTCCCGCCGCTTCGCGAAGGCCAGCATGTTCATCGTGAGCGAGTAGATGTTGTCGAGATTGCGGCGGACGATCTCCCACCCTTGGTCCACGGTCTCCATCGTCCGATTGCCCAGCCCGAGTTCCACGACGTCGGCCCCGCCCTTGAGCCCTTGCAGAATGTTCTTGATGTAGTGCGACAGCGCCGCGACCGTCTCCCCCGCCGCCGCCAGTCGCTCGGTCCGCATTCGCGCGTTGACCAGCCGGGCGTCCTCGATCGCGAGGCCCGCCATCTGGCCGATCGCCGCGAGCAGCCGGAGTTGTTCCTCGGCATAGATGTGCTTTGACATCGCGCAATCGACGTAGATCACGCCGAGCACCGTCTCGTGGGCGATCATGGGAACACAGAGCACGGACTTGAGGCCGATCGCCTGCAACCCGCGGCCGCCGGGGCCGGCGAACCGTTCGTCACTCATCGCGTTGGAGCAGAGGATGCCCTGCCGGTGCTCGATGACGTGGTCGACGATCGTGCGGCTGGCCCGCATCTTCTCGCCGCTTTCTTCTTCGGATCGGACGACCTCGGTTTCAAACTGGCCCGAACTCTCATCCTTCAGCAAGATGAATCCCCGATCGGCCGGCACCTCCTCGAACACGACATCGAGAACCCGCTGGACGAGTTGATGCGGCGACAAC